>JAFIGI010000045.1 GCA_020831465.1 Chlamydiales bacterium
CTTCTTTTTTACGACTCGCTGTCCAGCGTTTAGGGACTCTTCTGATTTCTTCTGATTTCGTATTCGGTGCCATACAATCTCCTTGTTCACGGCGATTAGTTTAGCGCAAACCCGTGTCTCGATCAATTGGTGGCAGTATACGCAAGAGATTCAAGACCCTATCTGTCAAGCTAAAGCGTGGCTAAAGATAGTGAAAGCGTTAACTGTAATCGATCTAGACGAAGCGAAGAAAATTACGCAAGAGATTCGAAACCCTACCTGTCAAGCTAAAGCGTGGCTTGAGATAGTGAAAGCATTAGCTGCAGATCAGCCAGAAGAAGCGAAGAAAACAGCCGAAAAGATTCCATATTTTTACTATAAAGCTGAAGCCTTGCTCCAGATAGTGAAAGCGTTAGCTGTAGTCGAGCCAGAGAAAGCGAAGAAAATCGCACAAGAGATTCAAGACCCTACCTGTCAAGGTAAAGCGTGGCTTGAGATAGTGAAAGCGTTAGCTCTGGCCCGGCCAGAAGAAGCGAAGAAAATTGCGCAGAAGATAGAATATCCTACCTATCGGCATCAGGCCTTGCTTGAGGTAGCGAAAGCACAACAAGCTTCAGGCCAGCTAGAAGAAGCGAAGAAAACCTTAGAAGAGATTGAAGTGATACAATATAAAATCAAAGCCTTAATCGAGATAGCTCTCAGGTCTGCCGCATATAGGAGAATCAATTGAAAATATAAATTTTTCAACTGATTCTGCTATACACGCGATTGGCTTAACGAAAGGTAATTTCAAGCTCTTGAAAAGAGGTGATCGAAATAGATCGCGCCGAAAATCACCATGATGACAGGAGCTAACGAAGCTCTTTCTTCTCTTTCAAGTGGAATTTCTATTGAAAAAGCGTCAATCAGAACGGTTCGGCATACGGGACATGTAGGCTTTGAGATTGTAAATTTAAATTGCTGAACCCAATTCTGCAGACAGCTATTGTGAAAGACGTGGTTGCATTTAGTCCTTACAAGGCTTAAATCATCCTCGGAAACTCTTTCTGAATAACTTAGGGTTTCTTTTGAGGTTATAGGGACTTCTTCATCATATTCCACCCAGCAAATAGGACACCGATTGAAAGAAACTGAATTCGACATAAACTGAAACCCGCCTCCCTAAGTGCGGTGGGCCAGAAACTCGCAGACAACGGGGATGTTAACCGGAATCGGAAGGATTGACTCGATCTGGTCAATTTCAGGAGCGACGAGGAGCTTGCCCTTGAAATGATCCTTGTCGAGCTCGAGATACTCAGGAGTTGAATGAGTGGATGTTTCGATCGCATCCAAAACAGCCTTCATCTTGCGGGATTTGTCGCTTACCGAAATTTCCATCCCGGGACGGACATGAAAAGAGCGGCGGTCGACTTTCTTCCCGTCGACGAGGATGTGGCCGTGCGAAACGAGCTGCTGCGCTCCGAAAATGGTCCGCGCGAACCGGAGACGGTAGACAACGTTGTCCAAACGGCACTCAAGGCGCTCGACAAAGAGCTGGGCGGTGTTCCCCTTTTGTGATACGGCCTCTTTGAACATCTTGACCATCTGTTTCTCGAGAAGCATGCCGTAGCAAGCCTTAAGCTTCTGCTTTTCTTCAAGTTGGAGGCCATAGTCAGATTTCTTGCGGCGCCGCGCTCCGTGTTGGCCAGGGGGGTTTGCTTTGCGCAGCAGAGGGCTGCGAGCCCGACCGAAGATATTCGCTCCAAAGCGGCGTGCAATACGATTTTTAGGTCCTCGATAACGTGCCATTCTTTCTCCTAACAAATAGCATTAGTTTTAGAGAGGAAATGATACCTTTCCCTCTTATTTTCTACAATGGAATAATTTTCAAGCTTGGATTATACTCGCTGGGCATGAAGTATTTTGCCCTTGCTTACTACAAATTCACTCCGGTCGAAGATCCCTATCTCGAAGTAAAAAAACACAAGAAATTCTTTGAAGGAAAGGATGTGGCGGCGCGGATCTATCTCTCGGAAGAGGGGATCAATGGACAGATGAGCGGATCGATGGTCGACGTCGAGAGTTACATGGCCTGGATGAGAGGCGACCCCCGTTTTTCCGACATCGCCTTCAAGATCCACGAGGTTCCTGAGAATATCTTTCCTCGTGTTACGGTGAAATACCGCGAGCAGCTCGTCGCTCTTGATGAGAAGGTCGATCCTGCGGAAGGAGGAAAGCATGTTTCACCTGAAGAGTGGCGTCAAATGCTCGAGAGTGGGGATTATCTTTTGCTTGATGTGCGCAACGACTACGAGTGGGAGATTGGCCATTTTGAGGGGGCGACCTTGCCGCCGCTTAAGACTTTTCGCGAATTTCCTGAATATGCTCAAAAGCTTTCCGAAGAAGTCGATCCCTCCAAAACGAAGGTCATGATGTACTGCACAGGCGGCATCCGCTGCGAGCTCTATTCTGCAATGCTGAAGAAAAAGGGGTTCAATGAAGTTTACCAACTCGATGGCGGGGTAATCAATTACGGATTGAAGGAGGGGAAGAGGCATTGGAGAGGCAAGCTTTTCGTCTTCGACGACCGAATGGCCGTCGACATCGACGGGGAAGAGAGCGAGCCGATCGCTGCGTGCTGCCACTGCGGTTTGCCGTGCGATACTCACTACAATTGCGCTAACATGGATTGCAACAATCTCTTCATCAGTTGTCCATCCTGCAGCGCAGTCTATAAAGGATGCTGCGGCTTCTCCTGTTCTGAGGCGCCCCGTTTACGGCCTTACGAGCGTGAAGGTGGAAATAAACCCTTCAGGAAGAAGCACTTGATCTCATCTTACGTACAAGAGCAAGAACCCGCTGCTCAGTCTCGGGAGTGAAGAGCGTCAGTCCCGGCTTAATCCCCCGCTCAGATAACTCGAAAGCGCGCATCGTATTGCAGATCCGCCCGTCGAGGCGCACTCCGATTCCTTTCACGCCGACCATATTGCCATAATCGCCGAACATTTTGAGCGTCATCTCGCATGCGGTAATCAGAAAAATCACATCTTCTTTAGGGTGGCTGTGAACCACCTCGAAGATCCGCTCCCCGATGTAATGGACGGTGGGAATGATCAGCGGCTTAGCCCTTCCCTCCGGTATCGCGTGGAGGACCTTGCCAATCGGGCATTGGCGGCAGACAGGGTGACTTGGATCGCGGATACAGTTGTCCGTGAAGCGGCCTGAGGGACATTCAAGCGGCTTCTGGCAATAGGAGAAACCGACGACCAACAGCGCTTTTTTTAGTTTTTTTTCGAAAGCCTCGACGGAAGGCAGTCCATAGAGGAAAAAATCGCCGTCCCGCTTATAGGACTCCTTTTTGGCGAATGAGCGCAGGAACTTAAATCCGTAGCGAATTGGATGTTTGAGGAAGTGGCGCAGGATGGCGCGATTCGTATCGTGGGCGACCATGTATTTTAGGCTTTTCCACTTGAGGCCTTTTGCCGTTTCGGGGGTGACGCCCGGGATCGCGGGGAGCGTTTTCAGTTTTTTGACAGGCTGCTTCTTTTCAGCTTCCTTTGCCCCTTGATCCCAAGCGGTTTCCGCCTCTTCCCATGAGTTGTGATTGTCCCAGAACATGAGAAGGATAGTAGCACAAAGAGATTATTCTTCGCCTTCTTCTTCGATGACTTCTTGCGCGGCGCTTTTGATGGTTTCGAGCCCGTCGGGGAAACCGATGAGTTTGAGTAGTTGGTCGACATACTGGATTTCGCTAAGCAGCTGATCGTTTACAAATTCCAGGTAAGCGATTTTTTGTTCGAGCGTGTGTTGCATCATGACCTCCAAGATTAGGACGCCACTTAAGATGCAATTCACATGCCAAACTTACAGACTCACCTTAGGTAAACTTGAGTTCGTTGAGCTGGGTAGTGAAGCGATTAAGAATTTTTACGAGAGCAGCTGCGTATCCGGGCCAATCATGGGTTTCGGGATTCTCGTCCGCTTTAGGGAGAGCGAAACTCTCCTCTCCGATTATCTGTTCTTGGAAGGCAACTCGGAAAGGGTGGGGGGCTTGCTTCAATGTCCCCTTAACACCGGCGGTAGCGAAATAGATCGGGTTCATCAGTGGCGGGATGATTTTTTCTACAAACTCGAAGAGGCTTTTTTGATATTGTTCGGCAAGTGGAAAATTTTCAATTACGTTTTTCGCTTTTTTGTGGATCAATTTTCCCTTAAAACTTGTCGCAGTGTACAATCCACCTCGTATCGTAACGTCATTAAAAAAGTTGGAAAGATATAAAGACTTAACGTAATAAAGAATGCCTGTTCCAGATCGCAAGGGAGCAAAGTTCACAAATAATGCTTCGAAAATTAGAGGTCCTAAAATCACGCTCTTCTGAGCGATAAGCGGAGCGACTAAATCATAAAGCGAGTCTTTATCCGTTTTGCCTTCCAAGAGGAGCCGATCGACGAGGCTCACCAAAGCATAATTAAACTCCACTTCGCTCATTTGCAGAGTTGTTAAAGCTTTATCGATTTTTTCTTTATTATTTGGTTGCCTCAAATTTTCGTATTCAAGCCTAGCCTTTTCCAGTTTTTTTGATGCCTCTCTTAATTTATCATAAAGCTTCTTAAATGTTTCGTTATTTCGCTGTTTGGGTGGCTCCAAGCCAGAACTTATCTTGTTGAGAAGGTTATAGGTTGATTTTAACTCAATCTCCGCCTCTTTCTTTTCGGTGTTTTTTATCAAAAATTCAGGGAGTTTGCTTATAAAATCAGAAATATTACTATTTTTATTTAAATATAAGATAATAGATTTAGAATCAACATAAAAAGGTAGTAATGCCCCTAATGTAAAACGTAAAAGCTGGAGTTTATCTTGTAATATCTGGTCAGTAAGAACTTGCAAACTTTTGAACGCATTTTTAATGGTAATGAGCTCCTTATTATTCTTCTGACTCTTTTTTTCACTTCGTGCATAAGCGGTAACGAATGCGATGAAAAGCTCTCCTGCTGCAGTAAAAATCTGAGGGAGCATCTGGCGGAAGGTATCGATAGGTTGCGATGCAGATACCTCGCTTGCATTTTCAGGTATTACAATATCTTCAGCTTGTCCCAAATCCTCCCCAACATGACTGGATTCCTTTTCTGAGGAATCAAGACCCCTCTCCCCCGTGAAGGGAAAAGGATTGGGATCTTGTAGTGTCAGCTGATTATTCTCTTCACCAGTTGAGTTTATACTTTCGTTTGGGTCTTGCTGGACGGGAGGAATTTCTTTAACCTCATCTGAATTAGGCGGTTGATTTGCTTTTTCGACCTTTTGGGATGATTCAGTAGTACTCTCATATCTGTACATGAGGTGGAACTTCTCAAGCCGTTCCTCCTGCTTTCGGTTTAACAGACAATGACTGACGGCAAAAAAGACGATCGATAGAGTTTCTCCCCCTGCCAAAGCCGAAAAGCAGACGATCCCCATTCGGGGATAAACGATGAGCAACACGGCCATTGCAACCGTTGATACGGCCAAAATGGCTGCGCTTGAATAAAAAGATCCTTGAACCCATTTCGGAAGAGGCGCCGGGAGAGAATTTTCGGAATTAATTTTTGGCATTGCTGATAACAAACTTTTTGAAAACTCTACATTTTGCTCTTCTTAAATTTTACAAATATTATATTAAAATTAGGTTAATTTATTAATTTAAAATAAAAATTATTAAAAAAGAAAGTTGTTGTCTTTTCCTATTCGTACAAATAGGATACTTTTCTACGAGGTTTTATGCATCGATATTATGAGGACTATAGATGGCAAGAGGGGAGGCCACGGGGCATTGGCAAGACTTCAAGGGGGGCATCCCTCTGTTACAGAATCGTATCGGATCCTTATCATAAATGGCTTTCAATCGAGATGTACGAAAGGGGATTATTCAAAGAGCTTCTTTACGACTCGCGTCTGCTCGATTTCCGCAAACTCAGCCCTACTGAGCAGTTGAGTTGGCGAAAAGAGCCGGCAGGGCTTCGCGAAGCGTGGATTTTTAACGAGGACGATCGGGTAATCTTGCTGGAAAGTTATAGGGATGGGGGTTGCGAAATCTATTCACCCCACGGAGTGCTTCTCTGCCGTTACGCGTTCTTACCGGAGGAAGCACGGATAGTCCTCTTTGACGGTCATTCCCACCCTGTCATGACGCGGCAATACAGGACCTATGAGAAGGGGGAATTTCTCGATATTCTGCGGGAGGATTGGTTTCCTATTCTGTCTGAGTCAGCAGTTTGAATTTGGCCAGCCAAGGAATTGCCTGCTTGATTTGCAGCCCCTTAGGTAAAGAAGTATCCCGAGATAGATTTTTAACGATTTGAAGCTGAGAAGCATTGGGAAATAATTTACCAAAATGCTTAAATCCTGGAGCAGGATTGCCATTTCCTGTTTTTACCTCAATTAAATGCGTGGGATTGTTATCAAGACTAACCAGAAAATCAAGCTCTTTGCCATCCTTTGTTCTAAGATAGTGAAGCGAGCCTTTGATCCCCTGAGTATCTTCAAGCAAGTGCAACTCTTTTTTCAATGCATTAGCAATTATATTTTCCATTCGAGGGCCTTCATTCTCAACCAAAGCGTGATCGTAAAAGTAAAATTTTGGTTCTTTCTTTAATGAACGCATGACAGTGCGATTATAGGGTGTGACTCGATGGATGATATAAAGATTTTCAAGAATATGCAGCCATCGCTTAATCGTGTTTGGATCACGGTCAAGATCTCGAGCAAGGTTGGCGTACGAAACCGTTGATCCGGTTCTTTGACTTAAAAGCAGCACAAGGGTTTGTACTGATTCTATATCGCGAATCGAAGAGAGGTCGATTAAGTCCTGTCGTAAAATAATATCAATGTGGCTCTGCCGCCAACGTCTATAATAACTTTTATTTCCTTCAAGAAAGGGTTCGGGAAATCCGCTGCAATGCCATAATGTTTCGAATCCTTCCTCTAAGCTTATATTCAAAAATTGGTAGATCTCTTTAAGATCCAATGGGTGGAGTCGATATTGGAAGTAGCGTCCTGCAAGTGAATCGCCAACTTTTTTGTGAATATCCGGTTTGGCGCTTCCGGTCACAAGGATCTGAGGAGGAATGCCTTCAGTGTCATATATCCCCTTTAACCAGCGTTTCCATTGTTTCATTTTATGGAGTTCGTCAAATATGACAAGCTGCTTCGAACGATCCCACCTTTTCTGTTGGATTGCTAATCGATCTTCACTCGAATCGTAGTTTAAATAGTCAAAATCGTCATAGAGTTGCTTAGAAACAGTGGTTTTCCCACTCTGTCTTGGACCGCTGATCAAAACAATTTTTTTGGAAAGATCTGCGAGTATAAACTTTTGTAGTGTTCTCTTCATTACCGTCCATTCTGACACAAATTCCGTAAAGGTCACGACCAAAACGGAATCTATGTAAGAATGGCCATTTTAAGGCTAGCGGGGTTGATTTAGCCGCTCATAAGTGGCGCGAGTCACGACCTCTCCCTGGTTGTACCACTCGACTTTTGCGTTGCCGTCGATGTAGAACTTATGCACTCCATGTTGGACGCCCTCTTTCCAGGTGATCTCTTCAACAAGGACCGAGCCGTCGCGGTAGCGGACTTCAATTCCGTTTTTCTTCCCGTTGATGTAAGGGACCTCGGCATACTTTTCCCCGTTTAAGTAAACGACCGTTACCCCTTCTTGCTTGCCTTGCATCCACTGCTCTGAAGTGTTGGGGAGTCCGCCTTGGAGGAAAGTCAGACGGGTGCCGTGAATCTGACCAGCGAGGTAAGGGGTGATTGTGGCAGGGTCGCCGTTCGCGAAATAGGTGACCCGTTCAACCATCTTGCCGTTTTGAATGGTATCTTTAGAAAGAAGTTCCCCATCGCTCGCACGCCGAACCCGGATGCCCTGTCCGTTTTCTACACGGGCTTCGGCAATGTTCATTGGAGTGCGGTATTCTCCTTTTGCTAGATAGTCGCCGCGGTAAATTTCCGTTGAAGCAGGAGTGCCGTCTTCATACCAGCTATTGAATTGGAAAAGGACGCCTTGTTGGAATACCTCTTCGCGAGCGAGTATGCCGCTCGGAAAGTTTTCCCGTTTCGCGATTAGTTCTCCGTTGTCGTAAACCTCGAGGAGGTGGATGGTGGAGGAGTTGGGGAATGTATAGGTCGATTCCCCATCGAGGATCCCTTTAGAAAAAGTTTGCGTGAGGGTGACGCCATTTTTTTTCAATTTGACGATTTTACCCTCTTGTCCCTGCTGGTCCCAGTCGGATTTGATGACGGGAACACCATATTGGTGGATGTAGGTCTCTTTTACTACATCGCTGTATCGGTTGTTTTGTCGGCAACCTGTCGCTGTCGCTAGAAGCAGAAGAGAGGCGACTCCAAGGCTTGTGCTTTTTTTCATAATAAATCCTCTGTTTCAATCAGTTTTTGCGTGATTCGGGCGTGCTCGTTTTCGACCGCTTCAACAGAGAGCGTTTGATCGCGATCTCGGTACACAAAACGCAGCGTCACATTTTTTCTCTGCGATCCTAAGGCTTCGCTGCGGTAAACGTCAAGCAGCAAGACCGATTCAAGCCGTTTTGTCGGAATCGATTTTATGGTGTCGAGAAGTGCGCCGACGGAGATCTCCTCGGGAAGAGTTACGGTCCAGTCGCGCGAGGAGGCGGGATAGTGCGGCAAGGGTGTCATTTTTACGTCGCTACGGCTTATCGAGCGTAAATCCTCGAGGTTAAGCTCGGCGAAGTAAACGGGATGGTGCAGATCGATCTCTTTAAGCGTTTCGGGATGAACTTCGCCCATGATTCCGACTTCTCTATCGGCTATGCGTACGCTTGCCTGCCTCCCGGGATGGAAGTTTTCGTACTGGGTAGGGTGAAATGAGGGGGGCTCGGTTTTTAGACCGGCGAGGAGATTTTCGACGATTCCCTTTAAATCGAAGAAATCAAGGGTGTTTGTTTTATTTTCCCAGTGGTGCTCCATCTTTTGTCCGGTAAGAATGAGAGAAACGACGGTTGGTTCAAAGTAGCGCTCTTTGGTTTTGAAATGGAGCCTCCCGATTTCAAAGCCCTGAAGGGAATGGATCCCGTGGTCGGCGTTTGTTTTGACGACGTTGAGCAGGCCGGGTAGCAGAGAGGGCCGCAGTACCGATTGCTGCGTCGATCGTGGATTGAGCAGTTTGATCACCGAGCGAGACGGCATGCAGTCGGGTTTGACGAGAGCAGCCTCTTCGTGACTGATCAAGTCGCAGGTAAGAAGCTCCTGAAGCCCTTCGCCGATCAGCCTGGCGCGCACTTCCTTTTCAAAGAGGTAGGCAGGAGAATGGGGGAGGATTCCGGTGCGGAAAGAGGCTCTCTGCTGCTTGTGGATATTGTCGAAACCATAGAGGCGGGCCACCTCTTCGATCAGGTCGATCTCATTGTGAATATCGTGCCGGTAGGTGGGGATTTCAACCTCGATCAGGTCATCTCCTACGCTTTTGATGAGAAATCCCAGGCGTTTGAGAATTGTTTCGATTTCGCTGCTTGATAGCTTGATCCCCAAAATCTGATTCGTTCTGGAGATACGTAAGCTTGCGCAAGAGGGGTCGAATTCATGCGCCTTGACATCAAGAAAGCCTTTGAGCGCTCTTCCGCCGGCGATCTCGCAAATCCGGGCAGTCGCATAGTCGAGCGCTTCCAGGAGGCCGTTTGGATCGCATCCTCTCTCAAATCGGTATGAGGCTTCGCTCCGGATCCCGAGATGTTTGCTCGTGCGGCGTACTTGAGCGGGTTCGAAATAGGCTGACTCCAACAAAACGGTGGTTGTCTTTTCGGTCACTTCACTCTGCTGGCTTCCCATGACGCCCGCGACGGCGATCGGTTTTTTTCCGTCGCAAATCATCAGCATCTCTTCTGTCGGAAAGCGCTCCTTTCCGTCGAGCGTTATGAGTCTTTCGCCTTTGCGGGCATTGCGCACCACAATCCGTTTCTCCTCAAGAGTATCGAAATCGAAGGCATGCAAAGGATGGCCGAATTCGAGCAGGACGAGGTTGGTGATGTCGACGATATTATTAACGCTGCGCATGCCACAGCTCTCCACTCGCTCTTTCAGCCAATCGGGGGAGGGAGCAACGGAGACGCCTCTAATAATCCTGCATGCGTATCGGAGGCATGCCTCTTTATTTTCCACAACAACCGATGTAGAGTCTTCGATTTTTTCGTCGCTCTTTTCTACATGCGCGTATTTCGCCCGGTTCAGAGGCTCTTGAGTGATGGCGCTCAATTCGCGCGCAATCCCTCGCACACTCGCGCAGTGGACGAGATTGGGTGTGAGCGCGATTTCGAAGATCAGGTCGTCATAAAGAGCGGCAAGCGCTTCGACTTCGAGTCCGACAACTGTAAGAGAGTCGGCGATTTGTTCGGGGGAGAGGTTTGTCGGAAGGTATTCCCTAAGCCATGAGAGAGGAAGCTTCATGATAGATAATCTTTTTTTCTGTGCCATTTTACGAGAGAAGCTCTATAGTTTACAATATGAAAAATAATAAGTGGCTGAAGCAAACCCTCATTTTGAGCGCCGCGTTGAACGTTGTGCTCATCGGGATCTTTTTTTATTTTTTGATTCTGGGAAGCCCTTTGCACTTTTGCTTTCAGCCTAAAGAAGAGGTAAAAGTTGAATATACTCCGCTAAATCCCTCATTCATAGGCGGGCTCCACGCTCTCTCTTTCGATCATCTTGTCGAGCTTCTTTCAGATAGGAGGATGGTCGAACAGGGATACCGTGTTTGCGACTTTGCTGCGGCAGCCCTTTCGACATTTTACGACTTCGACGTCCCCCGCGCTCTTGGGAAAAGGGTCCTACCGATGCGGAAATGGGTCTTTGACGAAACGACTTTTACCCTATATCCAGGCTTGAAAGAGGAGGATTTCGAAAAAATGACGATTTTTGCCCAGACTGAGGTCTATCCTTTTACGAAAAAAGGTCTTCTTAGTCGAATTGAGGCAAATGAAAGGGATCCCCAACTGCTCTCCTACTTTTGCCACACGCCGGAATTCATTCTTTTGGAACGGCTTTTTATGCGCACCCAACTTCCGATTTCAAAAGGGACTCTTTTGGCCCTGGTCCGAGAAGGGGGGTGGGAGCGTTTTGAAGAGTTTTATATGCAGCAAGAAAGGCGTGCGGATTTTTCCGATCAGGCGCGCCGGAAGCTCCTCGTTGGCTACATAGAGGGAGGGTCGAAGACAGCCGCCTATCTCTTGCTGGCTACCGATTCGGCATATTCGCTGAAGCAGTTGGAAGACCGTCATGTGGCGCAGATGCTTGACTTGCTCGATGTGAAAACGGCCGAAGCGACCTGCTTTGTCGAAGAGCTGGTCGACTCCCCACGTGGAGACGGGGTGCGGGAGCGGGCCTTTCGCCGGCTTGCAGAGTATTGCGGCAGCGAGATGGCAGGAAGATATCTTCCCCGTCCTTCGGAAGGGAACCTTCGCCCCCTCTTCCGCAGCTCTCCCCCGGCGGCACCTGCACCCTCATCCCACATTGTTCAGCCGGGCGAATCGCTTTGGTTGATCGCCCGCAAATATCGTGTTCCTCTCGAGCTTCTAATGGAGGTCAACGGCCTCCAATCAACTCTCATTCAACCCGGCAAGGTCTTAAAAATTCCTATATCTCGGGCTCTTCCGACGAGGTAGGGACGGGATCGTATCCCCCGCCATTCCAGGGGCCGCATTTTACAAGACGCTTCAAGATGAGCCAACTTCCCTTGAAAACCCCGTGTTTGTCAAGAGCTTCTTGAGCATATTCGGAGCAGCTTGGGGCAAAACGGCAGCACTGCCCCAGAAAAGGGCTGATGCAGAGTTGATAAAGGCGGATCAGAATAATCAAGATTGTTTTCATTTTTCCGTAAGGTGAGTAAGTATACCGCATTATTCGCTTGCCGGAAAGAGCTTTCGCTTGTTAAGATACCGCTCCATCATTTGCGGAAGTGGCGGAATTGGTATACGCGCTACCTTGAGGTGGTAGTGGAGGAAACTCCTTGGGGGTTCAAGTCCCCCCTTTCGCACATCTTAGGGGATTCCATGCAATTTTTTCTCTTGTTGTCGCTTTTATTCACCTCTTCACTTTTTGCCTTGCCCCCGATCGACCGCTCGGCAAGCACCTTTCAGATGCGTAAAGTAAACCAGCGCGTCGACCGTTTTGATTTTTCTGGTGCCTTTCCAAACCTAGAAAACATCGACATCGACGCGAGAAAAAATAAATGCGTCGAGTTTGACTTGAGCGGGGAGTATCCGCTGTTGACATCGGTTAACTATGAGGGAAGTTTCGGCAGTTTAAAGGGGGCGTTGACAGGGAAGTATCCTATCTTATCTACGGTAAATATTCTCTGTACGAGCTGCGCTATGCAGCTAGACCTTACAGGTGAGTGGGAGCGGAGCTGCCGGATCACGATCAGGGGAGTAAAAGAAGATATCGCCCTTACCCTTCCCGAGGGCATTGGGTTAATCATCCACACTAAAACCTCCCCTTCCGGAAAGGTGATCGCAAAGGAGGGGTTGAAAAAGAAAGGGTGGTTAAAAATTTTGAAAAAAACGTATCACAATGCGCTTGCCGAAACTGCCCCGATTGTGTTAACTCTCGATATCGAAACGACAGATGGGAAAATCATCCTCAATTGAGGTTTTGAATGGAACTTTGGCTCGATGGCGTTGAACGCGAGGTGGTGGAAGAGGCGAAAGAGCTAGGAATTTTGCATGGGGTGACGACCAACCCGGCGATTCTCGCTAAAACCGGCAGGCGTGTGGAAGATCTTTTGGAGGAGCTTCTCAATCTCTTCTCGGGACCCATAGCCGTGCAAGTCACCTTGCGAATGGCGGCAGAGATGATCGATCAGGGAAAAGACCTCCACGATTTTTCTTCTCGGATCATCGTCAAGGTCCCTGTTACGGAGGAGGGGATACGTGCTATTTCCCGCCTCAGCCACAATGAAATTCCCACGATGGGTACAGCTATATTCACTCCCCTCCAGGCCTTTCTTGCCGCCAAGGCGGGAGCCCGCTACCTCGCTCCCTATTTTTCCCACATCGGGGGAAACGCTCTCGAAGTGACACAGGCTATGCAGGATATTCTTGACATTCACGCGCTTCAAGCCAAGTTGTGTGTAGCTGCACTGGCGACTCCCAAGGAGGTCGAAGAGTGTTTGGTTAGAGGATTTAGAGCGGTGACCCTTAAGTCCGATCTCTTGCGGCAGTGCTTGGCAGCTCCGGCGCAAGTGTTTGAACATTTGGACCGTTTTGATGTTGAATGGAGCAGGGCGGTTCCCTCTGATCTTCTTGTCTCTCAACAGTTAATTAAATAGAGGAGGGGAAAAGTGTCAGAGCCGATAGAAGGAGTGGGTGAGAAAAGGTCCAACCCTGAATACCAGAAGCACAGTCCTAAAGGGCTCGATTCTGAGCAGCAGCACAAGATCGACGCAGCTCTTGCTTTTCATAGGGATATCATGGGATTTGCCCGGCAGCATGATGGTGGAGTATCGATATCCCAGTTCGATCTCATGGTACATTATCTGATTCAGATTCAGGAAGACACCCATATGCCTGCGGAAATTCGGGAGAAGGCTTCCGGTTTGATCAGCACATTAAAGGCGAACTCTTCCCAGGAAGGGGGTATGGTCTTTGTCGACGTCGCTGCTGGGGATGCGATTCTCCGTGATCTCGGACCCTTGTCCAGTCAATAGACCGATCTTTCAGATTCCACTTTCAGCGCCGGCAGGTTTTTTCTGCGTAATTCCTTTTTCCGAATCGTTTAGAACGATTTCCAACGATTTAGAGTAGGGTTCCTCATGAATTTTGTAAATTTTTCAACTGATTCTGCTATATCCTGCAAAATGAAGATTATCATTTTTTCCGATAAATACTAAGGCTACGTGTCCATCGTCACGAATGTTGCTCGAAGAATCCTTAAAACCGATCATTATTATTAACTTCAAACGGGTAGTTATGCAAGCAAGGACGTATTTTCTCGTTCGGGAAAATATTCATTAATAAAATGATATCCTTCTGCTTTAATCCTGTCAGCATAGGTTTTTTCGAGGAGACCGTGCTCTTTAAAGGGGCAGAGGGTTGAGGGGGTCAGGTAATTCACGTTAAAGTTGCTAGAGCAGTGGCCCAAAATGAACGCTAAAGGGTTTGTCATGGGAACAAAGTCTATCCGGCTGACGTTATTGGTGGCTGACCCGAAGTAGTCATTGGGAATGAGCGTTCCCGATCCGTAGGAAATCACGTCGATGCGATTACGCTGTTCCGGAGTCAAAAGTTTGCCGGTATTCATGATGCAAATTCCCGCGCGGCTGTGGACGCTGCTTTTAAATCGATGGTTAGGATCCTCTTTCCACATGCTATTGTAATAGGCCGAGCACATTTTGTTGAAGGGGGTAATGCAACCGAATTTTGAGGCAAGGCAACCGAGAAAATCGAGGACTAAACCGTTCGTCCCATTGTAAAGAAGATCGACCTGCACATTATTGTTTGCTCCTGAAATATATTTCGCCTGCTCGATCGCTTGTGCACAGTTGGTTCCGAGACCATTCGAATGTGTATGCGAGAGCCCCGGGACTTCGGTGCCCGGAATGCGGATGATTCGATTTTCCGGATCGTGGTAGCGGCTCTTATCGCCAAACCGCCCGCCGGCTCCCCAACGGCCGGCTGATTCGACCAAATCATTCAGCCCGGGAAGGGGAACGAGGTTAGCCCCCGCCCATTCGAGACCGCAAAATGCCATATAAGTAAGGCCGCTAAAAAATTTCCCGACCATCTCTCCCCAAAGTCCGTAGGGATCAAAATGGTTCATTGGGGAGTTATGTACATAAGCATAGAGATTAGGCCCGTCGTCAAAGCCTTTAGGATCGGGACTAGTCCAACGCCCAATTGAGGGTGAATAATACCTGCGGCCGAAATAGATATAGCCGGTTTCTGGGTCGGCACGCTTGCCGGAAAAACGCCAAGGGGAGAGGGTTGTGTCTGTAAGTTCTTCTCAATATGCTGTATAGCGATATGCATTACCATTAAGATGGACGAGGTTGCCGCGATGGTCATGAATGGGGGTGTAGAGCTGACCATAAAGCTCGATGAAGACGGCAGCACCGATTTCAGCGCCTAAACCTTCTCCAAGAATGCGCAGCTCGCGCTCTGTCGAGCCGATTTCATTGTCTAGATCCCATAGATAAAAAGTGGTATGGTCTCCTTCATTTTTAGCGACACGGCGGTTGAAGGGATCATAGGTATATGTGTATGTGCTTTCGTCTTTATGGACGGAAATCAGACGGTCGAGGGAATCGAATGCACATGTTGTCTCTCCGGCACGAATCAGGTTTCCGTTTGGGTCGTATTCAAATCGTGTTTCACCGTCGGAAACGAGTTGCGACAGGGTGTTGAGCGTGCAACGCCGACCCTCTTTTTCGACACAGTTGTAAAGCGAATCATACGCGTAGGTATGGCCGCTTTCTGAGATGAGTTGATTCAGGGCGTCGTATTCATAAGTTTTAGTAAATGAACAAATTGAATCGGTAAAGGTGTAGGAAAGGAGGTTGCCGCAAGGATCAAAGGCAAACTCTTTAGCAGTATAGTAGGGGGTTATAATCTCGTTTTGACGCAATGAAGCGTCGAAAGTGTAGTGAAAGGGGCCGATTGGAGTATCGGCTTGGACGATTTTTCCCGCAAGGTTGCGTCCATAGGTATAGCTTTGACCCTGGTAAGAGATCTTGTGTAACATTCCGCCTAGGTAAGAAAACTCAGCTTCGCCGAAGAGAAGCCGCTCTCCATGAGGGTTGTAAGCGCTTGCTAGAGTCAAGCCATTTGAGAGTCTCTCTTGGATAAGGTTTCCATAGATGTCATATGTCCGCTTAGTCACACCCTCGAGGCTTTTTACTTCGACGATCCGGTCGTGGTTGTCGTAAGCGTAATCGAAGGCGATCTCTCCTTTGGATGAGCAAAGAGTGTGGAGACGTCCTAAGGGATCGTAGGTATGTGTGAGTCGGTTGCCGTCTGGCTTGACAGTCGTTTCCAGGCGTCCTTTTGAATCGTAGAATTAGGTGGTCTCTTTTATATCCGACTCAATCTGCTTCTGAACGCGTCCCAGAGGGCCATACTCCCAGGTATTCGTGACCACCTTGAGAGGCGTTACTCCTTCGTAGACGTGTTCGTGCGTTTTGATTCTGTTTCCGGCCTTGTCATACTCGTAAATGCGTCTCTGAATTGTCTCTCCACGAACATTTTGGACATTAAGCTCAACAAGACGGCCGCAGGAGTCGTAGATCTCGACGCATTGAACGCCTTTAGGGTTGGTTGTGGTTTTCTTGAAAACTCGATTGTAGTCATAGCAAATCGTTGTGAGATGTCCATCTTGGGTGATCCAGCTTACAGGATGGTTTTGGCCATTGTATTTTGTTTCAGCCACACCCAAGCAGGTGATGATATGGGTTTGGTTTCCGTTTGAGTCATAAAGATATTTCTCCTGAAAATGGAGATTTCCTTGAAGATCTTCGCTCCTCTTTTCTACCACTCTGTCGAGGAGGTCGTACTCTGTGACATAAACCGTCTCCCCTTTTTGCACCCGATTAAGGCGTCCGAGAGAGTCGTAGGAGTATACGATGAGGCGCCCTGCTTTTCTCTCGGCTTTTTTTCTGCCGGCAAAATCGTATTCGTAAAAGGTCTCAACTCCATCAGGGTCGGTTTCAGATCGTTTATAAAAAGGAGAAAATAGTGCCGAGGTTGTTTTATAGGGGGATTCTGTTTTGATGCAGTTATCGAAAATATCATAAGTGTAAATGGTTTTGAGGCCGTTGTGATCGATGTGGGAGAAGAGGGTCCCGCCGTCGGAGTTGTAGGAAAAATATTCCTCAGATCCATCAGGGTAGTAGATGGAAGTCGGTTGCCCGCGGAAGTTATACTCTTTACGGGTTTCATATCCATTTTGATCGACTACTTTGATCACGTTCCCAAGGGCATCGTATTCATTTTGCTCGACAGCTCCGTCGGGATGAGAAATTGCGCTAAGTCTTCCGAGCCCGTCATAGGAATACTGCGTTCTGTTTCCGCAAGGGTCCGTTTTCGCAATCACTAGGCCTGATCGATCGTAGGTTAGGCATCTTTCGAGCCGCTCCCGGCTTTGCGCTATAGGCCGATTCGCCCGATCGTATCTCCACTTTGTTTCTGTGAGAGGTCCCTTTTTGCAAAGAGGGTTGAAATTCTCATCGTAAGAATAGGTCGTACGGTTGCCTAGCGGATCGACAGTTGCGGCAAGCCTCTCATGTGTGTCGTATTCGTTGAGGATCGAATAGCGATAGACATTGTCGGCGTCATAGTGGTCTTCGCAGGCGATTTTTCCGGAAGGATGGTAGGTATAGCGGATTTTTTTTAACAAAACTTCGTGTCCTGACGCGTCGATCGTTTTTTCACGGATTTCTTCAGGAAGGCCTAGGCAGGGAAAAGTCCTTTTTGGATCGGCCTCCACGATTTTGCGATAGGCAACCGCGGAAAGGTCGTTTGGATCATCCGATCGCCCGTCGTCGACGATTGTCTTGACGCAAACCGCGTTCAATTTGTCGTCATAGAAGTGGAATGTCCTCTTCACCACGGCTTCATGATCATAAACGAGCTCTGATGAGAGGAGATTTGTTCCGGGTAGATAGGTGCGGCAAACCCTCTTTCCTTTGCGGTCGGACTCCTCGACGACCAGGTTAAATCCGTCTGCGGATTAGCTTCTGAAAACCATATCGGACCCATTGGCGTCTCCCGTTCTTTCGATAATGGCGTTCTGTCGCGTGTCATACTCGAATTCGGCAATCTGAAGGATTTCGCCCTTTCCATCCTCAATGAGCGTTTTGACCAGATTTCCGCTTTCCGGGTCCCACTTGCTCTTTTGGACGCAAGAGAGTCGATCCCCCTCGTATTTTTCGACAGCCGTAATCCGTTTTTCTTTATTGAAACGGAAGATTGTTTTCCGATTTTCTCCATCATAGACGATTGTATGATCGCCGTGGTATTCATAGCGGGCGATCGGGTGCATCTCCCCGTTAGGACCTACAGGGGCCCTTTGAGCAACGACTTTCTCTGTGCGGATGTTGTATGTCGTTTCAAAATGCGTAGAGCAGTTGGAAACATCATTTAAAAAAGGAGTTTTAAAATAGGCCTCGACCGAATCGTCATCCCAGCGATAGCGGTATGTTTGAGGTGGCTTGCCCGGGCTATCGACTCTTTTCAACACAGCATCGATGATTTGATCCTCTTCCCTTCGGACATTCCGCTCCTGAATTTCGCGGATTTCGTGGGTATAAATCGCATTCCTACCGTCAGAACCCTTGATATCGATATGGTCGATGTACCTCATTCTTTGGTAAAGACCCTTCCTGTCGCAATAGGTGAGATCGATCCTTCCGAGAGGAGTCCCGGAGAAACTAAAGGCTTCGATTTTGGTCAGCAAGTAGTAGGTGACGAGATCTTTGTAGCGTGGCCCTTTAATATTTTTGTAAAAGTTTTCATAGCCGTACTTGATGATATTCCCATTTGGCAACCGCTCTTCCAGCTGGTATGCCTGATAGACAGGATTGAAGTTGATTAGCTCGTACCATTTTCCGATTTCAGAGCGGTACTTTTTTACTCTCCCTGTTCCGTCCTCAATCGTTCCTTCCCAATAATATTCATCCCGTCCGGGTTTCACTCTTTTGAAAGAAATCACCATATTAAGAGGGTGATTTTGCCCGCTCAAACGCGCCTGGGTGAAACTTTCATTTTTTGCGCGATCGAAGACGAACCTTCCTCCCTGTTTTTTTTGACAGATTAAAAATTCCCCGTTTTCATTTCCGACTCCTGCAAATTTAGGAAAGTGATTTCCAGGCTCGAAGTTGAAAAGGACCGTCGCTTCAGGGTTGATGCGCCAATGGCCCGAGGCCTAATCTTTGTATCCCTGGTGGTTATAAAATCTTCTAATAGAGAGGGGCTGAGCACCGGCTACAACAAAGTCTCTCTCCTCCTCGCAATACTCTCCCGTGACGACATTGACCTTCGGGATGGTCGGGTTAAAAGCCTGCGCCTCGTAGAGGCGTGAGACAGCCGGAGGCGGGGGATGGAGATCGGATTTGCTGACACAATCGAAATCTTGAACTGCGCATAAGGGAAGAGCGCATGCAAAAAAAATAAGGGAAATGAATCGCAAAGCGGAGTAACATAAAGATTTTATTAATATCTTTTCAACTGGAAATATTTTGAGAGGAATGTTAGAGCTTAGTTTCTATGTGAGATTAAGAGGATGTATGAGATTTGCGGGAATCGTGTTAGCAGCTGGGGTTTTGATCGGAGTGCTTTCGGGATGCGGGAGGCGTGAGGAGATTGCCCCTGAGATACGATCTTACGAAAAGCCTGCTGATGCGACTGTACGTTTAGAAGGGCAGAAATTTCCCTATTGCCTTTGGTACGACCCTGACAAGTGGCTTATTATTGATACGCCGTTCGATCCATGCGACGATGTTTCGGAGTGGACATTGCTGCTGGTTGATCTCGACAAAGAGATCTCCCTTGGAAAAGACCTCGAGAAAAAGGCGTTTGCAAAAACCTACACCTTTGAGGAGAAAAACGTTTCACGTGCTTCTTTTAAGGAGTTCGTCCAGTCCAAGGTTTTAGGGGGAGATAAAGAGAATTTGGTGATGTTCAAGGACTTAGTTTCTGAAGAGCGGCTAGTCAACAATATCAAGATTTTCGCTTGGAGATTTGAAGTCGAGTATCAGAAAATCGGCTCCATTACGGTATTTCTCTATTTTTATTCCGACAGCGACGGATCGGTTGCGATTACGACCTTTACATCTTCCGACAAGTGGAAGGAGAACAAGAAGGATATGGAAGAGTTTCTCAACGGTTTCTGCTTGCTGCAGGCTTCATAGTTTCTTTACATAAATTTTAAGGTTCTGTAGATAGGATTGCTCAAGATGAAGAAAAACTGGGCTTTCCTATTTCTTGTATTGTTGTCTAGCTTCCTATCAGCAGCTGAGGAAGACTACCCTGAAGTTTCTAAAGAACATATCCTCGATCAACAAGAGAATCACTTTCTCACTTCAACCGATTGCAGGATCGCTCCTAAAGTCAATCCCGTCACCGGGGAATATTGTGAAGAAGAAATCGACCTGGTCGTGGCCGGATCCCAACCGCTTTCATTGCGCCGCTTTTACAACCATACCACTCCGGAAGATCCACGCTATGCCAGGTGGCGTTATAATCCCGAGAGTTTTCTTGTGGCTAATCTCGAATGGGATAAAGAGTTTTTTGCCGCTGTCGGTGAAATTGACGGTTCCATCCACTCTTTAAAGCCTTCCGACAAGCCTGGCGTATTCACCTTTCAGCCTTCAAAAGACGTCATTTCTTTTCCCGGCGCGGTCCATCCATTAAACTTAACACTCAACTACACAAAAAAAATAAGCACGAAAGACGGCAAATTATTCCAATATCAGGGGACACTTACTGACGGTACAGGAAGAGTCCGCACCTTTCTTTCACCCATGCACCGTTGGCATAAAAAAGCTGTCTATACCAAAAAAAGAAAGCACTGGTACTCCCCAGGCTCTGATTTAACTTACAATATTTATCCCGCTTATTGGACCCCATACCATCTGCCCATCAGAGAAGAAAAACTCCCGAACGGTAACATCCTATCCTATACTTACGAAGCATGGTCTGATGAATTCCGTGTTCCCCATCCCGAACTTTTAAGCACCATTACCGCCTATAATGCCGACAAAACCCAAATTTTAGGCTCCCTCCACTTCACCTACACCCGCGGCCAAGACAATGCGATCAAATACATTACTGTTAAAGGGAGCGATGGACGTAAGGTAGTCCTCGCTCATGAAGTGAGGGAAGTCAGACCCGAAAATAAAGGATGGCAAGAAGCCCGTATCACCGATACCGTCCTCAAAAAAGTCATCTCTCCTTCGAAACCCGACCTAAATTACAACTACCGATGGGAAAACAAACGCCACTACTTCGATGCTCCCTTTTTATACCAATGCGCCACAGGCTCTTTTCCGCTCAAAACGGACTATGATTTAACCGCCAAAAAAGTCCTCTCCCAGTCCGCTGCTGTGGGCCCCAATGGAGAGATGCGGCCGATCGGTCGTTATGAATATAGAGATGATCATACAATCGTTTACGATCCAGAAGATCAAAAAACAATTTATCGTTTTGACGGTGATAAACGCATTACGGCAATTGAAAAGTACGATGGAGATCAACTTGTACAGATAGAAAGAAGCGAGTGGAACTCGTCAAATGGAAATTTAATCAGAAAAAAGATCGAAGATGCTAGAGGAGATGTTCTTCACATCACTGAATACGAATATGATCAAAACCATAACGTCGTAAAAGAGAGAACCGGTGACGATAAAAACGCAGAGACAATCCTCCGCACATTTTCATCCGACGGCTTTAATCTCAAACTGACAGAGTCCGATAGGCCCGGCAAACTGATCCGTTATACCTATCTCCCTAATACTAACCTGCTCACTTCAGAGATCACCTATGCATATGACCGAATTCAAAAGCGCATCTTCCACTTCTACGACGATGAGATCACCTCTATTCGAGTGAAGACAATCATCGACGACGGCCTTTCGGAAGACCCTCATGATTTAGCACATGTCACTTTCAGAAAGATCTTTGAGTTTCACCCTAAAAGAGAGCTTCCATGCCTCGGCCTTCCTGAAGAGATCTTAGAGAAGACGATCGACACGCATGGAAACGAACTTCTCCTCAACAAAGTCTGTTATACCTATCACCCTTCAGGAAAAGTAGAGCGTGAAGACCACTATGACGCAAATGATGTCTACCGCTACTCCATTGTCAATGAATATGATGAAAAAGAGAGGCTCATCGCCTCAACAGATCCCCTCGGATCGCGAACAACTTTTACTTATGATGCCAACTTCAATCTTACCGCTCAAGAGGGTCCTCGTCCCGATATCCGCAAAGAATGGAGCTACGATAAAGCCAATCGCCCCATTCAAGTAAAAGAGTGGCAGACCGACGGCTCAATCCTAGTTTCGGAAAAGAGATACGACAAATGCAGCAGGTTGATTTCGCAAACCAATCCATGCGGTTTTGAAACCCGCTGTGCATACAATGGCCTTGGACAGTTAACAACGATCATTCATCCCGATGGCGCTATCGAAAGCAAAGAATACGACGCTCTTGGAAATGTGGTTAAAGAGATTGATCCCAACCGTCACACCACCTGTAAAGAGTATAATTTCCGCGGTCAAGTCACAGCTATCTATCACGCCGATGGACGGGAAGAACATTTCACTTACAATACTGATGGAGGTACGCTCGCCACTCATATCGATCCGAATGGCTCTAAGACCGTATACTCCTATGATCTATTCGACCATCCGATCCAAACCGAAGTTTATTCTTGCGAAGGAGAACTCCTTACAACCAGATCGGCAACATTTTCCCCCTTCCACAAACTTTCAGAAAGTGATCCCGAGGGCATAACTACCCACTACACGTATGATTTCGCCGGGAGGCTTATCGCCAAACAAATCGGCGAGCGGATTACATCCTACGCCTATGATGAATTAGGACGCCTTGCTCATACCCAAGAAGGCGACACGATCACTTCCAATGCCTATGATCTTAAGGGACAGCTAATCGAGAAGACAATTCACGACCTAGACAATCATACATACTTTCGAGAATCCTATGCTTACGACGAAGCCGGCAATTGCATCTCAGTCGCAACCTGCGGCGGCATTTCACACACAGCCTACAATTCCCGCGGCGAACCTATTCAAAAAATCGACCCATTCGGGAACACAACCGACATCGCCTATTCCTATAACGGCAAATTTGTAAAAACCACGACTAATCCAAAGGGAATCCAAACCCTTGAGATCCACGATGCAAGAGGAAGACTCACCGATTTACAAGTAAAGAATGCATCAGGCGCCCTTATTCAGAGGCGAGAAAAAAGGTATGACCCTGCCGGCAATCAGACCCATGCGATAGAACATCTCTTTGAAGGACCTGATTTTAAAAAAACGATCACAAATGAATGGATTTACGGCCCCAACGGACGCATTGAGCAACTCATAGAAGCCGGCGAAAAAATCACCCACTATTTCTATGACAAATCAGGCAGGATAGTGACCACCAGCAAACCAGACGGAGAGGAGATTCATCGAGTTTACGATGCACTGGGGAGGTTATTGCGCTATTATGGAAATGGCATCGATTACGTTTACACGTATGATCGCAAAGACCGCCTTCTAAACGTCGAAGACAAAATTCATAAAACCATAACGAACCGTACATACGATATTTATGACAACCTTATTGAGGAGAAGCTTGCATTCGGCCTAATCGTCCGCAGCCAATACGATCCCTATGGGAGAAGAACAACACTTCATCTGCCCGATGGATCGGAAGCTCTTTTTACATATCGAGGTCCTTACCTTTATTCGGTCTCCAGAAATGGCTATGAGCATATCTATTCCGAGAGAAACCTAGCCGGAAAGCCCACACTGCAGACTCTTCCCAATGGTATCATCTCGATCGATTGGGATCCTCTTCTTCGATGGAAAAAATTACGCTCCCCGCATTATCAAGCCGACTGCAGCTACGATACTGTCGGAAATCTTACAAAGTATTCCTATACAGATTCTTTAGGTTCGGTGAAAAACACTTATCACTATGATGATTTAAACCAACTTGTTGCAGAAAACACACATGAATACCAATACGATTCGCTCTATAATCGCACACGGAAGGATGAAGATCACTATTCCCTAAATCCACTCTCCCAAATCACTCACGATGGTCAAAAAAGGTATACCTATGACTATAATGGCAATTTGATATCCGACGGAGAAACGACATATACATACGATCTTCTAGACCGTTTAATCTCAGTTACAAAAAGCAGTACGATTACCTACACCTACGACGCCTTCAACCGTCGCCTTTCCAAGGGTAACCAACTCTATATTTGGGACGATAAAAATGAGATTGGGATGGTGCACAATGGCAAAATACAAGAGCTGCGCATTCTTGGAGAGGGATTAGGAGCAGAGATTGGTTCTTCAGTCATCATTGAGTTGAATGGCAGCATCTATTTTCCCATTCACAACATCCAGGGATCTCTGGCTGCGTTGATCAATCCCTATGGAAAGCCGCATGAAACATATCGGCATACGGCTTTTGGCGAGCAGCTTACCGAAACTAGCGCTTCACCATGGAGATTTTCGAGCAAGAGATACGACGAGGAGACGGATTTTATCTACTTTGGCAGACGCTACTATTCGTCCAACCTAGGCAGATGGATCACTCCTGATCCTCAAGGCTTTGAAGACGGCCCCAATCTTTATGCCTATGTTCACAATGGTCCACTAACCTCTTGGGATTTATATGGCTTATCTGCCTCCGACTACATGGATAGCTTCAAAGCGATTTGGTACAGGTTAAAAGGGGCGGATTATGCTTTCCGCGACATGGCCTTTGATTTTGCGTCAAGAATAGGTGGAAGGACTTTTTCAAATACAACAAATGTGTTTGATCAAAGAAGCGCTATGATGGGAAATTGGGAAGAGTTGTCGTTTAGAAATCTCAATGACTATCCCAAAATGGCATTCAGAGCAGTGTTACCCTATACATATGACTTGCATCATCTACCTGAAGGTATCTCTGAGGAGCAGCGCTGGATTGCAGAAGGGAAGGCGGGTTTTGAACAAGGCATGCTGTTGTTTGCCGGTACAAAAGGCTTGCAGAGTATGCGAGGATTTGGATTTGCTTCCCAAAGAGCATCTATTGTAGAGTTGACTTCTTCTGAATATTGCTTTTCTGGAAAGGTAAAAACACCTCCTAAGACGAACACAGGAAGAAATAAAAATTGGCTACAACCAGATAGTCAAGCCGAAGGAGCGCATAGTGTGTTTAGAAGAGATTCGGCAACTGGAAAAGTTAGCCATTATGCTACGTATCGACCACAAACAAATCCATATGATCCAAAGCCCTGGGAGAGTGTTTTGAGGTTTGATGGAGCAACTTTTAATACGGAAGGCCATTTTAATAAATATTTACAAAAATATATTCCTGAACCACATATGCATGATCCATATTATCCTGGAGGGGTAAGATCTGCCTTTTCATGGGAAATTCCAAAATAAGAGACATTCAATGATAAATGATGATTTCATATGGCTATTACAATGGTTTTCTAACCAGTGTAATGGGGATTGGGAACATGAATATGGTGTTCGAATTGGTACTTTGGATAATCCTGGTTGGCGTTTAAGGATCAGTTTGATAGGAACTAAACTAGAAGGTAGGAAATTCGAAAGAATAGCCATTGAAAGATCGGAGAAGGATTGGCTTTTTTGTTTTATTGAAAAGGGGCATTTTGAGAGTGCATGCGGACTATATAATCTACCTGAAGCTTTAAAAATTTTTAGAATTTGGGCAGAAACGTGAGGTTAAAGACAAGTAAACGAAAATTTTTTTGATAAAAACGGTAATATTGTTCCTGGTAATGCTCCTGAAGCACATATTCCATTCAGCGAATTTGAGATGTTTTAAATAAGAAATTTAGGAAATAGTTTTGAATCCAATCTTGTGGAAAAAAAATATTTTAGATACAGTAAAAAAAATTTCCAGTAAAAGCTATCAGAAGAAAACTTGGTTTGGATCTAATAAATTTATTTCCTCTCCTATAGAGTTATATTCTGAATTGTTTGATGATTATCTTTTTGAACAATTTTTGGATTCGGACATTATAGAATTAACATATGAACAAAAAGAATTGGGTATTAAACTAAAAGAAAAATTAAATAAATTTTCTGATCAAATAGAAGATTTCCCAAGTCCATATGAAGTGTTTAATGATCAAAGATGGATCGAAATAAGGAAATTAGGGAGAATATTCTTAGAATTTTTTGGTTTATATGATCATCTTTATCAACTTGGGAATACTGTAAAAGTAAAAAAAGATGCTCCTGAACAATTTCGTCCTGCTGAAGTGTGTTCCGTTGGTGGAATTTTTGAGATAACTACAAATGACGAATCACAAATATTTGGATATCCTCCTAATACCATTTTGTACACAGTTGAATTTCCTGATGGAAGTTCTATTGATCTACCCGAGTCATTTTTAGAGAAATAGATAGATACATGATAAGACAATTACCCCAAGAAGCTCGATTAAATAGCCTATATAGCTTCATTCCTCTCATGTGCATCATCGCTGATGCTGCGATTTCTTTGTTTTTTCTGTCCCATCTGCCGACAGCAAAGACAAACGTCGAACTCTTAGGATCGGTATGGGTAGGGCTTCAAGTGATTTTTTCAGTCGTCTTCGGGATTATTTCAGATAAATATTGTCGAAAGAAAACACTTGCATTCACCATTATCTGTTCAGTAATTGCTTTAGTAGCGTTGAAACTAAACTATTTTTGGATCGCAATTTTTATTGACGGAATTTTTGGAAATATTATCCCAGTAGCAAGAGCTACATATTGTGATATTCATACTCTTTCTGCAAGAGTGCCAAACATTATTAACACATTTATTGTGTTGCCCATACCATATATAGTTTTATCAATAAGTCATCATATTTATGCAGATCATCTTTTTACATCAGTGTTGTCATTTTCAGTTTTATCCGTAGTACTTGTAGTATTTCTACTTAAAGATTTTCGCGATAAGGATCGCAGAAAAGCCAACTTCATTATTCTAAAAATTAAGAGTACGCATTTCTATAAATTAAAATATCTAAGAGTAGTCTTAGCTTTATTAGTCTGGAATTCAGCTTGGTACATCATTCTTTATTATAATGAACAAACTATGACCGAGCTACAATTAGAGAAGACTTTTCTTTTGATTGTAGGATTGGCTTTTTTTGTCGGTACTGTTGTAGGAAGAATTTATCGTTTTCGGGTTCATTTAGCAATAACTGTTAGCTTACTTTCTAGTTTTTTATTGTTGTTCACAGATTGGATAGCATTTGTTGTTCTTGCTACTCCGCAAATCATCCCTGTCAGCTTCTTCCTTCAATTTACAATGCTAGGAGGCGTTGGACTACCTTATATTTTTAGCTATTTCGGAGAAATCGCCAAAATTCACGAACAAGGAGAAGTTTTTGGATTCTTGGAATCTATAGTATCTCTGGCTGAGTTTATAGGTCCATTCTTCTTGGTCCTTATTAAAATAGATGGGGGTCTCAATTACTACTACATTCTTCCATTTCTATTTGTGAGTGCATTACTAAGTCTGAGGTTGAACAACAAGGTAGATCATAATAGAATTAAGAATAATACTGAAGCCAGTTAGAATGTTTTGACCTATTTAGAAAGAAGAAATTATACTTTCCAAGACATTTTCCTTCTTCATACATGTCGACTTTTAATAATTTCTTCTGGTTATAAATAAAGCATTCATAGTCAAAGTCAGCCAATTTTTGAATGAGGTCATCTGGCGTATACTCATAGTATGATGTCCAACCTTCATATATTTCAAGAAAGAGAACAGGATTGAATTGATGAAGAGTATTTTTAGCTCCTTCAATAACTAGGAGTTCAGCACCCTCAACATCGATCTTTAGCAAGTCAATATTTTGGATGTGGTTTGCTTCTACAAAGCTGTCCAGAGTAATAAATTTACATTTAATTTTAGAAGTTTGTTCGGGAAATAGTTGTTTTATTGAGGAAAGAGCGGTCAATGATGGTGAAAAATGAAGATCGAGTACATCCTCTTTATTTGAAAAACCTAGTTTGTAAGGGTGGATTCCTTCAAAATTATTTAGATTTAAATTTTTTTTAAAATTATTAAAGACGGCAGGAAGTGGTTCGAAAGCGTGAATTTGAATGCCAGGTTTTTTTTGTGCCAAATGTAATGAAAACCAGCCTATATTAGTGCCAATATCAAAACACACATTATTCTTACTAATGATGGAATAGATTAAATTTTCTTCTTCTTCATAAAAACCGAGGTTAAGAGCCATAAAAAGGGTTCCGCGTCTATCTACGTCGTTACAGGAAAAACGTACATTCTGCTTAGTTGTGAAAATGATTTTTCCGTTTTCCATCTCAAGTTTTTTTATGATGGACTGATCGGTTATTTGCTTAGCATAGAAGAAGAGAATTTCGTTGAATTCATGAATTTGATCCAGGTAGATAAACTTTTCAATCATTCCTGATCTGTATTGATTTAGGAGGTGTTCGACTTTTTGAATAGCTTTAATATCTGTTTTATTCATAGGCCGCTGCTTTATTGTAGATCATTTTGAATTTGAGAAATAGGGGAGAGTGAAATGCTTGAAATCGCTTTAGAGCTCGACTTAAGTGTGCAGGAAAGTTTTTTGGTCAAATTAAAAAATAGTAGAGCGGGAGAATTGTGCACTAAAAGAAATTCAGTTGAATCATTATCGTGATAATGAAGAAGGGACTTTTTGATTTTAAAGCCTCTTTTGAGAAAAAATTGGATCACCTCCGGACGCTGAGATGATGCAGTTACAAAAATATATTTGGCGTGCTTTTTTAAGGCTTCTACACTCGCTTTAAATAAAAGATGGGTTGCGATTTTTCTTCCTGAATTTTTTTCAGGATTAATAACAAATAAAGTTTTAATTTCAAAAGCTTGCCTAAGTCCGTATTCGTGATTTAATTCTTTTTTATATGCTAAAAGTCCGACATCTTCACCTGAGTAACTTAGTAGTAAGCATTTTCTATCTGATCCTTGTGCGATTTTTATTAGAGCAGAATCTTGATTACCATATAGAATTTCAATTTTTTCCTTAAAATAATTTCTAACACGATTAAAAACATCTTGATCTTTGGCATCTAAGAAATTGTACAAGGAACAACTCCAATTAAGTTACGTTTGAGAGTTTATCATACTTTTCTGTTCGGCCATGAGCCTTATCGATCGGATATTTTTCACGATTCTTTCTCATTTTTTCCGTAAAAGCTTCTATGAGATCGATCTCTAGAAGATCAGCAAGCCTCAAAACACAAAAAAATACATCAGCTAATTCATCTTGAAATTCTTGATGCATTTTTTCGTTGTGAATGATCTCGAAAGAGTCTTTGTCGGTGAGCCATTGGAAGCATTCAAGGACTTCTGAACATTCTAAGTTTAGAGAAATGCTGATATTTTTGGGGGAGTGGTACTGATTCCAGCCGCGTTCCGAGACGAACTCTCGGATTTGCTTTTGCAACTCTTTAAGTTTAGCGGGATACTGGGTCATAAGGCCATAACCTAATTTTATTTTGAAATAGCAACCTAAAATTTCATCATCTTTAAGAGATTTTCTAGCAGCTAAGATTGGATTTTTGTGCACTTGAATGTAACATAGGTGTTACAATTTCTGGAACAAATAGATGAGAATCTCTTAATTATTTTCCTAATATGAAAAGATATATTGAATTTATACATTTTTGCGAATCGCTTAAGAACGAGCTTCGAAATGGACGAACCTCAAGAGGGAAAAAAGAAAGTGTTGCTGAACATTCATGGCGTTTAGCCATTATGGCGATGATCTTTGCACCTCGTTTGGATAAAGAAATTTCCCTAGAAAGAGCACTGAAAATGGCTTTAGTTCATGATCTTGCAGAAGCTGTTACAGGAGATAATCCCTACTTTTTGTATGAAAATAATTGTGAAATGCAATTCTTTAAGTACGAGCAGGAATTCTCTGCTATGAAAATAATGCATGAAAAATATCGCACCAGTTTTAGCAAGGAAATTATTGAGTTGTGGCATGAATTCGAGTCAGGGGCTTCTTATGAAGCAAAATTCATAAAAGCACTTGATAAAATCGAAGCTCAAATTCAACATAATGAAGCTGGCTTCGAAATATGGAATGATTTCGATATCGAATTTTCAAGAAACGGGCTTGATAAGTATTGTCAATTTGATTCTTTTCTCACTCAAATTAAAAATCTTGTGCAAGAAGAGTCGAGAATTAAAATCTCCTTAAGTACATCAGAGCACGTTGTAGCGGATAATGACGATGCATTCGAGAGCAATTGATTTTACGAGTGATAGAAGACTTTCACTCTGAGATCAAGGCACCGATATTCAGCAAAAGCTTCAAGCCAGCCGGCAAGTTGAGAAGGCCACGCTAGCGGCCCTATCGAGGGCCGGAGAGTCTACCGCGCATTCCAGCGAGTGAAATTAAAGTCTCTGGGGAAAACAAGTTGAATGAGCCGATATAGTCAAATAGATTGAATTTTTTACTTCATGCGCGTATTCTTACTGCATGACTTATTCAACTGACCTACGAGAGAAAGTACTACAATTTGTAGAAAAATGTGGTTCGATTACAGAAGCGGCTCGTGTATTTGGAATT
>JAFIGI010000046.1 GCA_020831465.1 Chlamydiales bacterium
AATCGAACCATTTTTACGAACTGTATTTGAGTAGCAGTGAGGACAAGAGATATTCATGAGTTTCTCCTATTTTTTTCAAAAAAAATAATTAGAATCCTCATAAATTAAAACCTTTAAATCACTACATGTTTAGGGCTACCCTTAAATGCTCAAGCTGGTAAGAATCCATGCCCCTTTCTCCATTGAACGGTTTCAAGGCGACTCTTAGTTAAATCGTAGACAGCTTGCTTCACTGGGAAAAATCAATTTCTCTGGTCTCGTCGCTCTTCGTTGGCAAAAAAACGCATAGAGATTTAATATCCCTTTATGTCTGTTTGGGCGATTGCGGATCTGCACCTCTCTTTCGGTGTTCCCGAAAAAACGATGGAAGTTTTCGGTCCCGAGTGGGTTGATTATGCGGAAAAGCTTAAATCCAACTGGCTGAAGAGCATCACGCCCGACGACCTCGTCCTCATTGCCGGGGACATCTCCTGGGCGATGCGACTTGAAGAGGCAAAGGTCGACCTCGATTGGATCGACTCTCTTCCCGGTACCAAAGTCCTGATCAAAGGGAACCATGATTACTGGTGGAGCTCACCCTCCAAAACAAAGTCGATCCTTCCGCCTTCGCTTCATCTCATTCAGAACAACGCCTTCAATTGGGGGGGATATTCGATCGGCGGCGCCCGCCTTTGGGACACGGACGAATACAGATTTGACACCTTTATCGACTTTCGCGAGACCTCCGCTGCTCCTTCCCAAGAAGAGAAACCCGACACGGAGAAGATCTTCAAACGGGAGCTCGAACGTTTAGAGTTGAGTTTAAAAGCTTTAGATCAATCAGCTTCGAAGCGACTCGTCATGACCCACTATCCACCTATAGGTGCCGACCTTCAGCCTTCAAAGGGAGCCGCCCTTCTTGAGAAGTACCGGGTCGACGTCTGCGTATTCGGCCATTTGCACAGCGTTAAGCGGGAGGTTCCGCTTTTTGGTTCCAAGAGGGGCATTCGCTATTACCTCACTTCCTGCGACTATTTGGACTTCAAACCTATCAAGATTGAGCCAAGTATCGGCCCAAATTAGGAATTATCTTGAAAAATATGTAAGAAAAAGCCAAATTTAAGTCAAAAAAGAGAATTATCTTGAAGTCTTCCGACATCATCATTGGCCGCATTGAAGAAAAACGAACCCTCGAAAGACTGTATCGTTCAAAAAACGCCGAGTTTTTGGCAATTTATGGTAGAAGACGAATTGGCAAAACATTTTTAATAAGAAATTTCTTTAAAAGAAAAGGGGTGTTTTTTGAAATTACGGGGTCTTTCAACGCGAACACAAAAGAACAACTAGAAAATTTTCATACCGAATTCACCGCGTTATTCGATCATGATGCATACCGAAATGCTCCAAAAACGTGGAGAGAGGCCTTTAGGCGCTTAGTTAACAGTGTTAATAAAATTCAGGATAAACAAAAAATCATCATTTTTTTTGATGAGCTTCCTTGGTTAGCCTCGTCGAAATCAGGATTTTTAGAAGCCTTAGACTACGCTTGGAATCGTCATTTTTCAGCACTTTCCAAGGTGCTTCTTATTGTTTCCGGTTCCGCAGCATCGTGGATGATCAGTCATGTAGTGAATAATACCGGCGGGCTTTATGGGAGGTTAAGCGCTCATCTAAGACTTCTCCCTTTTTCCCTTTCGGAAACAGAAGCCTACTTAAAATCTAGAGAGATCTCCTTAACAAGAAAGCAAATTTGCGAAATTTATATGGTCACAGGAGGCGTTCCTAAATACCTTTCCTATATAGAGCGAGGCCTTTCAGCAAATCAAAACATCCATTATTTATGTTTTTCTCCTCAATCACCTCTTCTTACAGAATTTCATAAGCTCTATTATTCTCTTTTCCAAAGTGCCGAATCCCATCTCAAAATTGTGAAAGCTTTAGCGGCGCAAAGGCGTGGTTTGTCTCGGCTTGATCTATTAAAAAAAGCAAAATTGAGCAACAGCGGGCGCTCAAGCGATGTCTTAAGAGAGCTTGAAGAATCGGGTTTTATTTCCACGCTCCCTGAGATCGGTAAAAAAGCGAAAGGAATCAAATTCTATCTCAATGACGAATATACTCTTTTCTATCTCAAATGGATAGAACCTGATAAGGGAAATCTTTTAAAAGGGGTGGAAAAAGAATACTGGATCAAACGTCAATCGCTGCCTTCATGGAAATCTTGGGCAGGTTTTGCTTTTGAAAGTTTGTGCCTCAAACATATTGCCGAGATTAAAGAGGCGCTTAGAATCGGGGGAGTAACGACATCAGCGAGTTATTGGAAAGCGGAAGTGGCTGGAAAGAAGGAAATAGAAGTGGATCTCGTCATTGATCGAGCGGATCAATGCATCAATCTTTGCGAGATAAAGTTTAGCAATAATGAATTCGTTTTAACAAAAGCTTATTCAGAAGAACTTAACCGCAAAAAAACCTTATTTCAGAAATTTACAGGGACAAGTAAAGGGCTGTTTCTCACGCTGATCACTCCATTTGGAGCAAAGGAAAATACGCACTTTCACCAAGTTGTCGACCATCAACTCACTTTAGACGCCCTTTTTTCTTAACGCCGTTTTTTTCATGCAGAGGGAGCGAGACAAAGTCGCAGCCGCTCTTGCATGGAAAAAAACGCGCACATGGAGTTAAAGGTGGAGTTTCTGGTCGAGTACCGCGCGGAGAGCCGCAAGGTCGGGGTCTTCAGGGTCGAGAGGACTCTCCGAAGAAAGAGTTTTGCGGCGGTGGAAAATCTCGGAAAGAACCAAGCCCGGCTCTTTAAGGTCGAGATGGTCGTAATGGATGTAGCAAATCTCCAAAAACTCGCGAAAATCTTCCTCCACCTTCATCAAGTCGAACATCTTTATTGCCAAGTCATAGAAGAGGGTGTGATTGCCCGAGTCGGCAAGAAAATAGAGGATCTCCTCAACGAGGTCGATGTTGGTTGCTTCCCCAATTTTTCCGATCAGCTTTTCAAAGAGACGGCACCCAACCTCAGGATCGTCTATATAGTCGATGCGCGCCCTTAGATAATCAAACCAAATCCTCTCCCTGATGTAGGGGAGGAAACTATCGAGCAGCTCGGAGGCGTAGTCGCGGTTTCCCTCCTCGATCTCAGCTAAAATATAGTCAAAGAGAAAACTCTCGATGTCGTTGGCGCAGTAGGTCTGAATGGTTTGCAAAACGTCGATTGGATTGAGACCCTTGTCGACGTTCTCTTCGAGAATCTGAAGAAGATATTCAAGGGTATCGGCGATCTCGCACTCGTGCTCCAAATCATATTGCGTCATCTGATAGTCGAGCTCATCGCAGAAAATCGATAAGGTCCTTTTCTCAGGAAAATGCCGCCGCCAGAGCTCAAAGATCAAGAGAAAGACTTGGTCCTGTTCGAGAGGATCCCGCTCCTTTGCGATCGCGTCGAGAAGCTCTTCAGGCTCCTCAAAAGAGAGGGCATAGGCCGTAAAATCGCCGTTCCCGAATGAAATCCCGAGCTTGCTCAGCCGGTTGAGCAGCATGTCGGTGGGCTGCTGGCGGTAGTTCTCGGTTTGCCACGGTTCCAAGTCTCCTATTTTCAACTCACCCGATTCGATCCGCGGCAAATTGATTTGAAGCAGATTATAAAGGGCTTTTCGTTGTAAGAACATATTGATCATCTTAGGGTTTCCATCTATTTAATAAAAGCGAATTACTAACTACGCATAGAGAGCTCAAAGCCATCGCTGCGCCTGCAATAATCGGGTTGAGCAAACCAACAGCTGCCAGCGGGATGCCGAGTGTATTGTAAAAAAACGCGAAAAAGAGATTTTGACGCACCTTGCGGAATGTCGTCCGTGAAAGGTCGATTGCAGAGGCAACTTGGCGTATGTCACTGCGCATTAAAGTGATATCTGATGCTTCAATTGCAATGTCCGTTCCGGCTCCCATCGCAAAGCCGACGTCGGCAGCGGCTAAGGCCGGTGCATCATTTATCCCGTCTCCTACCATTCCGACAAGTTTTCCCTTTCTCCTCAGCCTTTCGACACTATTCGATTTATCTTCGGGCAAGATCTCCGCGTAGAGGGTTGAGATCCCCGCCTCTGCTGCGATCGCTTGGGCCGTCTTCTTGTGATCGCCCGTCAGCATAACAACTTCGAGGCCAAGATCTTTCAGTTTTTCAATTCCCTCTTTAGTCCTAGGGCGCAAGATATCTGCAATAGCCAGATAGCCCAGAACTCTATCCGAATCGCTCAAGCAAACCACCGTTTTTCCCTCTCTCTCAAGGGGATCTAGAGTTGTTCTATCGAGTTCATGACTCAGCTCTTCCATCCAACGGATCGATCCGAGATAGTATTTTTTTCCTTCGATCTCCCCGTGCACCCCTTTCCCTGGGACGGCTGCAAACCTTGTTACAGGGAGGGGATTGGCCGCAGAAGCAATGGCCCTTGCGATCGGGTGTTCCGAATGCTCTTCAAGCGAGGCGGCAAGCCGCTTGATCTCTTCACTTTCGGGAATCACATCTGTCAAAGCGGGCTTCCCCTCTGTCAGAGTCCCCGTTTTATCAACCGCGATCACCGAGAGTTTTTCAGCAAGCTGGATCGCTTCGGCATTTTTTATGAGGATACCCGCGCGAGCCCCGCGCCCTGTCGCCACCATGATCACCGTCGGCGTCGCCATCCCAAGCGCGCAAGGACAGGCGATCACCAGAACGGCGACTGCGTTGATCAGCGCACTTTCAAAATCGAATGCGAGAGCCCACCAGAGGATAAACGTGAGCAGGGCGATCACGATCACAATCGGCACAAAGACGGCAGAGATCTTGTCGGCGAGCTTCTGAATGGGCGCCCTCGACCCTTGCGCCTCTTGCACCAGCCTGATGATCGCTGCGAGAGCGGTATCAGAGCCGACGGCCGTCGCTTTCCCAAGAAGCGAGCCCTGTTGATTTTGCGTTCCGCCGAATAGTTTGGCGCCTAAGGCTTTATGGCTGGGGAGGCTCTCTCCTGTCAACATCGACTCATCAACATGCGAATCTCCTCCCACGACCTCTCCGTCGATCGGCACTTTTTCTCCCGGGCGCACATGAAAGATCTCGCCGATTTTCATCTCCTCGACCGGAATTTCGCGCCACTCTTCATGGCGCTTAACGCGCGCCATCTTAGGCTGAAGGCGTAAAAGCGCTTTAATGGCGCCGGACGCCCGCCTTTTGGTTCTGAGTTCAAGCAGCCGCCCGAGCAGGATTAAGGTGATGATCGAAGCGCTCACTTCGAAATAGACATGCTCGGGTAGATCAAAGATAAAGACCGCAGAGCTGAACAAATAGGCCGCAGTCGTCCCTTTCCCGATCAAAAGATCCATATTTCCGGATAGACTCTTCAACGCCCAAAAACTGCCCACATAAAAGCGCCAGCCGGCGCCGAACTGGACGATGGTGGCCAGGACGAACTCGACCCAAATTGGGAGAAAGTCAACGACCATCTGCAAGACTAGAGGAAGGGTTAAAAGGGCCGAGAAGATAACCGTCACAAGCTGCACTTTAAAGTTAAACTCTTCCCCCCTAGCGATTTCGTCTTCACTCGTTCCATAAATAGGGTAGGCATTGTAGCCGGTTGATTGAACGGCTTTTATCAGATCGCTTGTGAGGGCGCTTCCTTTGACAATAGCTTCTCCTGAGACGAAGCTGACCGAGGCCTCCTCGACACCTTTGACCCTCTTGAGGGCGTTCCCGATAGTCCGTTCGCAGGAGACACAGTGCATTCCTTCGATTTTGAGCTCAGTTGTTTCCATATTTCTTTATAAATTAAAATTAAATAAATAAATTGTCAATAATGTTTTTTGTGGTATAATTTTTTTTAAAAAATAATTCAAGGTTTTCAAATGAATAAAATTCAACCATCGAGTGTAGGTCAGCCTCCTTCTTACGTTTCACAGCCTTCCACAACAGGCAAACTAGAAGGCCATACTTTCAGCGAAAAAAAAGAGGTCTCTGATTCGCTTAAGAATTTATCGACTGCTATTAAGAAGGATTCACAATCAACATTCAAGAGGGGGTATCTCAAGCTCAGGATAAACCCGGAGTAGTGAAGGGATTGTTATTTTCATTCATTAACGCCATCAAGAGTTTATTGGGTTTTAAAACTTCTCAAGCTCCCCAAAGCACCCAAGAGGGCCTCTCTACTGGCGCATCAGTTTCAAGCAGTCAGATTATTAGTGTTGGAAATGCAATAAATAAACAAACCGATATTGATTTGTATAAACTGCATAGAGCGGATTCATCCGACCTTGAATTGAAAAAAAGTATCGAAGACGAAATGGCCAATAGGGTGCAACAAGCGTATGAAGAAGTAGAAAACGCGATTTCTGACGAAGCAAAAACCGCTCTAAATAATCTTCCTGAACTGGAAAAACAACGTAAGAAATTAGAGGAAGAGTGGAATTCTAAATATGAAGTTGCGCAAGCAAAAAGAAATTTGGTTAAGCAGAGGAAGGAAGATTTAAAAAAATTACCTGAACACATTAAACAACTTAAAATCGATCTCGAAAAAAATCCAAATTAGAAATTGAAAATGACGATGAAATAAAAGAAGTTAATACTCTAATAGAAGAGTTGGGAAAAAAGCTGCAATACTTTGAGAAAGAGGAAAACATAGTTGAGTACAAAGAAGTCTCTGATCAAATAGATGCAGTCAATAGGATTAAAGCGCAGTTAATAGAAGAGAAATATCAGGAAGCTGCGAAAAAATTCGATGAAGAGATAAAGGATAAGGAGTCTAGACTTGCGAGTTTTTCAAACGAGATCCATCAATTAGAAGATGAAGTTAAACGCGCTGAAGATGAATCTCATAAGGCTTTTGAAGCCTTTGAAAAAGCCGAAAAAGAACTAAAAAATGCAAATGATATAGTCAAATAGATTGAATTTTTTACTTCATGCGCGTATTCTTACTGCATGACTTATTCAACTGACCTACGAGAGAAAGTACTACAATTTGTAGAAAAATGTGGTTCGATTACAGAAGCGGCTCGTGTATTTGGAATT
>JAFIGI010000056.1 GCA_020831465.1 Chlamydiales bacterium
ATTGAAGATAAGCGTTATGTGAATATGGATTTTTACAAAGAAGAGAAAAAACTCAAACTTGAGGCGATAGAAAACGCCGCTTAAAACAATAGGAGATTTTCATACGCCTAAAGTTTTTGCACAATTTTCTGGACACAACCCTATTCTTTCAGTTTCGAATCAAAGTGGATCCCTAAGGTTGTGATTCAGTCTAAGTTTCTTATTTTAAATGAGAAAAAGATTAGAAGATTGATAAACAGAGACAAATGAAAGAAAACGCCGTTAATAATGATTCAAATATATTTCATTAAATTTTTAACTTGCTTATAGCGGTCGCGTTCTGTTACTTAAAATTTATAATAATTAGTTAAGGGTATGAAAAGTTGGATGAAATATGTATTTTCTTTAGCTTTGACAGGGTGTTGCTTAGGAACACTTCAAGCTTCTTCGTGGGAAAGCTTTTCGGTAAATTCGTCAACCGAAAGACAACACATTGATCAGATAGTCTCGGACGAACAAGGTGTCTTTTTACTGATAGATGGATGTTGGCTTGGAACTCAAGGAATGCAAGCGAGTCCAGAGGGTATTCTTGTCCTCGAAAATGGAGCATGGATTCCCTTGCAAGAAGCAGTAAGATGTGATAATCATTATGTTTGGAAGTGTAGAAATTGCGGTTATTACAATCCACAGCGCGTATTTAAATGTATGAGGTGCGGCAAATAAGGAAGAAATTAATTCTTATCTTCCTTCTATTTTTCAGCACAATTGGGCCCCTTTTCGGTGCATACAGTGTAGAAGAGGGGCTTAAACATGTGTCCTGGAGTGATAAGGGCTGCATGAGAAAATTTTTTGACTACGCCATTAAATTGGATAATGCAGCTCATGTTTTATGCTTTGATCACAAGCCCCTTTGTTTTACTGGCGTTGTAGTCAAATACTAGCATCGTATTAGAGCACTTCCGTGTTATAAAGATTGGCTAGCATTCAAAAAAAACGAACATCTATTTCCACATCCAAATTTTATTTTTTGCGAAGAGTTGAATAACCAAAATGAAATGAAAATGTTGGATATTTACATCGTCAATAAAACAGCTCTTTATAAATGTTTACTTACGCATGACAATCTTTTTAAAAATGAACTTGGAGAAGAATTTTCACCTGCTTGGTTTATTGGAAAGCTTGAAGAAGGTCAAACTCTAAGAGCATTAATCAACCACAGCGATTTTTTGTTAGGAATATTATTGGGCTATGGTGAAGAGTCAGCAAAAGCTTATCAAGATGCAAGGCGTACGGATGGCTCGATTCCAGATTGGACAGAAACTTATTTAGGAATCGATGCTCCTCAACCAGATGGATGTACAATTTTTCCTGTTTCATTCATGGGAAATCCAAAATCTCCTAAGACTCAAAAGTTGCTTTCCGCGTATGGAAGAGAACTGCAAACAATTTGGAATGACTATCAGAAAAAGAATGACTCTCTTGTGTTTTTCTTACAACATCTTTGCGGAGAAAGAAGCTGATCTCACATAGATTTTTTTCGCATAGTCAATATGCAAATTGCGTTTGACGCGTTGAAAATATAAATTTTTCAACTGATTCGGCAATATGAAGTCAGCTCGACCCAAGTATCTAGGGTAAACCCAGGTCGGGCTCGCAAGTCGCTTAAATCGGTTAAATTTTAAACTGAATCGGCTATATATCGTGACAGTACGAGGTCTGATGTGGTTGAAGAGAGGACGGAAAAGCCGACCAAGCGGAAGCTGAAAAAGGCAAGGGAAAAAGGAGAGGTCGCAAAATCCTCGTTCTTTGCCGGAGCCATTGTTTTCACTGGAGGGATCCTCTTAATTTGGGGGAGCGGCAGCTATTTCGCCGGACGGTTCGCGGCAAGCATGAAAGCCGGTCTGCAAAAGAGTGAACTAGACGGGGCTTTTCAAAAAGTAGCAGGGCCTCTTCTGCTTCCGGTTGGGTTGTTTTTGCTCGCGATCTTTGCTGTCGCGATCATCGCGCATCTCGTGCAAACGGGGTGGATTTGGTCAACGGAAAGCCTTCGGCCGAAATGGCGGAGAAAGAAAGGTGAGCGAAGATTCCTCCTTCCGCTCATGCAAGCCGTAGCTATCGGTGGTATCGGTTATCTTTCGATCCGCGCAAAACTCGACCCGAATCTTCTTTTTACCGCCGCCGAATCGCAAGGGGCATTTCTTTTCAAAAAAATAATTTTTCTTTCAGCTCTGATCGGCGCCTCCCTTCTCATAATGGGGCTATTCGATTTTTTCTATCAGAAACAGCGTTACTATAAGCAGATGCAGATGACACCGCAGGAGAAAAAAGAGGAGTTGAGAGAAACGGAGGGAGATCCGCAGATCAAAAGCCGCTTGCGAGACCGTAGACATTGATTGCGTAAAAAGCGGCCGTTTTTTACACATCAAAAGTCATGGGGGAGTTTTTTAATCGGCTGCGTGCGCTTGCCAGCCACACCGATGCCGTCTTGGCGATCGGGGTATTGGGGCTTGTTGTTTTACTACTTGTTCCCTTACCTCCTTTTTTGCTCGATATGCTTCTTTGTTTAAGCATCGTCTTTTCGGTCATGGCCCTTCTATTGACACTCTATGTTGAAAACGCTCTTGAGTTCAGTGCATTCCCTTCATTGCTTTTGTTCCTGACTCTCTATCGCTTAGGATTAAATATTGCCTCAACGCGGATGATCCTGACGCGGGGACAAGGGGGGGATATCATCCGCACGTTCGGCGAGTTCGTCACGGACAACAACTTGGTAGTGGGGTTGATTTTGTTTGCCCTGCTTACAATTATCAATTTTATCGTCGTCACAAAAGGGTCGGGGCGGATCGCAGAGGTTGCCGCCCGCTTTACTTTAGAAGCTCTTCCGGGCAAACAGCTTGCAATTGACGGAGAGTTCGGAGCGGGACTCATTACACAGGAAGAGGCAAAGGGCGCCAGGGAAAAAATCAACGCGGAGGCCGAATTTTACGGAGCGATGGATGGCGCTTCAAAATTCGTAAGAGGAGATGCGATCGCCGGCCTTGTGATCACATGCGTCAATATCTGCGGTGGGCTAATAGTCGGAATGACAATGAAGGGAATGCCTTGGCAAAATTGTTTGGAGACATTCACACGTTTGACCGTTGGCGACGGGCTGGTTTCTCAGATACCGGCCCTTTTAATTTCGGTCGCCGCCGGGATTATGGTCACCCGTGCCTCTTCGGGCAGCTTGTGGAAAACCTTGACCAAGCAGGTTTTTCATCATCCGAAAGTGCTGCTGATCACCGCGGGGAGTGTTCTTGTTCTATGCCTCGTTCCCGGGATGCCTGTTCTGGTCATGCTCCCGATCGGGGGGATCTTTTTGGTCTGCGGCTACCTTCAGTTGAAAAGGGGGGGGAAGGGTGAGGAGAAAAAGCCAAAGAGAGCTGCCTTAAGCCCGCTCTTTGTTCATCCGTTGGAAGTTGAATTGGGGTATCAAGCAGTCATACTGGCAGACTCTCTTCTTCAACGGCTTCCGACTATCCGAAAGGAGGTAGGGGCTCATCTCGGTTCGCCTGTGCCCTATGTGCACATTTCGGATAATGCCGAACTTCCCCCGACAGCCTGGCGCATGCGCGTAAAAGGGACGCCTACTGCGTCAGGAAGAGGAGGCGAACTGCACACACTGGTAGAGGCCCTGAAGAGAGTCATTGAAGAGCATGCTCATGAGTTGTTAACGCGTCAGGATGTCGCTCAGATGATTCAAGATGTGAAACGGTACGACTCGGCTGTTGTCGAGGAGCTGGTTGGGAAAAAGCTTTCGATCGGCCAGTTAGTCAAAGTGCTGCAGAGTTTGCTCAAAGAGGGAGTCCCGATTCGCGATTTTGTGACCATTTTAGAGATCTTGGCCGATCACGCCAAAGGGGAAGAGAGCGATTTGGAAGAATTGACAGAAGCTGTTAGAAGAGGGCTTTCAAAGGGGATTTCTGAGGAGTTTTTCGGAAAAACCCGGATCGCGCACGTGATCACGATCGATCCAAAAGTGGAACGTATTCTCGACCTATCTAAGGGAAAGGTTAGGCTTGGGACGATTGATAAGCTGGCACGTTCTTTGATCGTCTTAGCTGAACAAGCTGAGAAGAGAGGGGTAAAACCTGTCGTGGTCACTGAAATAGAAACGCGTGCGAAACTAAAAAAGCTAATTGAAAAGCAGCTTCCGCGACTCGCGGTCTTGTCTTATGGGGAGGTTGCGCCGGATATCGAACTCCGAGAGATCGGAAATGTATCAAATGATGTGTTGATTTGATGGAAAGAAAAAAAAATGTAGCCGAGATAAAACGCCTGCTCCAAGAAAAGAAGGAGGCAGCAGATGCCTACCTGGCATTGACCCGGTTTTTGATTTCCAAAGGAATTGCACGCGGGATCGCAGAGAAGGTTGCGCTCACATTTACAGAGGAAGGAGGCGCGATAAGCCGGCTTAAAGAGTGTCTCTCTAAAAAGATTCGAACGGCAGGCGAGCTTATTTTCCCCTCTCGCTTAGCGCTTGTCGGACCAACAGGAGTGGGGAAATCGACAACGCTGATTAAGCTAGCCGACCGCTATCGTAAGCTGAATAAAACTATTGCGATGGTGGCGCTCGATTTTGTAAAGAGCGGCGCCTATCCTCAATTGAAGAGATATGCCGATGAGTGGAAGATCCCGCTCTATACCTCCCTTGATGAAGCGCAAGCAGATCTGGTTTTAATCGATACAACCGGATGTAATTACTACCAACCTGAACGGGTCGATCAACTAGGGGGACAGCTCGCGGCTTGTGGATCTGTCGAAATCCTTCTCACTTTGAGCGCTTCAACCAAAGAGGTCGATCTTTATGGAGCGGTCCACCGATTTTCTCCCCTAGCTCCTACCGGCCTAGTTTTTACCAAGCTCGACGAAACCCTTGCGAGCGGAGTCTTGATCAACGTATCGGCAAAAACAGATCTCCCGATTCGATATATCTCTTACGGCTATCCTCTCCCGGGAGAAATTCATCTTGCTGACCCTTATAAGATTACTCATAAAATTCTCACTGATTTCAATGAGAAGGAGTTTAATCGCATCAGACATTTAGCGTTGTCTGATTAAAATAAAACAGTTAATATTATAATATAATATTATTTAGTGGTGTTTTACTTTGGGTTTAATTAAAGTCGAAAAAGAGGCTGTTAAAGATCTCTGGAGGCGGTATCAAGAGACAGGAAAAACCGAATACCGCGATGAGTTGATCGTCCAGTACCTCTACCTAGTGAAGTATGTCGTCGGGCGTCTTGGAGCTGGCCTTCCTCCTCAGGTGAAGCTTGACGACCTCTATTCTTCGGGCGTAACCGGATTGATCAAGGCGATCGAAAAATATGATACTTCCCGCAACAGTAAATTCGAGAGCTATGCAATCCTCTTGATCAAAGGGGCGATCATCGATGAGATGCGCGAACTTGACTGGATCCCGCGCAGCGTCCATCAAAAAGCGAATAAAATCGCCAGTGTCCAACAGAAGCTGCAGCAGGAGCTTGGGCGCGATCCTACCGATGAAGAGCTCTCTTCGCATATGGGTTTGAACGCAAATGAGTTGGGAGAGCTTCTTAATCGAGTCCGCCCCGCGATTCTTATCTCCTTAAATCGAGAAATGATCAACGACGAGGAAAAGGCTCCTTTAGCCGAAAGGATTGCAGATGCTAAGGCAGAGACAAGCTTTGAAATTGCGGAGCGCAACGAATGCGCCACAATTCTTGCTGAGGCGATCGATACTCTCCCTGAACAGGAAAAAAAAGTTCTGACTCTCTATTATTATGAAGAATTGATGCTTAAGGAGATAGGGAAAATTATGGGTTTAAGTGAGTCGCGTATCTCCCAAATTCATACCAAGGCTCTTCTCAAAATGCGCTCTCGCCTCAGTTCTCTTTATCTTTCACGCTAGGTATATCGGTTTATGAGATTCTCTCATTTACACGCCCTTGCTCCTTTGAGTTATCCGGTCCGTCTACTTGTTGTTTGTAAATATTTAGGATTTGTTCTCCTGGTCAGTACAGCATTGTTGCTGGCTCCATTAGTCGTCTCTTTGTTCTGGCAGGAATATAACATGACGCTTCGCTATGGGATCGTCGGGGGTCTTTTTTTGGTCTTGGGTTTTTTGAGCCTTGCAATTCCGCAGCCTAAAGCGCTCCAATCGAACGAAGCCTATACGGTCATCGCTCTAGCATTTATAGTTGGCTCTTTCTCTATGACTTACCCCATAATGGGGTCGGGAATGAATTTCATCGATTCTTGGTTCGAGAGTGTTTCTGGTTTAACCACAACGGGATTGTCTCTTGCCGATCTGGAGGCGATTGATCAAAAAACCTTCTTTTTCGCTAGATCGTGGATGCAATGGTATGGAGGGTTGGGGATCATTATTTTTGGAATTGGCCTCGCTTTTCTTCCCGGAACCCTTTCGAAAGCCTTCGTGAAGCGGATCGTTTATAGCGATGATAAGATCGAAAATTCGAAGGTCTTTGCCCGTAAGATTTTGCTCATTTATTCCCTGCTGACGGTTTTGGGATTCGGCCTTTTGCTTCTTACCGGAATCGGAGGGATCAAGGCTGCCGAACTCACCTTCAGCGCGATTTCAACGGGGGGGGTTCTCTCCCTATCCGGATGGCTTGGAGAGCCTCTCGCGCACAACACAGGGGCTCGTAAGCCTCCTCTCATTTCTTGGGGCTCTCTCTTTCCCTCTTTTCTGGATTATAAATCTGAAATGTGTGAGAGCTCTGATTGCCGATATCCAATTTCTTGGGCTGATTTTTTGCATCTTATTGTTTACCCTTCTTGTGATCTCGTTCGGTTCAGTGGGGTGGATCGACGCTTTTTTTAGTGTAATCACAACTCAGACAACGGCCGGTTTCGAGATTCTCCCTTTTTCCCAATTCGATCCAGGATCGAAATTCTTGCTGCTCGCCTCTATGCTTATCGGGGGAGGGACATTATCGACCGCCGGTGGGATCAAAATCCTACGTCTCTTCATCATTTTGCAGGCCTTGAGGTCTCTTTTTTTTCGGACATCTTTAACGAAGAGTTCGGTTTTATCTGAGAAACACTACCCGGAAGTCATCAATTGCATGTCCATCTTCGCCCTCTATATCCTGACAATCTTTTTATCTGCTCTCCCTTTTGCAGCGATGGGATATCCTCTTCTCGACTCGCTTTTTGACATTGTTGCCGCATTGGGGACGGCGGGAGTCTCTTCAGGTATTACAGACGCGAGCTTGCCAACTCTGTTAAAAATTGTTTTAAGTGTCGATATGCTTCTGGGGCGTCTTGAGATTGTGACGCTTCTTGTCATTTTCTATCGAGGAACTCTCATAGGAAGGAGGAATAAATTATGAGGCTTGTTTTTACGGGTGGAGGCGTCACAACGGTTCAAGCGGTTAAAGTTTTGAGCGAAAAGGGATACGAAATTATCATAATCGAGCAAGATAAAGAAAAAATTGAAAAGCTGCAAGATCAGGTCGACTGCGGATTGTTAGAAGGGGACGGAGCCGATCCAGAAACATTGGAGCAGACAAATCCAAAGGATGTTGATTATCTGATTACGTTTACCGATTCTGACCCCGATAACATTTTGGCAGGCCTTGTAGGGAAGTCAATGGGTTTTAAGAATGTAATCGTGACTGTGCGAAATGTTTCTTATGAGAAGATATGCCGCGAATTGGGTTTGGAACACACGATCGTGCCTTCCCGCTCAATAGCGAATTCATTAGCCGCTTTTATCGAAGATCATGGAAAAAATCAATTGGAAGTCGATCCTGAAAAGAATTGACAAAGGATTAGGGTAATGCTAGTTTTTCTTTATGACTCGTCCTTTGCCTCCGGCCAGAATCGAATATAAGGATCTCTATGTGCTTAGGCCCGTTGAGCCGGGTGATATTCCTCAAATAGAAGAGGCCCTTGAAGCCTCTCTTTCAGATTTACGCCGCTTCATGAGTTGGGCTCATCACCCCTTGGGAAGGGAGGGGATGCTGGAGCGGGTTTTAAACCAGCATGCCCTCTATTTCAAAGGAAAGGAATATGAGCTTGCCCTTTTCGACAAAAAAACGGGCGCGTTTTTAGTCTATACGGGTTTCTATCCGACCAATAGGATCAACCCTTTCTGCATGGAAATTGGCTATTGGGTATCGAGCCTTAATAAGGGCAAAGGATTAGCGACGCTTGCGACGCGCATTCAAATAGCTCTCCTCTTCGAGTATTTCAAGTCCGACCGGGTCGAGATCACATGCAGTACGGAAAATCATGCAAGCCTTCGAGTGATCGAAAAATGTGGCTTTCACTTAGAGGGGGAGCTGCGCAATTTTTATCCGAAGGGGAATCCTCGCATGTACGCGGATGGATTTACTAAGGAGAGAGGCGGGCGTCTTTTTTCACTCGTACCCGAGGAGCGTCCCAATCTTCCCTGGTATCGGGAGATAGTCGATAATGTGGTGCTTTTTCCCCTCTTAGAGAGACCGCAATTCTTAAGTCACGCTCAATAGAGAGGAAATGATATATAAGTCCTTTATCTTTACTTTTTTTAAGTTGCATTTATCTCCATTTGGCCCAAGGGTCGGAGGGATTTTATGTAGGAGGTTCGGTAGGTGTAAGCGGTACAATTGCGAGGCAGCAGGGAGAAATGTTGGCGCAATATGGTTTTATCGACCCTCGGGTATTTCCTATGGACTTAAAAACCGATTTTTTTAGGGAGAGTATCGAAGGGACACTTTTTGCAGGATATGGCGTAAGCCGGAGGTCGCTTTATGTAGGTTTTGAGGGATTTATAAGGTGTTTCCAACCTAAGTTTTCAATTCATAAACAGCATTTACACGATGAACTCCCACTACAATTTTTTGACCGTGAAAACACTTCGTACATAGAAATCGATCCTTGGCATTATGGAATAGATGGGCGCATAGGCTATTTTATCAAGCCCTCCCTGTTGTTTTATGGACGCTTTGGTTTCGAATTGACGAGAATCGATCTTGCTAACAAATCGATACTCGATGGATTGAGTTTAACGGACACTTTTTCAATTACTCTTAGCCCTTCTAAATGCAAACGCTCGGCTTATTTGCGTGTTGGCGTCGGGTTGGAACAAGATTTAAGCGATCGCTTATCCCTTAGAGCTGATTATCTTTATACTGATTATCGGAATATTTCAGTTGATGATCAAACAACCGGGATTAGCTTAGAGGGCAACTTTCTTACATTAGCTGATCATACAGACCTCAATTTAAAAAACCATGCTCTCAGCCTCGGTTTGTCTTATCATTTTTCCAATGCCCAGCCATGTTGTCTATCAGAGTGTCATCATCCTCATTTTTGCGGCATTTATCTTGGAGGCGGATTAGGAGGCTCTATATTTGACGGCAAAATCAGTGGAGAACCTGGGGGTGGAATTGTTGGGTTTTTTACTGCTCCTATTTCCTATGATCTTACTCCTTCTCCTCATCTAGTCAAGTGCGATTGGCTGGGTACGCTCCAGTTGGGTTATGGCTTGCAATGGCGTAGCTTCTATCTTGGCCTTGAATTCTTCGGACGGTATTCTCAAGCTTCAAGAACTCTGCAAGATACATTTATCTTTGCTCGCCCTGCTCTAAATAGATTATCTGATCTAACTTCTAAGACAGCAGCTAAAATCGATCCTTGGCAATTTGGATTTGATGCGCGTCCTGGTTTGCTGCTCTCTTCCTCTACCCTGTTTTTTGCTGCTATTGGGACATCGCGCGCCTCCTTGGAAGGCCATTCAATGGGAAGGTTTATTCTTATGAATCCAGATGGATTCGTTGAATTGGAGAGATCGAAAAAAGCGAAACGAGCAACTTTGCGGCTTGGTGGAGGAATGGAATATGCCCTTAACTCTTGTTGGCATCTAAGGGCTGATTATAGATATATAAATTATGGTAGTCTGCAACTTAAAGGATTCGCAGAGTCCACGCAAGAAGATGTTACTCTTAGTCTTGTCGAAGATACACGAATCAGATTGAGAACACATGATGTTACCCTAGGGCTCATCCGCTATTTTTAACTCGACTGTGTGAAAAATGTAGTAAAAGTTTTTAGAGCTAGGATTGACAGCCTGTTAGTCTCTTTGGTATCATGACTTCCCAATGTTTTACTTTGAGTGACTCACCTTACGCAAAAATGAAGGATCATAGAGTGGCTGCGGCTTTGCCTGATCAATCCCTCCTCGTTCGGACCGTTTTGATCCTGCCTTGCCTCGCTCACTCTCTAATTCTTCATTTTTGCTTAAGGTGAGTGATTGAATATGTCTGTTGAGCTTCCCAAAGAGGTATTAGCTCATTGTTTTGGCTTCTTCGATCTCCTGACTCTGAGCCGGGCTGCCCAGGTAAGCGGGAAATGGCGTCTGATTGCTAACGATAGTTGGAAATTGCGTATGCATGAAGCCAAAATTTTGACCAAAGAGGCCTATCTTACTTATACAGGGTATTTTACTCTCAAGTCCTGCGCGCATATCCAGCCGACGGAGTTGCAAGGTAAGTTGAAAGATAGGGCTTACGGAACGACTGCCATCCAGATTCAGGACGGGTATCTTTGGCGGGGGGACGAGTCAGGAAATCTTGAATGCTGGAAGCTCTCAACCTTGTCGAAAATTGAGCGCTTTAGAGGACATTTTTCCCCCGTGACCTCGATTGCTTCTTTCGGCAACTATTTGTATACATCGGGTTGTGGAGACTTTGAGGTGCGTCGCTGGAAAGTTCCTTTTTTTGACAATTTAACTTTCCCAAATGAGGTTCGATTCGCAGGTTCGAATCCAACCACGATTTTTTTCTATGACAAGAAGAGTGCGTACGCTATATCCCTTGCCACCCGAAAGAGAGAAACCTACTCGCTTCCGGAAAATCTTTCCTGTCTCTATTTTTTCGAAGGAGGTGGATACGCAGGCTATAAAAACGGCAAAGTGGATTTTTTTCCTGAGTGCAATTCCTGGCCTACATCTTTTAAAGCCCATTCAGGATGGGTCACTGCGCTTACAGTACAGGGAGACGCCCTGTATTCGGGGGGCGAGGATGCTAAAGTGCGCGTGTGGAACCGTAAAACATTCGATTTTGTGCAGGAGATCTCTGCAAATGACCTTGTCACGGCTATTCAAGTTTATGACGAAACGATGGTGACGATCGAGGGACCATTCAGCTGTTGCGGGGGAGGGAGGATCACCATTCGGGAGTACTCCGCAAAGCCCCACTTGAATCTGATCAAAATCGTGGACCGATTCATTCGGCAAAGCTTTCGCGATTTAATCGGTTTTTGCTATTGAGACGCAGTACCCCTTATACGAATGGGGACGGTCGAAAATATGCCACCGTCCATTCTCCTCACGGATCTCTTTGCCCAATTTTAGTAGACGCACAGCTCTTCCTGTTTCAGGTGCTTCAATAAATAGATAGTCTTCCAGCTTAAGGATCACATGATTCACCCTCTGCTCTTTTGCGAGAAAAAGAGGGTCGCCTGGGCGTAAGCTTTCGATCGCTTTTCCAAAAAGAAACTGATCGTGGGCATTTCGGGGAATCGCGATCCCTTGAGCCCGGTAGAGGAGATTGATCAGTCCCGAACAGTCAATACTGGCAACCGGATCGGAAAAATAGCTCGAACGCCCGCCCCATAGATAGGGAGCTCCTAAAAAACGGCGTGCCTCCTTCACCATCTGCCTGCGATCGAAATTTTGGGGAATTGGGCGTGAGCCAGGCAGAAAAGTTTCAACATAAGTGCCATAAGAATAAATGCCGGGTTCGCAAACGACAAACTTTTTGGGGATTTTTCCTTCGCCGATCTCTTCTAACCGAACCCATCCTTCATAAGGATGCCAGCCTCGTTCCGAAGAAAAAATGAGCTGCTCGACAGCTGCAACGCGGGCCCATTCTCCTTTCGTTTCTAGGATGTCCACCTCCTCGTTGAAGAGGAGTTGGGATTCTCTTAAGTTATTGTGGTCGAAATTCTTGCATGTAAGTTCGACAGGGCTGCGCCTCAGATCGGCAACAGGGACAACTGTTTTGGCCATTTGGTTTCAATTCTCTCTACTGCTTGGAGGATACCTTCCCGGTTTCCGAATGCGCTAAAACGCAAATAACCCTCACCGCACGAGCCAAAACCCGAACCGGGAGTCGTGATGAGCCCGGTCTCTTCGAGAAGTAACTGAAAGAGGGCCCAGCTCTCGAGACCGCCGAAATCGACCCAGAGATAGGGGGCGTTTTCTCCGCCATATATGGGGAATCCTTTTGGTTCAAGTGCCTCTCTGATCAAGCGCGCATTTTCCAGGTAATAAGCGCTTAGACGGTTAATCTCATCCTGATGGTCTAAAGCGGCATATCCTCCTGCTTGGGCAATGTTAGAGGCACCGTTAAAAAAAGTCGAGACAATGCGCGCATAATCCTCCCTCACAGAACCTCCCCCAGGATATCTCAAGCGATGGGGGACGACGCTCCAACCAAGACGCACTCCCGTAAAACCGATCAACTTTGAGAAGGAAGAAACCTCAATTGCTACTTCCTCAGCCCCTTCGATTTCATAGATGGATCGAGGGAGGGAAGGGTCGGTGATAAAGCCGGCATAGGCTGCATCGAAAACGATAAAGGTCTCTTTCTCTTTCGCGCGCCTAACCAGCGCTTCCAATTGGGCATACGTCGCGGCCGATCCTGTAGGATTATTCGGACTGCAGAGATAGATAAGATCGGCATGTGGAAACAGGCTTGGGAAAAAATGGTTTTCCGCTCGGCAGTCCATATAGACGACGGTCTGGTTTAAGAGGAGGCCTGTATCGACATAGACCGGATAGGTAGGATTTTGGACTGCGATCGTTGATCCGTTAAAAAGGATTTGAAGCCGCCCAATATCGCATTTGGCCCCGTCGGAAATAAAAATCTCGTCGGCCGAGACTCTGCCATGATAAACCTTCTCCGCGATTTTTTCGCGCAAGGCTTGGCTCCCTTGCTCGGCCCCGTAGCCGCTATATCCCGATCTGGAACTAAGACGCGCGGCAGCTCGCTGCATCGCTTCAGTCACAACAGCGGGGATCGGCTCCGATGTATCGCCGATGCTCAAACTAATCAAATCATCATAGGCACGGGCGCGCCGCAAGACCTCCGGGAAGAGATAATTTTTTTGTAAAAGGGTGAACCCGTTATTACGTTTGATCAAGATATCCCCCTTGTTTTAAATATTCGGCGATCAGAATGCCTCCTCCGGCCCCTCCTCTAACCGCATTATGCGAGAGGGCCGCAAAACGCCAATCAAAGAGCGAGCAGGGGCGGAGGCGGCCGACGGCAACGCTCATGCCCCCATCGGCATCCCTGTCAAGGCGCGATTGAGGGCGTTCGGGGGCGTCGTGATAGACGATCGGGTATTTTGGAGCTGAGGGAAGCGTTAAAGCGGAGGGTTGGCTCCAAGCGGACAAGATCTCCTCGCGTTTGATCATTTTATTGAAACTAACTGATATGCAAGCTAAGTGTCCATGTAAGACGGGGATCCGGTTGCAGTGAGCTGAAATGGGGAAAATAGCCTCTAAAATTTTCAGCGGTTCGCTCTCAATCTTCTCCTCTTCTCCTTCTATATAAGGAATCACGTTGTCGTGGATTGCCGAGGAAGCGAGCCCGCTATTGCCCGCCCCACTGATCGACTGCAAAGTCGTGACGGAGAGTGAGCGTATCCCGGCTATTTTGTGAAGCGGAGCAAGAGGGAGGAGAAAGGATTGGATCGCACAGTTGGGTTTTGCGATGAGGCGGTTTCCTGAAATGTGATGGGGGTTGATTTCCGGGATGATCACAGGAGAATTTTCCCGGTGGCAGGAAGCACTCGAGATGACCCAGCAACCCTCACGGGCAAGGCGAGGTTCGATTTGTGCGGCAAGCTCGTTAGGAAGGGCGGAAAAGAGAATAGGGCATGGGGAAAAGTTTTCTATCGAGGAGAGAGTGTACCCTTTAGGAATAGGTCGGGTCTGCTGCCAGCGGCCTCGCACCGCCTCTTCATAGGATTGTGCAGGTTTTGAGGCGGCTAAGCAGGTGATTTCGAACCATGGATGGTTTTGCAGCAAGGAGACATAGTGTTGCCCGATGACTCCTGTTGCTCCTAATATGCCGACGGGTATTCTCATATGAGATCCTTAACGATCCTTTTTACCATGGGCAGATAGGTCTCATCGAGGGGAGTAAGGGGAAGGCGAGGTGCTCCACCCGGCAGGCCCGCAGCCTGCATCGCGGCTTTGATCGGGATCGGGTTTGTCTCAAAACCTGAAGCTTCATAAAGAGGAAGGAGCCGTTGGTTAATTGCTCGCGCACATCCCCATTCTCCCTTCATACACGCGTCGACCAGTTCTTTCATCAGCCTAGGCGCTAGGTTGCTCGAGACGGAAATGACGCCGTCTCCCCCGAGAGCCATCAGGGGAAGCGTCCAGACGTCATCTCCGGCAAAGACCTTGAAGTCGGGCCGGATTTTTTTCATCGAAACGATCTCACAAATTTGGGAGAGATTTCCAGAGGCTTCTTTAATTCCAAGGATATTGGGAAAAGAGAGCAGCCTTTTTAAGGTTTCCACTTTGAGATTGACCGATGTTCTTCCTTGAATGTTGTAAATGACAATCGGTAGAGGGGAGTGGGTAGCCAGATTTTCAAAATGACGGAATAACCCTTCCTGCGTCGGCTTGTTGTAGTAGGGAGTGACCACGAGAGCGCTGTCCGCTCCAAATTCAGCTGCAAGATGCAAATTTTCAAGTGTTTGCGTGGTGCTGTAAGCGCCGCATCCCGCCATGAGGGGGAGGGGAGATTTTCGTGCAAGAGCAAGAATCCGTTTCTTTTCATCGAGCGAGAGAGTCGGTGTTTCACCCGTGGTCCCGAGAACAACAAGACCATCTACAGGTGCTTGAAGGGAGAGAATGTTTGCAAATCCTTCCTCGTCAAGTCTTCCTTGATCATCGAATGGCGTAATGAGTGCTGTATAACATGTCATCTAGGGTTAACCAACCTTTTTGATCGATGATCCATTCGGCTGTTTGAACTGCTCCCAAAGCAAAGCCGTCGCGATTTTTCGCTTCGTGTCTGATAGTGATCGTTTCTTGAAAGGAGTCGAACAAGACCTCATGCCGCCCTACGATTGAACCAACCCGAAGAGAGGAAAAAGAGGAAATCCCGAGATCTTTTGCGATCGCCGCTGCGGTTCCAGAAGGGGCATCTTTTTTTTCGCTATGGTGGATTTCCAAGCCGGCAATTTCAAAGTCAGCAAAAAGGCGGCGCGCTTCCAAGAGGAGCTTGCGGAAAAGAGCGATGCCGATTGAAAAGTTCGGCGCATAAAGAGCGGCATTTCCGCTCTTTTCAACAAGTCTTTGCACCACAGGCAGATCCTTTTCCCATCCCGTCGTTCCGATCACGATGGGGAGTTGAGCCCTGCACACTTCCTCCACATGCTCAAGTACAGCTTCCGAGACGGAAAAATCGATGCAGGCTTCGGCATCTTGAATAGAAGAGACAATTTGGTGGTTTCGGCCTTCCGCTATCCGGGCTACAGACTTTCCCATTTTACCAAAACCGAAAAGATACAATTTCATCGTTTCACTATACGGAAAGAGACCTTTTTATTAAACTGGCGACTATGAATTCGCGCGAAAACGCCATCCGGACGATAACGGACCAAATGGGGCAATATGATATTAGGGGCCCCTACATTGAACGTCAAGCTTTTGAGGCCTTTGGCGAGAATGCTTTTAATGAAGAGGCACAACGCCAGCGCCTCTCTCTAGAAGTATTTCAAGCTTTGCAAAGAACGATAAAAATGGGCGCGGAGCTCGATCAAGCGGTGGCAAACTCTGTTGCTGTGGCTATGAAGGATTGGGCGCTGGAAAAAGGAGTCACCCATTTTTGCCACTGGTTTCAGCCTCTCACCGATTTGACTGCCGAGAAACATGATAGCTTTTTCTCTCCCGCCTCCAATGGAAAGGTGATTACTGAATTTAACGGAAAGATGTTGATTCTGGGCGAGCCGGACGCGAGCAGTTTTCCTTCCGGAGGACTGCGCACGACCTTTGAAGCGCGCGGATACACGGCTTGGGATCCGAGCAGCCCCGCCTTTATCCTTGGGCGGACGCTCGTCATCCCCACCTTTTTTCTGAGTTGGCATGGAGACGCACTTGATAAAAAAACACCTCTCCTACGCTCGATGGAGGCATTGAACAAGCAAGCGCTGCGTATTTTGGCCCTTTTTGGAGATGAGACGACGAAGAGAGTCGTCCCAACGGTCGGTGCTGAGCAAGAATACTTTTTGATCGACTCCCGTTTTTATAACCTGCGCCCCGATATCATCTGCTGCGGCCGGACTCTTTTCGGTGCCAGACCTTCGAGAGGGCAGGAGTTGGAAGATCAATACCTTAGCTCTATTCCGGATAGGATCCTTGCTGTGATGGAAGAGGTCGAATTCGAGCTTTTGAGATTAGGAGTCCCGATAAAAACGCGTCATAACGAGGTGGCACCTTCCCAATATGAACTTGCGCTTACATTTGAAGCGGCGAATCTTGCTTCCGATCACCACATGCTTGTGATGGATATTTTAAAAAAAGTGGCCAATCGGAAGGGCATGAGCTGTTTATTGCATGAAAAACCCTTTGCAGGGATCAACGGATCGGGAAAACACAATAATTGGTCCCTGGCTACTGATGACGGAATCAATCTCCTAGAACCCGGTGAAACGCCCCATGAGAATGCCCGCTTTTTGCTTTTTTGCGCTGCCGTTGTCCGCGCAGTACATAAATATGCCCCTTTGCTTCGAATGAGCATTGCATCAGCAGGAAATGATCATCGACTCGGCGTTCATGAAGCGCCGCCCGCGATCATCAGCGTCTTTTTGGGAGATCAGCTCTTTCAGGTTTTTCAGGGTCTGATTAATGGAGAAACGGCAAAGGGAGGGACTGCAGACTTAATGCTAGGGGTATCGATGCTTCCCCGTATTCCTCGTCACTCCAGCGATCGGAATAGAACAAGCCCCTTCGCTTTCACGGGAAATAAATTTGAATTTCGGGCCGTCGGCTCATCCGAGAATATTGCAAAACCGATTACCGTATTGAATACGATTATCGCCGAATCGCTTGATTTCTTTGCGACCGAGTTAGAAAAAGCTGTTGAAAGCGGTAAAGAGTTCAATCAAGAGTTGCAAAAACTGCTCGCATCTGAAGCGGAAAGTTTTCAACCTATCCTTTATGAAGGAGATAATTATAGCGAAGCGTGGTACAAAGAAGCTCAAAAGCGGGGCCTTCCCAATATCCGCGACGCCGTAAACGCCTTCGAAGCCTATACCTCTCCTGAATCGGTTGCACTTTTCACAAAATACAAGGTGTTTACTAGAAGAGAGTTGGTGAGTAGACAGGAGATTTCTCTTAGTAAGTATGTAAAAAAAATTCTGATTGAAGCAAAGATCGCCTCCCAAATAGCCCATACCATGATTCTTCCCGCTGCACTGCGCCACATCAGGGAATTGGGTGAAACTCTTTTACATCTTCATAACGGAGACCAAGAGTTGCTCAAGGTAGCTGCGAAAGAAGTTTCCGGCCTGCGAAAGTCATTGAAAGCTCTAGATGATCTAATCGAAAAGATGCCTACCGCCGAACTGCACGAACGAGCTCTCTATCTGCGTGATCGGGTTTTACCTGCGCTAACCAATTTACGCAGCCATGTCGATAAGCTTGAATTCATCGTTTCGGATAAGTATTGGCCCATTCCCAAATACCAAGAGATGCTCTTTATTAGATAAAGCACGTGTGCGGAACCACATCGTGCGCAGTTTATTCTGTTGATCTTCTGTCAAATCATTGAGAATGAAGAAACAATCCTTATTTTTGGAAAACGCGGCCTTTGTCCAATTAGCGGAACCGTTTACCAGGATTTTCTCGTCTACCCAAAGGCATTTATGATGCAAAAGCTTTTGCCCACTGCTTAGCCAAACGCAGAGCCCCGCTTCGACCAGTCGTTTCGTTGTAATGCGTCCAACACCGTTCGCCTGTCCTCTGTCAAGGATCACCTCGACCAAAACGCCCCGCTTGTGGGCACGAATCACGGCATCAGTGAGCTCAGGATGGGTCCAGGTATACATGGCGACTCGGATGGAATCTTCCGCCTTATCGATCAATTCAATCAGACGGCTGAAAGCATTTTTTTTGTCTCTTGGCAAGCTCCAGAATTCAAGACGTTGATCCCCAATAATAAAAGTATGCCCAAAGCTCTCTGAAAGGATGAGCTGTGCGAGTTCGGGGCTATTCAATCCCGCTACAAGGTTATCGTGAAGCCGCAAAGATTCCGTGGTAAAGTTTGCAGAGCCGATCCAGACTCGCTTTCCATCTACGATCAAGATTTTTTGATGCATCAACCCACTTATTGCGATCGGGATGCGCTTGATCGCCTTAAGCCGCTCATATCCTTTTTGGTACGTTGTGGGGTCGTGCGTGACAACGACCTTTATCCCTTCGCGTGCTTTTTTATTCAGAGCTTTAATCACTCTATCATCGCTTAACGAATACATAATCAAATAGATAGATTCCTCGGCTCCATTGATTGCATCAAGGTAGACCTTGCGCAAATCGTCTTGACAAGCTGAGGAATAGAGTTCGACAGGCTCGTCGGAGGAAGAGATGGGTTTTTCTTCGAGATAAAAAAGAAGGGCAACAACGAGAAGGGTAAAAATTAAGCGGAGGGATTTTATCAGACGTTTAGACATGTTTTCATTAATCGAAAAAAGAGGGATAATAACAAAGGAGGGAAAATAATGCGTCCAACTGTTCGCAAGATTTCGCGGTTTTTGACCTTTCACCCTGATATTTTCGTAAATGATCCCGCCTATCAGTTGGCAACGCTCCGTCATGCCCCTGAAATGAGCGAAATTATATGGGAGGTTAAGCAAGCTTTAAAAAAGGGGATCGCTCCGATCAAGAGCGATCATGGCACTTCCGAAACATTTATTTTGCGAGGGATCGACGAGCGTCCTATTGCGGTTTTCAAACTCGATCATTATGTAAAAGAGTATGCGGCTTATCGGGTTGACCATAAACGGTTTGCCAATGTTCCTCCGACCGTGGTGACAACGCTCGAAGATCCTGTATTTGGGGGGAAAGCGACCGGATCCTGCCAGCTCTTTATCGAAGGGGGAGTTCCTGCAGTTGAGATTGAAAAGAAGGCTTTTAAGGGATTTTCTCGCTCAACGATTCGACGGATGGCGCAATTGGATATTCGCCTACTTAATGAAGACCGGCATACCTCCAATATTTTGGTTTTGGATCGCGAGGAGGTTGTACCTATCGACCACGGGTATATCTTGACGAGTGAATTGGGGCGGGTCAATTTTGTATGGGAGTCTTGGGGACAGTCGGCCACCCCTTTTTCTGAAGAGGAGCAAGCTTACATCTCATACCTCGATCCTGATAGAGACCGCGCTATTTTGATCGAAGAGTTGGGGATGCAGGAAAAGGTTGCCAATCGCCACTATGTTTCGTCGATGTTGTTGAAATTAGGGGTGATTCATGGCTTTTATCCCAATGCAATCGGAGATATGCTCTCCAGAACCTACCACCGCTCAGCGCCGAAATCGAAATTCGAGATCCTGATCGAGCGTTTGTTGGAGCGTAATGCAAGAGAGTGGATAACGTTTACAAAGTATGTCAATCAAGAAATCGAGGGGATATTAGAAGAGTATGAGGTTGATCAACACAGAAACTTCTCAGTCATTGGTCGAGTTTCAGGGCGACCGGACTATCATTCACAATAAGTTTCTCGAAAGCGAAATGCGCACCATTGGAATTCCCGTCCCCCATGGCCTGAGAGGGGTCTACAAAGGGAAAGACTATGTACGCCTCGGCGATCCCGAATTCCAGCAAGCGTTTAAGGAGATCTATTATTTGACTGCGATGAATCCCGACAAATTCCAGTGGCTAGATTAGCTTATAGCAGAATCAGTTGAAAACTTTACATTTTGACCTGCGTGAAAGCTCCCGGGCTTGACCGATCATAAGTGAACCCATATTTCTAATATTGGTTCACTTATGATCGGT
>JAFIGI010000030.1 GCA_020831465.1 Chlamydiales bacterium
CACTTGATCGAGAACTTTTTTGCTAAGTTGAAACAATACAGAGCTATTGCAACACGTTACGATAAGACAGCAAGAAATTTTCTGGCGGCTATCTATTTAGCTGCAGCAGTCATATGGTTAAATTGACGACACGCCCTAATTTCTGGGGGCTGTTCTCTTTTAAAAATTTATAGGTGGTCATAATACTACCGGGCCATAAAGAGTGAAAACGATTCAAAAAAAATGATACATATGCTGCCAACCAACAATACAGGGACTCTCTTGTTTCTGTATCTTTTGCTTCATCATCTTGATAGCCAATGGTCTCAGTATTTCATCGCAATCCTCGATAATGACGAGGTCGTGATCGCGGCACTCAAATAGCCCCTTCATAATTTGATCTCTTTGAAAAAATTCTCTCTCCCAAGGATCGGTTATTTCAAGTAGCTCAAAAACTGGAACGTAAATGATTTTATCAATATATTTTTTGTATAGATCGATATGCGCAATAAAATTTAATGGCTTAGGATGACCTTTAAAGGTTTCTACACACTCGATAATGACAAACTTGTCGACAACGGGGTATAATTCCGCTAGATGGATATCCAGGACCTCATATTCGTTTAGAAAAAGAAAACAGTCATATATTTTTGCTCTGCCTCGACCCTCTTTCCTAATGTCGCTGTCGCCCAAAGAATTTTCGTAATCAACCCCAGCTATTAGATTGCTTCCAAAAGCAAGCGATATTGCCGACAAAAGTAAAAAAAATCGTAGCCACAACTTACTCATTTGCCTTTATGGCTCCATGTTCGTCAATATTGAGTCAAAAAAACTAAGATTGTATAAGAAATTTTTATTTTGTCAAGAATTCATTAAGAGAAATTTAATGAGTAGGAAGGGATGAGGTATTTGGCGCGCACGGGGAGGAACTTGTCGCGGGCTTTGACGCAGACCTCCCGCAACTTCCAGATGACATAAGGCTCCTTGCAGAGCATCGACAGGATCGATTCGGAACCGGTAAGTTTGTTGAAAACCTCACGCTTGCTGCGCGACGCGCACATCTGCTTGAAAGCATCCTCAAAATGCTTGGGATAAAGGTTTTTAAGCACGCCCATCAGAGTGAATTGCGTTGAAAAGGGAAGAAAGCGAGCCGGATCAGTCACCACGACGCGCACCCCCTGGCAGGTCTCGTTTTTGAATTTTCCGAAAAAGGGACGGAAATAATAGGGCTGGAAGAAAACCCCCGGAAGGTCTTGGCCGTTCAGTACCGACGCAAAAGCGTCGGCTTCAATCCAGGGAGCCCCAACTAATTTAAAAGGAAGAGTATATCCAATCCCAATGCTGACGACCGAACAGTGGCCGAGCAAACCTGTTGTGGGGTAGTAGAAGGGTGTATCAGGCTCGGGAATTTGAGGGCTGGTGGGAACCCAGGGGAGGCCGGTTTGGGCAAATGTCATCCCCCGCTTCCATCCTTTCATGGCGATCACCGTCAGCTCGCACCCAACCTTGTATTCTCGATTGAAGAGTCTGGCCAACTCCCCTACCGTCATTCCATGGCAGTAGGGGATATTTGCATACCCCAAAAAGGAACGCCACTCTTCTTCAATGAGAGGGCCGTCGACGACAAGGCCGCCCATCGGATTGGGACGGTCGAGGACAACGAGAGGGATTCCTCGTGATGCTGCCTCTTCCATGCAATAAAAAAGGGTAGAAAGATAAGTATAAGAACGCGACCCAATATCCTGAATGTCATAGATCAGCATGTTTATGCCGGAAAGCATTTCATCTGTCGGACGCCGGTTGACGCCGTGAAGGCTGTAAAGCGGAATGCCGCCGATCTCTTGATGATCCACTTTCTCGCATGCGTAAGCGTCGCCGTAAAACCCGTGCTCAGGGGCGAAAACAGCAGCGAGCTGGTATTCTTTTGCATGCTCTTTGATCAACTGAAAGGTCGTTTTTAGATCGCAGTTAACTGCCGACTGGTTGGTGACGAGGCCGATGCGCTTTCCCTTTAAGAGGGAAAGGGAACCGTCTGAAAAAAGAACATCGACGCCGACTTGCACATCGGCGCTTAAAACCAGAGAGAAGAGAAGCAAAACGCAGGCAAATATCCCTTTCATCAGGTTATTCTATATACCGCCCGGAGATATCTTTGCAATAAAGCGTTGAACGTGTAAAAAATCGTCTTTATGACCAATGCGCTGAAACACGCTACCGCTTTGCTCGACAGCGTTAAAGGCAAAGAGCTGTCGCGCGAGGAGAGGATCGAAAAATCCCTCGATCTTGCTGCTTATCTTGTAACGGCGACGCATCACGAAACCACAAGAAAAGAGAAAAAACGGGAACGGTGGATGGCCCGAATGGTGGGCGACCCGCATGGGCGAACCTTCATCACGGCGATGACCGACCAGTGTTTCCGCAGCCGATCGAACGCCCGCACCGCCGATCAACTGGTCTATCTAATCAAGCGTCATGGCATTCCCCGGTTTCTCCCCGAAGCCGACCAGATGAAATTTCTCGCCTTCCGCCTCTTTGGAAATGCGTTTCCGGACTTCTTCATCCCGCAAATTAAAAGACAGATCCGCAAGGAATTTGCAACAGTCCTCCTGCCGGAAACGCCGCAAGAACAGGCCCGCTATTTCGCCGATTGCCGCAAAAATAACATCCGGATCAATCTCAATCATCTTGGAGAAGCGATTTTAGGGGAAGGGGAGGCAAATCGACGTCTGCAGGTCTATCTGGATGATCTGGAAGACCCCGACATTGAGTATATTTCGATTAAGATTTCGACGATCTACAGCCAAATCAATATGGTCGGGTGGGAGGCCTCGCTTGAGAGACTTGCCGAGCGGTTGAGAAGCCTCTACAGAGCGGCTCAAAAAAATCGTTTTATCCGGAAAGAGGGCCAAGAAATTCCTAAATTCGTCAACTTGGATATGGAGGAGTATAAAGATCTCGACTTAACCGTCGCACTCTTTCAAAAAGTTCTCGATGAGGATGAATTTCTCTCTTTTAGCGCGGGAATCGTTTTGCAAAGCTATCTCCCTGACTCATTCGCTATCTTGCAAAGACTCACGAAATGGGCCCAAAACCGCTTTTCGAAAGGGGGAGCCCCGATAAGAATCCGTTTGGTCAAAGGAGCGAATCTGGCTCTGGAGGCTGTTGAGAGTTCCTTGCGAAGCCTCGAGCAGCCCCCTTTCATGCAAAAAATCGAAAGCGACGCGAACTTGAAGAGAATGCTCGAGTTCGCCACCAGAAAAGAGCATGCACAAGCCGTTCACATTGGCCTTGGAAGCCATAACTTATTTGACATCGCATACTGCTTCATCTTGAGAGCGGAAAGAAATACCGAAGAGAGCGTCTCGTTCGAAATGCTCGAGGGAATGGCCGAACCGATGCGGCGCGTCATTCAAAAATTGTCGGGCGGTATGTTGCTCTACTGCCCCGAGGCCAAAGAGAAGGATTTCCAAAACGCCGTCGCCTATCTGATCCGCCGCCTTGATGAAAACAGCGGCCCGGAAAATTTCTTGCGCCACTTTTTTGAAATCCGGCCCGATAATTTCGCGTGGCAAAAGCAGGCAGACCTCTTTGCTCAATCGGTCTCAATGGCTGAAACGCTTCCGTCTGAGAGGAGACGCACGCAAAACCGCCTCTCTGTTCCTGCAGAACCTAATCCGACAGCGCCCTTTCATAGCGAACCCGATACCGATTTTTCGCTGGGGGAAAACCGGACCTGGGTGGAGAATATCTTCAAAGCGCACAAAGAGAAATCTTGGCCGACGATCCCGCTTGTCATCGATGGCGAGGAAATTGCGGAAAGGATGGCTGAGGGATTCGACCCGTCTCGACCCGAAATTCCACTCTATAGGTTCGCCCTGGCGGGTGATGCCGAAGTCGAGCGGGCCCTAGCATCAGCTAAAGGAGCGGATTGGAAAAATCTTCCTTTTGAGGAACGGAGCGCTATCTTGGGTAGGGCTGCACAACTCTATCGGCAAAAAAGAGATAAGCTTATCGGTGCGATGATCGCGGACGGAGGTAAAAACGTTTGGGAGGCAGATCCTGAAGTCTCGGAGGCGATCGATTTTATCGAGTACTACAGAAAGAATTGGGAACGAATCCTCTCAATGCCCGACCTGAAATGGTCGCCAAAGGGGACCATATTGGTCGCGTCGCCTTGGAATTTTCCCTGCTCGATCCCCTCAGGTGGGATTGCGGCCGCTCTAACGGCCGGAAACAGCGTTCTTTTTAAACCGGCCCTTGAAGCCGTCCTTGTCGGATGGGAGCTTGTCCGGTGTTTTTGGGAGGCAGGGGTGCCGAAGCAGGCACTTCAATTTCTCAATTGCCCAGACGAGCCTGTCGGAAGCCGCCTCATCGGTCATCCCGAACTTGACGCTGTGATTTTGACGGGCGCCACGGTAACCGCGCGCCACTTCATGAAGATACGGCCCGGATTGGACCTGCATGCCGAAACAGGAGGGAAAAATGCTTTGATTATCTCAGCATTGAGCGATCGTGATTTGGCGATTAAAGAGCTGGTCTACTCTGCGTTCGGACATTCGGGGCAAAAATGCAGCGCGTGCAGCCTGGCCATACTTGAGGCCGAACTCTATGACGATCCCGATTTTCGGCGGCAGCTGAAAGAGGCTGTCGAAAGCCTGCCGGTCGGTTCCGCGTGGAACCCCTCATCGAAAATCACGCCTTTAATCCGTCCACCGGAAGAGAGCTTGTTGAAGGGATTAAACGAACTGGAAGAGGGCGAGTTCTGGCTCTTAGAGCCGAAACAAGATCAAGGCAACCAGCAGCTGTGGAGTCCGGGAATCAAGTTCGGTGTAAAAGAGGGGGGCTTTATGCACCAAACAGAGCTCTTCGGGCCCGTTTTGGGAGTCATGCGGGCAGAATCGCTTCAAGAGGCGATCCGGTTCGCCAACGGAACGCCCTATGGTCTTACGAGCGGCATCCACACTCTCGATGAACGGGAACAGGAGGAGTGGAAGGAGAAGATCGAAGCGGGAAATCTCTATATCAACCGAGGAATTACGGGGGCGATCGTCAGGCGTCAGCCTTTTGGGGGGTGCAAGGCAAGCAGTTTTGGGACGGGCGCAAAAGCTGGGGGGCCTAACTATGTCTCTCAACTTGCCGAACCGCAAGAGAGTGCCCTACCACATGAGAGGGCTCCGATTCCATCGGCTCTTGTTCCTCTCATCGCTTCTCTTCATCTCTTCGACCTCTCCGACGAAGAGATGCGTGTGTGGAAGCAGAGCGCCGAAAACTACGCCTACTGGGCCGAAATTCTGCGTGAACCGGCCGATTCCACCTGTTTGTTGGGGCAGGACAATTATTTCTACCATCTTCCCTTGCGAAAAATCTATCTCCGTCTCCAGCAGGGGGACCCAATCCTCCCTATGCTGCAAGTCGCAGCTGCATCCATGATCTGCGAAACCCCGCTTGAGATCTCGACTGAAAGTAAGCAGCCAAAGGTAGTGGGCTTGACCTTTATTGAAGAGAGCGAAGAGGCCTTCTTCAGCCGCCTCGAGATTGGAGCCCGTATCCGCCTTCTCTCTAAGCCCACCGCATCCCTAGAGAGCCAAGCTGCCCAAGCGGGAGCCATCCTGCTCAGCCGCCCTGTGCTCAGCCACGGCCGCTTCGAGCTTCTTCATTATTTGCGTGAAGTTGCATTGAGCATCGACTACCACCGTTACGGCTACTTGGGATTGCGCGATCCCGTATTTGCAAAAAAGTAAGGCGGGCACGTATTCTCTTAAGGATGCTGAAGGAAATGGATTTTTCAACTCTCCTCAATCCCGCTCAGATCGAAGCTGTTAATCACCTTGAGGGACCTCTTCTCGTTTTGGCCGGTGCAGGATCGGGCAAAACACGTGTTGTGACTTGCAGGATCGCCCAGCTGATCGAATCAGGCGTTCCTCCCTCGCAGATTCTAGCCGTCACATTCACCAACAAAGCGGCGGGTGAAATGCGCGAAAGAATCCACTCCCTTCTGCCTCGCTCCGACTTCCCTACCATCTGCACCTTCCACAGCCTCGGCGTCAAAATCCTGCGCGAATCGATCCAGCGCTTAGGCTACGCGCAGAATTTTACGATTTACGATGAAGAAGATTCCAACAAACTTTTAAAAGGCTCTTTGCAATCTGTCGGGATTACTAAAGAGACAAAAACGTTCCGCGGCTTGATTTCTCAAGCGAAAAACGCATTGCAAGCTCCCTCTGAGGTCGACCTTTCCGACCTTCCCCGCTCGACTAAAAAGATCTTTCCGGAGGTCTACTCCCTTTATCAGCAACGGCTGAAGGAGGCGAATGCCCTTGATTTCGACGATCTCCTCTACTTAACCGTACGCCTCTTCCAAAAAGATCCTGATATTCTCGCAGAGTATCAGCAACGGTGGCCCTATCTGCTAATCGATGAATACCAAGATACCAACCAGGCCCAGTATCTAATGGCCCGTCTGATTGTAGGGGAGAAGTGCAATCTCTTTGTCGTCGGCGACCCAGACCAGTCGATCTACTCCTGGCGGGGGGCGAATATCGAAAATATTCTCAATTTCGAACGGGATTATCCCGGGGCGAGGGTGGTCCGCCTCGAACAGAACTACCGAAGCACTACCAATATTCTGGACGCGGCAAACTCACTAATCCGGTTTAACAATTCCCGTTATGAAAAAACCCTCTGGAGCAATCTCGGAGAAGGGAATAAAATCACCTTGTTTGTCGGTGAGACGGAGCGCGAAGAGGCCGGCTTTGTCGTCCAAGAAATCGAACGGCTTCATACCCTCCATCAAATCCCGCTCAGCCAGATGACGATTTTTTACCGAACCAACTTCCAATCGCGGCTCTTCGAGGATTTTCTCCTGCGAAAACGACTTCCTTACGTGATTGTTGGAGGTATTTCGTTCTATCAAAGAAAAGAGATCAAAGATCTTCTTGCTTTCATGCGCATGCTCGCTTCCGATCACGACGTCGTCTCTTTCGAAAGGACGATCAACCTTCCAAAACGCGGCATCGGGCTGACGACCATCGAAAAAATCCGAGCGAGAGCGGCAGAAGAGGAGATCCCCCTCTTCACCTATTGCGCAAAACTTACCAAAGGGGAATCCGACGGCGTTCGCCTATCGGCCAAGCAGCGAGAGGGGCTCATTGAGTATGTGGCGATGATCCAAAATTTACGCGGTATCCTCAAAACCTCTTCCCTACAAAAGCTCGTCATCGAAACCGTGCGCCAAACCCGCTATATCGATCTGCTGAGAGAAGACAAAGAGACCTTCGAAGACCGGAAAGGAAACATCGATGAGCTTATCGCGAAAGCCCGCGAGTGGGAAGTTATGAACGATTCGAACAACTTGGAGGCTTTTTTGGAAGAACTCTCCTTAAAAGGCTCTATCGACGAAGCCAACTTTTTGGGTGATAAAGTAAATTTAATGACCCTCCACAATGGAAAGGGCCTCGAATTCAATGTCGCTTTTCTGGTGGGAATGGAAGAGGATTTATTCCCTCACGCCAATTCCCGAAACTCACATGATGCTCTCGAAGAGGAGCGGCGCCTCTGCTATGTCGGCATGACCCGAGCTAAACAGATGCTCTACCTCAGCGCTGCGGAAACACGTTTTTTATGGGGGCAGCACCGGATGATGCGCCCAAGCCGATTTTTACGTGAAATTCCAAAGAAATATCTAGAACGCTTTTATTGAACTGTGATACCTATGGAAGCGGGAGGGGTAGATTCTTATGGGCCATATGGAGCAGGTCACATCGCAAAATGTGAAGCAAATCCAACGCCTTATTTTATCTCCTCAAATGCAGCAAGCTCTTCACCTTCTGCAACTTCCAATTTTAGAACTCAATACCATGGTAGAAGAGGAATTGATGCACAATCCCCTTCTCGAACGGAGCGAGGAAGAGCAATCGAGCGTCGAACTAAAAGAGAGGCGCGCGAAAGGAAGCGAGAGGCAGAGCGACGATCTGCGCAGTTTCATTGAAAATACCGTCGCTTACGAAGAATCGCTCTATGACCATTTGATGAACCAAGCAAGAGAGACTTTTAAAGGGCTTGCTGAGCGTGAAATTGCGCAATGGGTAATCGGAAATCTCGACGCCGATGGGCTTTTGACCTCTTCGCTGGAAGAGATCGCAGCCCTGGGCGGCTTCACTATAGAGGAACTCGAGCCTATTCTTAAAGAAATACAAACCTTCGATCCCGCTGGAGTCGGAGCGAGAAGCCGGCAGGAAGCGCTGCTGATTCAGCTTCATTCTTTAGGCAAAAATGACAGCCTCGCCTTCCGGATTGTCGAGAAGCATTTCGATGACGTCATCCACAACAGAATACCCGCCATCGCCAAAGCGCTTTGCGCTTCCGCAAAGGAGATACGGACTACAATTGCTAAAGAGATCTCTCGCCTCGACTTGCATCCCGGAACCAACCAATCATCAGGACATTACCGGCAGGTGATCCAAAATATCACTCCTGACTTGAATATTCTTTACTCCGAAGGGCGTTTCGCGATCGAAATCAATGATGAAAATCTTCCCAGCATCCGCCTCAACCATGCCTATTTAGATATGTTGAACGACTCATCGCTCCCTGATGAGACCCGGAGCTATATCCAGGAGAAAATCGCATCGGGAAAATGGTTGATGCGGAACCTACACGAGCGGAACCAGACGCTTTACAGGATCGCCGAAGAGCTGATTCGCTCCCAAACCGCATTTCTCGCCGACCCCAAGGGCGAACTGAATCCGATGACTATGAAAGAGGTAGCCGAAAAATTGGATTTGCACGAATCGACCATTGCAAGGGCTGTCGTGCACAAATATGTAAGTTGCCCGCGTGGCATATTTCCACTCCGCTCGTTCTTTACCCACGCCTACATTACCGATGGAGGAGAGAATATTTCCTCACAAACCGTCAAGGGATTACTCCGAGAGATCATAGGTGGAGAGAACAAAAAGCGACCTCTTTCAGACGAAGCGATTTCCTCGATGATCAAAGAGCGCGGGATTCCCTGCGCACGCCGAACGATCGCAAAATACCGGCAGGAATTGAATATCGGAAATACCGCTCAGCGCAGAATTCACTAGGGGAAAACTAGGAAACTGCAGTTTGCTTTTCAAGTTGTTTTTTCAGAATAATTTACAGCAGAATCAGTTGAAAAAAAGCTCACAATTCATATCAACTTGGTGAAATTATTCTGCTATATACCAATGGCCTACAACTTCCGCAATACCCCGCCGACACCGCTGTTGACGTCGTCGAAGTAGTCAAAGTTGACGTCGATGCCATCGAGGGAGAAGCCCCCAACAACTAATTGATAGCCATCAATTTGCTCTGAGCAACGTGTATAAGTGCAGGGATTATCGCTATATAGGCGCTCTCCTGAACTCATGAATGTTACGACTAGAAGAACGGTCGCTTCTACTATCTTTGGCATCTCGCAACCGATCTTGCTCAGAAGAGCTTTGTGAGCTTTAACAGATAAATTTCGACTCTCTTTAAAGACATTATTTGTAATCACTATCCGATAAGTTTTATCAACCTCAATATCTCCAATTTCACTTGAAATACTATGCCAAATGTATCTAAACTCAGGTCTATTACCCACTTTAGGTAATCCGGCAAGCTTTACAAGTTTGTTAAATGTGAGACCTTTTGGAATTGTCAATAGTGTGATTCCTGCATTTCCTTCTATTGGGAGAGAATAAAGAGATCTTTTTAGGATTGGAATTGCTTGAAATTTATCAAGAGGTGGCGCATCTACCACGTCAAGATTAAAGGAAGGCAAATCGAGATGGGTGACCCAATCTGACTCATCAAAAACCTTTAATAAGGGAGAAATTTTCCTTAGATCAAGGGCATTCCATATGGTTGAGTCAGATCCTAACCTTCTCCATTTTCTACTGACCTCACGGCATTTTGTCAGTTCGATTGCGCTTAAGTAACTAAATATACCAATAATAATTTCTTGAGGTTGTTGGCTAAAGAAATCTCGATTATTAATTTTTTCAATCGCTGGTAAAATAGATGAATTTTGAATAGGGTGCATACAAATAGTCTGTAGCTTCCTTAAATATTTATCAATTATAATATTTAGTTCAAATATAATATAATTTATTTTTTTATTGGAAAACGTGAGATCCCTATTGATCGATTCATTCTTAAGTGGCGGCTGGCGACACGAACGTGGGATCTGGGACTAGGAATTAGGAAGGAAAATAGGCAAGGCAGATTTGGCGCCAGCGGGTTTGCGTCCGGCTCATTTTGACCGAATACCTAATGATCTGCTCCTTTTCCATCTTGGAAAAACGGATAATCTCGCGATCGGTAAGGCGTATCATCACAGCCAGCGCCTTTTCCTTCCCCACAATCTCTCCGATAATTTTACGGGTGCTGGAAAAGGTACGCTGAGCCTTGATCAAACGGAATGTTCCACCGGCAACAACGCCAAAAGCGCCTAAATAAACAACCGTTTGGAATGTGGCAAGTAGGGTCGCGAAACAAGCTGCGCAAAGAGAGAGGATAAAGAATACGCTCTCACGTGAAGAGCGAAAAATAGGGCCCAAGAAGCGGCGTAGGCGCGAGGGACTGCTTTGGTAGGCAATGATCTCTTCGAAAATAGGTTCTTCAAAACTCCCCCGCACAACATGTACGAGCTCATGGGCAATGATCTCTTCGCGAGAATAACCTAGGTAACGACTCTTCTTTTCAAATGCCTTGCGCAGTTGGAGGACCACTTGGTTATCTTCAATCCATGTGCACCCTCCTTCCCATAGTCGAAGACGCTGATCGCTGTAGCGTAAATGGACCCAATCAGGCTCGATATCGAAGAGCGCCGCTGCCAGTTCAGAGCGGGGAGAGGAGTCTCTTTTTTTTGCTTCTTTGCATCTGAGAAGATAGGCGTCGTCCGACTCGTCGGGAGCATGGATCAACCCCCTTCTGTTTTTCTCCGCTAATGTCTTATCCGTTAACATCCCGTTCACCCAAATCCGCTAGGACATGTTCTCCCACAAAATACTTCTCCTTAAAATGCGCATCGCCACGTTTTACGCCCCTATTCTGTGCTTCCGCTAAAAAGTCATTATTGACCGGTTCAGTCAGCTTCCGCTCAAAATCGGCCTGAGTGCAGGTTAGAAGCGCATCGCGCATCGGCCGCTGGTTCGATAAAAATTGGTTCAACAGTCGCCAGCTCTCGAGACGTGTAGAGATATTCTCTCGAATGCGTTTTAAATGCGATTTAAAATAGATTCTATATTTATTTTCATCCCCTTTCTTAATGGAGCTTGCCTCGATCAGATCATCTCTCACGGATTTGCTCCACACCTCCTCTTGCTTTGGATCGGTTTCGAGAACCCACAATTTAAAATTGAGCCTGTTTTGATCGCCATTCCAATATTTGGAAAAGACCTGAGGCGTTAGTGTATTGCGCAAGGCCCTCACACTCTTTTCCAATAAAAATTCGACGAATTGGCGCTCTTTATTGAGCAGATCTCTCGTCGTGAAAGATTCCTCGTAATGCGGCAGCACCTCGAATAGATGTTTAAACCGCGTCGACAAATACCCTTCGGGATGAGAGCGTGGGTTGCTCGACCCGCCGTCATGTTTGACGAAAGTCATCCGTTTGCGTTCTCCATTTACCTCTACAACTTCCGAAAAGAGGAGGGCCTGTAATAAAATCTGGTTATTCCCTTTCTCAAAAAATGTGTCGATGAAGTGATCAATCTCACGATCGTCAACCGTATCTCCATTTATAAGCGGTTCGGCCAAGTTTGGCTCGCCGCCTTCGTCTCTCAGCAAGACCAAGAGATTCTCGAAGTGGCAATCAATATCCTCGATCCCAAGGTTGTGAGCGGCAAAACGCTCAGCCGTTTCTTGGGGAACTTTTTCTAATAGCTCCTTGCGCTTCTGAGTACGGGTCATCCACCCCCTCTCTTCTCCACAATACCATCTCAACAACGGTCTGGGAAGTGTAGACAATGTCGGAGAGATATTAATGTATTTGCCGATCGTTGTGGCCCCCTCCACAAACATCTGAACCGAACACTCTTTGAAAACTTCTCCATTAAACTGCCGGCTGGCGACATAACGCCATTCTGTAGGAGGCACTTGGTAGATTCCGATCTTACGATCGAACAAATAGGAATCGACCTCATTGAGCGGTTCGGAATTCCCCTTCATGCACTCCCTAGGCGAGACAAACCAACGTTTGATTTTCGCATACCATTGCGGATTGTTACACCCGTGCGGTCCTTCGTCTCCCGGCTTAACAACCAAGATCGTGCGTCCATGCCGGTCGCGCGCATAGCGGGCTCCGCCCGATCCCCCGTCCCCGACTCGCTCCAGATCTAACCCCAATTTGTAGGCAAAGTTATATTCTTCAAGGACTAAATCCATAAACTTCGCTTCAAGCGTCGCTTTGGCTTCTCTCTGTTCTAGGGCTCGGTAGGTCTTCATAGCCGTTTTGAGCGCATCTCTTTTCTCTTTAAGCTGCGAACCGAATGCCTCCGCTACCACCCCTTCAAGATAGGAACCCTCGACAATTGCGCCCCGGTCATAGATCCCTTTAACAACCTCCCTACCCTTTCGCATTTTGCGTATGACAGGCTTCATCCGCATGAGAGGGCCTTCTGTAAAGATTTTGTTCAAGACGGCCTTGTGCGTCTTGGTCACTTTGGTTTTCTGCAATGCGCAATTTAATTGACTGAGCGTGCTGGTCACGACATCTCGTACGTCTTTTTCTTGAGATTGCTGCTGGTACCAGTAGACCCCTTCCAGCTCCCCTTGCACATTGACGCGAAAATGCTCCCCTTCTTTACGCTTGATCAGCCTTGCAAAGTTGGCATTGCCTTTATCATCCTCCAAATCCAATTCAAGAAATGGGGAATCCTCGGGTTTTAAATCCTCAACAGTATAATCTTCATAAGTCTCTCCAACTTTTACACGGACTGTGTTAGGACTAAGGGAATATCTAGAAAGTTGATTATGACAGAAAAAGAGAGTGCGATCCAAAACACGCGGACTAAGATGTCCAATCCGTTGAAAAAGCATCCCGACGCAAAAACGATTCATCTTTTCATCACGGTTTCGTGAAAGATAGTCATTGTAATTTTTCAACGCCTCTGAAACGACCTCCTTTACCGCCTTCTGCTCTGCTTTGCGATTCCAAAAATAGGAAAGGCGGTTCCAAAATCCCTCAATAATTACGAGACGCCCTTCCTGATTCGCTCGAAAGAGAGTGCCCGGCTCTGTTCGATCGAAAAGGAGTTGAAGATTGTACCCATTATTCGCATTTGTTGGTGTTAGATAAAATATCTCGCGCTGCTGGCGATGGTGGACTGTTACAGAGGTTGGGTAGTAAGCTTCGGTCATGAGTTTAGTTAAAAATGACTCAAAAAATGCTAACAGAATAACATTAATAGTTTATAAATTTCCAGCTTCGCAAAATTAAAATATAAATTTACATTCATGAGCGAGGAGAAAATGCGCACTTGTGAAAAAACCCAGGGATCTGTTGAATGTTTTTGTCAATAACCCCTATTAATGAGAAGTAATGGGAAAATCTCTGATCATCGTGGAGTCTCCGGCAAAGATCAAAACTCTGAAAAAATTTTTGGGGAGCGGGTATGAATTTGCCTCTTCTGTAGGTCATGTCCGCGATCTCCCCCAAAAGGGGTTCGGGATCGATGTCGAGCATGATTTTGAGCCTCAATATCAGGTCCTCCCTGATAAAAAGGAAGTGATCTCAAAGCTAAAAAAGGCGGCCAAAGAGTGCGATACGGTCTATCTCTCCCCCGATCCCGACCGTGAAGGAGAGGCGATCGCCTGGCATATTGCGTCACTGCTTCCCTCAAACACGAACATCAAAAGAGCTGCATTCAACGCGATCACCAAAGAGGCTGTTTTGGAGGCGTTGAACAATCCGGAAGAGATCAATATCGCTCTTGTAAATGCCCAGCAGGCACGTCGTCTTCTCGACCGCATCGTTGGATACAAAATTTCTCCCATTTTAGCCCGCAAACTCCAACAGCGCTCGGGTGTTTCCGCGGGCAGGGTACAATCAGCCGCTCTCAAACTCGTCGTCGACCGGGAAAAAGAGATTGAAGCTTTCAAGCCGGTCGAGTACTGGAATCTCGGCGCAATTCTGCAAGATGGGGAACCCTCCAAGAAATTTCTGGCCCGCCTCCATTCGATCGATGGGAAGAGATGGGAGAAAGAGGCTGTTGAGGGAAAGGACGTGGCGCTCATACCCGACGAAAAGAGCGCCCGCCAGGTTGCAGCACGCCTTCAAAAAGCGCAATACCGCGTCGAGAAAGTCGAGAAAAAAGAGAAGAAACGAAATCCCGAACCCCCATTTATTACCTCAACTCTTCAACAGGAAGCAAGCCGCCATTTTCGTTTCAATGCATCGAGAACGATGAGCATCGCCCAATCGCTTTATGAGGGAGTCGACCTAGATAGCGAGGGTGCGGAAGGATTGATCACCTACATGCGTACCGATTCGGTCCGCCTCGAGCCGGTCGCTATGAATGAAGCTAGAAGCTTTATCTCCAGCCATTACGGCAAGGAATTCCTCCCGGAAAAGCCGCGCCTCTATTCTACAAAAAAAGCTGCGCAGGATGCCCATGAGGCAATCCGTCCTACTAATATCAACCATCCTCCTGAAGTGGTGAAGCCTTTTCTAACGCGTGATCAATATCTACTCTACGAACTGATTTGGAAACGCTTTATCGCTTGTCAAATGGAACCGGCTATTTATGACACGATCTCAGCAGATATCGCGACCGATCAAAATATCATTCTGCGCGCTACGGGATCAACGATCAAATTTAAGGGATTTTTAGTTATTTACGAGGAGAAAGAAGATGAAGAGAATGAAGAAGAGAACCCCACTCTTCCGCCGCTGAAAGCCGATCTTCCCCTCCACCTGGTCGAGGTCACTTCTGAACAAGCCTTTACTAAACATCCTCCCCGCTTCACAGAAGCCTCTCTGGTCAAAGAGCTTGAAAAATCTGGAATCGGTCGTCCCTCAACCTATGCTTCTATTATGAACAAGATCCAGGGGCGCGATTACACCTTGAAAGAGAATCAGCGGCTCAGACCGACCGAGCTTGGACGCGTGATCGCCCAATTCCTAGAAGATAATTTTAAACAGATCATGAATATCGGCTTTACCGCCGATATGGAAGATACTCTTGAACTTGTGGCTGCGAACAAAAAAGAGTGGAAGGCAGTCATCCGTGAATTTTGGGAGCAGTTTATTCCAATTGTCGAGATCGCCGAAAAAGAGGCCTATGTTCCAAAGATCGATACCGACATCCAATGTCCCAAGTGCAAAGAGGCGCATCTGCAGAAAATATGGTCTAAATCGCGTTATTTCTATGGTTGCTCAAACTATCCCGATTGCGATTACACAGCGTCCATCGAAGAGTTGAATTTCAAAAAAGAGGATTATGCCCCAAATTTTGATTGGGATCAGCCCTGCCCGATTTGCGGCGGACCAACCAAGATTCGCCATGGACGCTACGGCCCTTTCCTCGGCTGTTCTAAGTATCCTGAGTGCAAAGGAATCGTCAATATCCCCAGAGAGGGCGAGAAGATTGAGGAGACGCCTCCCTGTCCTGCGCTAGAGTGTGACGGCAAGATTGTTTCCCGCCGCTCTCGCTTTGGCAAACTCTTCTATTCCTGCTCAAATTTCCCAGACTGCGACGTGATTGTGAATGACCTCACTCAGCTGGAAGAGAAGTACTCCAACCATCCCAAAACCCCCTACCAGAAGAAAAAAGGGGGCGGCAAAGGGGGAGGGGGCGGCAAGCTCTCTCCTTCAAAAGAGCTCGCCGCGGTGATCGGAGAGGATTCCGTGACGCGCGGAGAGGCGATCAAAAAAGTCTGGGAGCACATCAAATCTCATGGCCTGCAGGATCCGGATGACAAACGACAAATCCTTCCCGACGAGAAGTTAGCTGCCGTTTTTGGGACTAAAGAACCTGTCAGCATGTTCCGCATTTCCGGTTTTCTGGGAAAACACCTCAGCTAACTTATTTTTGATTAATCGACTATATAGCAGAATCAGGTGAAAATGTAAGTTTTTCAACTGGTTCCGCTATATCACTTTTTTTCGTGTTTTCTTTGTTCTTGAGCGAGGCGGCCGAGATCATGCCCCTCATAGTCGACAAACTTGAAGAAGGCTTCAAAGAGGGGAAGGGCTTCGCTCACTTGGCGAGCCATCTCTTGCGCAGTATAGCGGTAGTTGGGATGGCCGGCAGCCTGAGAGCGGAGCTCGCACAACCATTGCAGAGCCCGCAGATTGACGTGGAAGTACCATCGGACATTGTAGGCCATAGGAACGACATATTGAGCTTCTTCAGGAAGTTCCTCAGAAATTAAATCAAAAACATCTTTGGCGATATCCATCGCCTCCCGGTAGCTCTTCTCCATCGGGGTGTCGAGGATCTCTTCGGGAATGTAGTAGCCGTAGTCGGTCGTCAGGAGCTGGCGCTCCTGGGTGAGCATGCGGTGGCGGTGAAGGTCGCGGTAAATGCCGAAATCCCCGATAATTTCAAAGGTAAATTGGGCGTGCTCAAGCGCACGGGGCGATTTTTGCCGCCGGTTCTCCCGCATCGACGAGGCAGCGTCGAATATCTTGGCGATCTCTTCATTGGAGAGTTCGCGACAATAGGCACGGAGCTCTTCCAAACTGTTGTTTCCTTGAGCAAAAAGGAGCGCTGCCGCTACTTTATGGACGCCCTCCGCATCGTAATCGATTAGCCGCACTCCCGCCCTAGATTCGCCAAGCGGTATCGTGTGGTGGGATGCGACATTTTTCAGCTGTTCCTGCATCGACTCGAAACATTGGGCAAAAGTTTCGTGATGACGGTGACTGCTCTCAGAACGTCGGACAAATGAAGGGATCACTTTTGACAGCTCCTCATAAGACTGCTTCCCGATTTCCTGGAGCTCGGCTAGCATCTGACACTGAAGCTTGTGGATGAGGCTCTCCCAAAAACGGCCGTTCCCATAAACTCCCATATTAGTGAGAGTACCAGCAGGAAGAAGCCCCCGCAGACAGTCAAGAACTTTAGCGCGCAATGCAGCTGTATAGGCAGCCTTCGACTTTTCCTGCTCTTTCGGGAATTTTTTTTCCATCAACTCGGTCAAAGGGGGTATCAGCTTGGAATACGTTTCAAAGAGGTGGTCGCATGTTTTCAGGAAAGGTTCGCGATAAGCCGATGTCATCAAAATGGGCTCGCGGTAATAGAGGTAGTGATCGTTCACTTTTTGATCGAAATAGATGTATCGGGTCGATTTTTCAAGAGGGGAACCGCCGATGCGGCTGTCTTCGATCATTTTTGCGGCAAGCATGGAGACATTCTCAATGGCTAAATGGGCACCCCCAAGTTCGCCGATCGAATCGTCGCCGTAGCCGTCCAAAATACGGTCATAAAAATTTTGGGCCCGTTTAATGGCGACTACCTGGTCCTCGGGATTTTCAGCTTCATGCTCCTCCCGGCATCCAACTATAGCATCGAATGCGGTCTCTTCACCCTGAATAAATTCCTTCAAAAGGAGGGAGCGCAGACCCAAACTGGAGCGGGAATAGCGGGAAAAAAGAGCTCCCTTAATCACCTCGGGGAGATTGCGAAGAACGAAAATATTACTCGAAGTATTGGTGACAAATCGTTCAAGAATACGAATTTGGGTTTCGGTAAAATCTTCGTAATCTTCCATGGACGGCTACCTTTCTATGAGTTTGCAGAACGAGCGTGCCACAAACCTGATTGGACAATCAAGCGAAAATTCATTGTCGAAAAAGTGTTCATAAAGAGTCGAAATCATGTAGACAATTTGTTTGTTTTTTTTAAAATGTCGAAAACTTCGTTTTTTTCGACAGTTTATCGACAGGTTATTAACAATTCAGAGCTGAGAGAAAATAGGGGTTTACAAACATTCCCACAGTATATGAAGAAGAGGAGAAATAATAGATTTAAAGAATCTCTTCTTCACACGGAGTTGAATATGACAATAAAGACGAACCTTACCCCTCTTCTCCTTTACAGGCCGCGGCGCAACAGAAAAAGTGCAGCCGTACGCGCTCTAGTCGAGGAAACGCGGCTTTCCACTTCCGATCTAATTTATCCTCAGTTTGTTGTAGAGGGATCTGGGATCAGAGATCCTATCTCCAGTATGCCGGGAATCTGCCGGCTGACTCTCGATCTGTTGATAAAGGAAGCCGAACGTCTTCTCGAATTCGGAATTCCTGGAATCGCGCTCTTTCCCATCATCCCTAAAGAGTTAAAAAACCCGGCAGCAAGCGAAGCACTCAATCCTCAAGGGATTCTACAGCAGGCTGTACGGGCGATTAAAAGGCACTTTCCACAGCTCTGTGTCATCACCGATATTGCTCTTGACCCTTACACCTCTCATGGCCATGACGGGCTTGTGAACTCGGAAATGGAGATTATGAACGACGAAACTGTGGAAATTTTGTCGCAAATGGCGCTCATTCAGGCTGAGGCAGGGGTTGATATGGTCGCTCCCAGCGACATGATGGATGGGCGCGTGGGAGCGATTAGGGCGGCGCTTGATCGGAATGGATTTTCCGATGTGGGGATCCATGCCTATACCGCTAAATATGCTTCGGCGTTTTACGGTCCCTTTCGAGAGGCCCTTGGCTCAACCCCTTCATTTGGGGATAAAAAAACCTATCAAATGAATCCCGCAAATAGCCGCGAAGCGTTGATCGAAGCGCGTTTGGATGAGATGGAGGGAGCCGATATCCTAATGGTAAAGCCTGCCTTGGCCTACTTGGACATAATCGCCAAATTGCGCGCAGCAACTTCTCTCCCTATATCAGCCTATCATGTAAGCGGAGAATACGCGATGGTGATGGCAGCAGCGCAAAACGGCTGGCTGGATGGCGATCGCGCCCTTTTGGAAAGCGTGCTCAGCATCAAGCGGGCAGGGGCCGACATGATCTTCACTTACGCGGCCCCCAAAATTGCCCAGCTCCTGATCACCGACGCTCTCTGTTGAGAGTCTCGAAGAGCTCCCTTCCTGTTGAAATCGAGTAGCCGGCGTCGCGCAGCCATGCTGCCATTCCATAACTCCAAATCTTGCGGCTGCTGCACTTGAAGAAAAAATCGAATGGAATTTCGACAGCGATCCCGCGGTCGTAATAATTCCTCTCATGAATTTTGTCGTGGGCATCGGTATAGGTGATCCATCCCGTTAGCCGGATTCCATTCTCAAAATAGCGCGTAAGCTCGAGCCGAACCCCTTTGTCACCTGCTAGAAATTGTCCAAGGCTCGCCTTGATAAAGATCCTTAGATCAGGAAACTCCATATAAAAATCGAGAAAATATTGCTGAAACGTTGTGCAGGGGCTGAAAACGGGTCTCTTTCCCTCGAAATGACGGATTTCCGATTGAAAGCCTAATCCTGTGTACTTCCGCTTTTTGACTATGGCTCCCTCCAACCCTATCGCGATATAACTGTGGGCCGGATACCAAAGAGCTTCAGCCGCAATCCCTGCGTAGTTCACTTGAAAATAGCCCCCCGAGAGACGTCCAAAATAGCCGCAACCGAAATTCCAGCTTTTCTGCAAGTAGAGCCTGTCCCAAGAGAGGGCGTGAGACTGGCGGTAGCGGATAAAGTCGGTCGCTACGTTGGGGAGTTGCGAGGGAAAGAAGAGATCGAAATCTCCCAAGTCGCGAATATTCGAGAAGAGGGTATTGCTCACCTGGATCTCGTAAAACCAATTGTAAGGTAAAAAACCTTCCAATTTTAGCTTAAGTCCAAAATCATACTTCCACTTTCCCTTGACGCTTCCGAAAAAGTTTTCCATGCGCGGGCTTAAATGCGCGCGCCACAAATCGCAGCGACGGTGAAAAATCAAATCGGCAGGAGGGCAGGGAGATGCCTCTTCACGCGGCGAGAGGATCTCCATTTCAAACTGAGTCAAAGAATGATCCGCATAACGCAAAAGAAACTCTCTCTCATAAACATATTGTTGACAGAGAAGGCCGTTTGACTCAATTTGGACAACGACAGTCTGAATATTCGAGGGAGTCAGAGCGGCTAATATCTGCTGCAGGCGGCAGCGAACAACCTCTTCTTGGCGGTATCGGCAGACGATCAAACGCAACCAGAGTGTTGAGCAATCCACCCAAGCTCGAGTCAATTGAAACCCTTGGTCTTCTAGTGCATAACTCAAGCTCTGCACCATCACTTCGGGGGGGCGGAAGCACCCGAGAGGGTGGTGGTCGACAGGGGCGGAATAGATGCACGGATCGCCAAATTTGGGGATAAACCCCCGCGATTTCCCCCAATTGTAGTGAAGCGAACCTGCAGCGGCGAACGCGTCGCCCCTGATGCAGCTGGTTGATAGCTCGAAAATATTGGAAAAGTTGTATTTAGCTCCGAAGTTAATCGGGGTATGAGAGATCCTTCCTTTAGGATGTGGATCCTCGGAATAGTTTGTCGGGTCGATTTCGGCGGCCACTCCAAGCCCTTTGATCCATTTGTTACATTGAATAAATGGAAACAAGTTGAAGCCACCAAAAAACCCTTTGGAGGGTCCATTTCTATAAGTGCCGCTGCCCCAGCCGAAGCTAATCTCAAAGCCCCAGTCAGGCCAAACTTGCGTCCCTACAATGAAATAGTTGGTGAATTTTTTCGAGCCCATGAAATCGTCGATTCCAAAGGCAATTCCGGGAAGGCGGTAGAAGCTCTGCTCAGGTGTGACGATTGCCGCTTTGAAATTGGCGCCTCGGTCAGCGTAATCGCCGAAACCATACTTCCCGATGGAGGGGTCTTCGCATCCGCGAAAAATTCGATAGTTTGCAGTAAATTCAAGAAAAAAAAAGGGCTGTATCCGCCCATTTATGTTTAAGTAAGGGGGCGCGCGGGCCATTCCAATGCCCATCTCCCCTTCTTCTGTCATGCGCGCTGAATGGGTCACAAAATACCCTGTGGAGAGGATGTGGTTGAAGGTGGAGGGAAAGCGCTCTTCGAGCTTCCGGTCCCAATATGCCGCGATCTCAAGCGCGCGCAGAAGTTCGTCAAGCGACTGATCGGCTGGCAGAAGAGAGGGGAGCAAAAGTAAAAGAGGTAACAGAATCCTTCTCATGAGAAGGGAAGAATGCCTTAATGCCCCATTTCTTTTGAATAGGCGTATAAGCCGTCCTTGACGATTTGAATCATTTCGATTTTGGAAGGACAGATAAAGGTGGGAAGGGCGAAGTCATCGGCTGTGACTTCCAGCAAACCCAAACTCTCGGCGAGCTCAAAATCTTCTGAGAGAATCGCTTTGATCAGATGCACGGTCGGAATCCGCATCGGCATCACGCGGTCGTAAACTCTACTATCGATAAAAGCACGCTCTTCTCCGTGTTGGTTCGTTGAGAAAGGATAGCCCTTTTCGGGAGGTTTTATGTGGCCGGTAAAATAGGCGCGCGTCGCGGTGAATTTATCAAAGCCGGGGCGGAGAAAATGAAAAGATTGCCTTTCGGTATTTTCCGGAATTACCGTGAACGCCGTTTGGTAAAATCCCACAAAATCATGCGTGTCGACTTTGGTCCCCGTAAGGGGGTCACCGGTGATAAAACGAAGAAGGTTGTTCGTCAGCCGATCTGCAATTAAAACATTGACTGGAAAGCCTGCACGTGCGCGGAAAAAACCAGTCTTTCCTTCGATGATTCCGTTTCCTCCGATGCCAAGAATCCTATCTGTAAAATAACGCCCCTCGAGCGCCATTTTTCCAACGGTCAAGACATCGACTGCAGACAAGGTCCACACACAATCGTTGGCATTTTTGATTGGGTCGATTTTGTGTATATGAAGAGACGAGGTGCCTGCAGGATGAGGGCCGGAGACGGTGTGCTTTTCCACTCCTTGCGCCTGGCTAAAAGCCTTACAATCTGAGTTTTCTTTATAAACAAGATGCAGCTTCCCTCTTGTCAGCTTTTTAAGCGTGTCAAGTCCGGCTTGAAAGTAAACTTCATTTCCCTCGACCTGCATCTCAGCGGAGGGGAGGAAGGGGAGCGTCTCGATTGCCCGTACAAAAATGGCGCGTGGTTCATATTTCGGATCGGCCACCAAATCAAAAGGACGCATTCGGATATGGGGAAAAATCCCCGAGCGCATAAAAAAGTCGAGAATCTCTTCACGAGAAGCGACCGGACTTAACTTCTCACGCTCGAAGTCAAGTTCATGCGGATCTAAGTCGATCACAATATCGAGAAGGCGCCGCTTCAAACCGCGCCGGATTTCGCTGACCACCCCTCCTGCCGGAGAGACAAACATTTGGCCGGGAAGGGATTTGCTCTCGACCAAAGGTTGACCGATCTTAACGCTTTCCCCTGCCTTCACATGCACTTTGAAACGCGTTTTATCGAACGGATCAAGGTTTAGGGCGATTTGCTTTGGCTTGGGCAGGTCGCGAACAGGACCCTCAGGCTTCCCTTCCAAAGGCACGTCGAGCCCTTTTTTCACGACAATCTTCATGTTGGGGGATTATAACCAAAATCAAAGCGGGATCCAGTGTTTTTTCTTTGCGAAACGGCCGGGCTGTTTTTTCCTTGGCTTTTCCGCTCTCTTCTCAAATTGCTCCTCTCCGATTCGCGCGCGAGCCTCTCTTTTGTATTTTTCACACGCATCTTTGACTTTCTGAAGCGCTTCCCACTGCTCTTTCGAGAAATTGTTCGGATTCGAAGCGTAAGCTTCCAACTGTTCGCGGTTCATCCCTGTACGTTGGTAGATCTCTTCGGCTTTTTCATTTAGTTCATCGAGGCGTTTCTGCGTCTTGTTGATGATCTCGGAATAGTCGCCAAAGCGCTCTTGTTTAGCATCCTCTTCCGACTCAGGCTCCTCTTCAAGCTTTATATCGTACATGGTAAGAACATCTTCCAAAGCTTTGCGCACTTCCTCTTCACTCTCTGACATTGCTCCCCCGATTCGTTAACTTTTTTGGGATAGGTTCATACTATCTCCATTCTACAGCGAAAATTTTAATTTGTAAGCCCATTATTCCAACTTCATATAAAAAAACATTTATCAAGTTTTTATTGCTCTTTTTTTCTGAGAGATGTATATTTTTCATCAAAAACTGCATAAATTAGGGACATAAGAATGAGTTACTTAGAGGAGTTTACCCTTCTCATTGAGGACGCAAAGCTGGCAAATTTCCTGCGCCTCTGGGAAGAATATTGTATGGCTGACCATACCGACGCTGATGAGCTGAATCATATTTTAAGAGTGATTAAAAATTCGACTCTTTCACAAACGTTCGGTCAGTTCGCAGAAACCGTTCTTACTCTATGGCAAAAGATTGAAGACCCCGTCAAATCAGGAGAAACCCTCCGCCTCGTGCTCGATCTGCAGACCACCAATAGCCCCCTCCTCGCCGATCTTGCAACCGATTTTCTCAAACGCCGCTACGGAGAAGACAAACATTTTAACGAAAAACTCCGCATTGTGGGATTGCTTACCCGCCGCTCTTTTCAGGGAGCCATCTCCAACTATGAACTTCTAACTCATATGGATATAGGCAAATTCGTCTTCCACTCGGGCGGATGGGGTGTTGGAGAAGTCATGGATATCTCTATCTTACGCGAACACGTAGTCCTTGAGTTCGAGGGAATTACAGCTTTAAAAGATCTCTCTTTTGATAACGCTTTCAAAAACCTAATTCCCCTTCCTTCAGAACATTTCCTCTCACGCCGCTTCGGCAATCCCGACGCGCTTGAAAAGGAGGGAAAAGAAGATCCTATTTTTCTAATCAGACTTCTTTTAAAGGACTTAGGGCCAAAAACCGCCCAAGAGATCAAAGAGGAACTTTGCGAGCTTGTAATCCCCGAGAGCGACTGGCAGAAATGGTGGGGAGCCGCACGGGCGAAAATCAAAAAAGATGTGAAAATCAAATCCCCAAAAACAGCGAGAGAAGCCTTTATCCTCCGCGAGGAAGGGGTCCCGCACGAAGTCCGCTTCAAAGATGCCTTGAAAGAGACCAAAGGGATCGATGAGCAGATCCAGGTGATCTATAATTTTACGCGTGATTTCCCCGAAGTTCTGAAAAACTTGGAACTCAAGCAGCAGATAAAAACACTTTTACTGGAGGGGCTGGAAGAAGATGACAGAGCTCCTGATATGAGCATCAGCAGGAAAATTCAGATCACCTACCTTCTGGAAGAGATCTTTCCGAGCGAATTCCCTGATGCTTCGGCCAGTTTAATCAAGCAAATTGAAAACATCGAAACGATTTTGAACTTAATCGAAATCGTCGCTTTCAAAAAACGGACGTTGACAGTTCTCCGTGCGCACCGCTCAGACTGGGGTACTATTTTTCTCCACCTCCTTTTTACCATTTCACAAGGGCCGATCCGAGATTATATTTTTAAAGAGCTCGACTCTGACTCCGGTACACAAGGCCTCTTGAAAGAGAAGATCCATGAGTTACTAAATAAAATGACACTCTATCCGGAAGCCTTTTTCTGGTATTTCCAAAAAATTGCCTCGGGAGACGAAGTTCCTTATTCCGATCAAATCGGCCGGTACCATTTTTTCGAAGCGTTGCTGATTATGCTCCATTTCGTCGAAGATAAACCCGAACAGAGAGAACTCGCAAAGAAGATACACCAGCTTCTTCTCGCAAAACGCTACGCCGTCGTACGCAAAATGATCGAGGGGGCAAGCGTGGAGTATTTGAGGGAATTTCTTCTCTTAGCAAGCAAATGTCAAAGTTTCACCAAGCATGATTTGCGGATTTTTCAAAATCTCGCCGAAGTCGTGCGTCCGGAGCTAGGCAAAAAGAAAAAAGAAAAAAAAGAAGAAGTTGAAGTGATTTGGACCACTCAGGAGGGATATCAGAAAATTCAAGAACGGATCCAGCACATCGGGACTGTCGAGACTGTCGACAATGCGCGTGAGATCGAGGCCGCTCGTGCACTTGGGGATTTACGGGAAAATGCCGAATACAAATACGCTCTGGAAAGGCGCTCCCGTCTTCAGGCTGAGCTCAAAACCCTTACCCAGCAGCTTAACAAGGCGCGGATTCTCACTAGAGAAGATATCGCCACTGATAAGGTTAGCGTTGGCGCTATTGTCAACCTTATGGATTCCAAAGGGAAAAAGATTACCTATACATTGCTAGGGCCTTGGGATGCCGATCCTGACCAACACGTCCTCTCTTTCCAATCGAAACTTGCACAAGCCATGATTGGCCACAAGGAGGGAGAATCATTTGACTTTCAAGGCGAACACTATACAGTTAAAGGGATTAAAAGTTATTTAAGTTAGATGGATTTAGTCGTCGCAACACAAAACGGACATAAGATCCGGGAAATCCGCACACTCTTGAAACACTTGAAGGAGTACGATATCTACTCTCTCTTGGATTTTCCCGATTATGCTCCCCCTCCGGAAACAGGAGAAACCTTTGAAGCGAATGCCCACTTGAAAGCCGAGAGAGCCGCAAAGGCTTTTGGAAAATGGACGCTAGCAGATGATTCCGGGCTTGTTGTTCCCGCCCTTGGCGGGGCGCCGGGAATTTATTCCGCGCGTTACGCAGGCGAAGGGGCTTCCGATAAAGATAACCGAAAGAAGCTGCTAAAAGAAATGGAGGGTCTTAAAGGGGAAAGACGTTTCGCCTACTTCGAGTGCTGCATCGTCCTAGCCTCTCCTGAAGGCGTCCGAAAGACCGTCACAGGGTATTGCGAAGGGATGGTGACTGAAGAAGAGAGGGGCGGAAACGGGTTCGGGTACGACTCCCTTTTTATCAAACACGACTACAATCAAACTTTTGCCGAACTAGGTGAGCTGCTAAAAAACCAAGTCTCCCATCGAGCAAAGGCGCTCGAAAAAATGTTAATCACCTTTGAAAGCCTCGCGCAGAAAGAAACAGAGTCTATGAAAGATCTCTAAGAAGCTGTACTAAAGATCATTCTTTCCTTAGGTAGACTAAACGACCTCGAACAGGTATTTTTTCAGGAAAATCAAGTCTTTCAATTTTTTCAACTGATTCTGCTATACATCGAGATAGACCGCTCTTAAATTTGGCGTAACCGCACCCAATAATGCCCTTTGAAGGGATAATTTCGCATGTACTATAGGTACCATAGTTATAGCAGAATCTGTTGAAAAATATTTTATCAAAACATAGACTTTTGAGATGCATTCTGTAAATACTAATTGGTCACCTTTTCCTTCCGATAAGGAAACAGTTGAAGAAATTAAAGATAGAGATTTATTTAGTCAACAGCCTCTAGATATTATTATTAAAATATTTACCTACTTAAGTGTTGTTGAACTGGCAAAATGTGGCGAGATTAGTAGAAAATTTAGAAGATTAGCATCTGACAGCTGCCTATGGAATGCTTTCGATTTAAAGAGAATTTCTCCCTTACTAAAAGTTTTTGATGAATCAGATTGGGTCACCCATTTCGATATCTCTTCCTTTGGACTTGATGTTACAGATGCTCCTTCACTTGATAAACGTAAAACGATTCCGAACCTAAAAAGACACCTTTCATCTCTTCCGATAGAAGGAGATGCAGGAATTACATTATTGACAATTCCAAAAGGTCTTACACTTAAAAAGCTTTTGGAGCTTGCAAGATCGACATCTAAAATGGAGGAGAGAACTCAGTTTAGAAATATTTCAGATCATATTATAAGAGAAATAGGAGATATTTCAATTGATAAAACGTATCGAATAATAATCACAAATAACATATTAAAAAAAAGTCGAAATTTATCTATTGATGAACATATAGCTCTTGTAATTAAAATCGGTTGTGAGATGCCGAAGGTATTAGAAGCGTCCGTTCTTCTCGTTGTAACTTTTATGATCTCTGGAGAAAGCCTATATAGCAATATCCCCGTAACTTATACGCGTTGTTCAGAGCAAATTTCTGATTATCAATTGGCTGTTGGAGGCTTCATGCGCGATGGCGTCTTCGTGACCCGCTGTGCCTCCAACTACGAAACCCTTGGCGTCGCAGCTGTGCTACACAAGTTCTAGGTCCTTCGCTTTTGGAAATTTTGTTTTTCGCCAAGTTGAGGATATGCGGATTAGCTGATCTTTTTAGCAGAATCAGTTGAAAAAACAAACTCTATGAAAGATCTCTGAGGGCCTTCTCGAGCGAGTTGCGGATTTCTTTGACTAGGGCAAAACCGCGGCTGATCTGCTCCATCTCAACTTCGAATTGCTTTAATTCACCTAATTCTTTAGAAGATTCGATCCCTTTCGGCTGCTCGGCCGCTTTCATTGAAGCGCGCGGTTTTGAAGTCAATCTGCTGGAACTTGGAAGACCGGATATTTCTTGATTCATGACAGTGCCCAGTTGATAGGTTGCTTTCCTTGCTTTTTAAGCAGTTCGTTAATTTTTGAAAAGTGGCGGCATCCAAAAAAACCGCTATGCGCAGAATAGGGAGAGGGATGAGAAGCGGTCAAAACATAGTGGTGGGAAGCAAGCGCTCCGCATTTATCCTGAGCCGATTTTCCCCACAAGACAAAGATTACAGGATCAAGGCGCGCGTTTAAGACCTGTACAACCCCGTCGGTGAATTCTTCCCACCCCTTCCCATGGTGGGAGCGCGGCTCCCCGGCACGAACGGTTAAAATCGCATTCAGCATCAATACGCCCTGCTTGGCCCACTCTTCCAAGTTGCCATGGTTGGGAGGCTCAATTCCAAGATCATCTTGAAGCTCTTTAAAAATGTTTTTGAGAGAGGGAGGTTGACGCACACCGCGTGGCACACTGAAGCTCAATCCATGCGCTTGGCCCTGCCCATGGTAGGGGTCTTGCCCGATGATCACGACCCGCACTCCTTCCAACGACGTCTGGTTGAAAGCGTTAAACACATCCTGTTTAGGTGGATAGACAGAAGCTCCAGAGCTCCGTTCTCTTGCAAGGAACTGAGCTAAGTTATCCATATAGGGCTTTTTCCACTCCTCCTGAAGCGCTTCGGCCCAGCTCTTTTCGATTTGCGGCGGTGGTTTCATAAAAAACACCATACACCCTTGTCAGGTATAAGTCAAAGTGGTAGACTTCTGAACCTATGAAAGATCTAGCTGAAAATAATCTCGTTCGTTTTAAAAATATTTCCAAAAATAAAGAGGGCATTTTTGCCAACTTCAAGGTGAAAGGCATCCGTAACGGCACGACGTTCACTGCAACCATAGCCGTCGATTTGGACGCAGCCGACGTCGACCCCGGCGACCCTCTTGAGAATATCATTGAGGCTTGCGCGCGAATCGGCGTGGAAGAGTTTCAAAAGAGCGAATTTCAATTTGAAGGATTGACCTCGATCTGAGAACCTGGGTGTAGCGCAGCCTGGTAGCGCACTTGCATGGGGTGCAAGGGGGCGGAGGTTCGAATCCTCTCACCCAGATTCCTTTACCTTGAGAAAAGGAACCCGAAATGGACTATAGTGTTGAAACCCAAAAAAAGAAATTTTTCATTGGAGTCGAGCTGAGGACAAATAATGAAGAATGTTCTTTCTTGTAAATCTAGCCGATTCTCCAACCTTAATTTAAGCATTTATTTTCGATTATTGGTATAAAAAGCCCGAAGCTACCACTGAATGATGTTCAAAAGGCCGACGCCTTGGATATAAAAGAAAAAAGCCGTCAATATCATGAGAGAGACTATGAGTTTTTTGTTGCTGTAAACCTTGTTCGCGGCCGGATTTTTGTGGATATAGCGCGCTGACCAGAAAAATAAAAGGGGTATCGCAGCCCCTAAGGCGACCTCTCCAAAATTCTCATACCCAGTGATTATTTTCCTAATAAGCTCTTCAGGAAGCATGCTTAAAAGGGCAGGAGGAAAGGCAATAAGAACTGAAATTAGGGCTCTTTTTCTCCAAGGCGCCTTCATTTCTAGCTTACGAAAAAGATCGGAAAAAAAATGGAAACTTGAAAGGCCCGTTGTCAAGAGCCCGGCGCAAAATCCGAAAAAGGGAATCAGTTCCAGACCTCGTCTTGCCATAAAATGGGTATAAAAATTTCTCAGATCGTCGATGAAGGGTTCATAATTTTCAAATGCTTGTATGAATCCAAGTTCCACCTCTGGAGTGACGATCAACCAAACCCATAACCAATAGAGCACAAGTGGAATAAGCGTTCCGATCCATATCGCAACTTTCGCGTGTTTCCAGTTTCCTTTAAGCAAAGAGAGGACCAGAGGGACTACACTTTGGTAGAAAAAAATGTCGTACAACCCGGAAAACCCCAAAAAAAGATAGATCCAGTTGGTAAACAGAATCTCATGTGGAGAAGGAAGACTTCCAAATGAGAAAAATAAGATCAGAGATCCAATCAGACCGCATGCAAATAGAAAATTAGCAAAGACAGAAAAACGAAAACCCAAGAAAAGGAATGAGCCGTAGAGAAGAAAGAGAGCTAAGTTTTTCTGGTAGACAGGGATATCTCCAATCAGAGGCTGGAGATTTCCAAATATAAGCGAAGCACCGAAAATGAAATACATGGTGCTATATCCATAATGAAGCAAGAGAAAGATCGTCGAACTTGCAGCCCCACCAATCGGCCCAAAATATTTCCTAGAAAGAGACGGAATATTTGCACCTAAAGGCTCTAGCGCACAAACTTCAAGAAATATAAGGCCTGTATAAAGAACATAAGCCCAAATTAAGATCGAGCCGATCATAGCAGGCAAAAATCCGATCGAAGCGACAACAACGCCTAGATAAATAAACCCTAGTGCCGCTATATAGCCGACCAAAATTCCAATCGCTAAAAGAAGGCGTATCAATGGAACCTCAATTTCTTCTCATTGAAATTCCGATCAAACAGAAAAATGAAAATTCTAACCAGAGTTTTTTAGATTTTTGTCCAAAATCCAACTGTTTTATCAGTGACCTGGTACGGGTTCTCGTTAGCTATAGTGAGGAGCTGTTGTTTAAAAGCAGAAACCTCTTGCTCAAAGCCCATCAGATTCATGAAATTGAGAATGCGTGTGATGCGCAGGTAATTATGATTCCCTGAAGTTACCCAGTTCTTTTTTCGCTCTTCCCAGTTTTCACTCCTAACTATACCCTCCTCGCTGCACTGAAGCCCGTAAAAGGTAAGCATTCTGTCAAATGCGCGTAGGACATTTTTTATTATGGTTCCATCGGATTTCATCCTTCCAAGGAGCTCTGTAGTCAACAAGGGCGCTTTGGAGTTAAATTTACTAGGTTCGAACGCCGGAAAAAGCCACTGAATAAAGTTGTGTGTAGCTTCCAGCCACGGATCGGTTTGACTAAGAATAAACTCCAAATTCCTCCCTTCAGCATCCTCTCCTTTTCCTGAATAGAAAGGAATCAGAGCACTTGCGGAGTCCTTACCTACCACCTCTTTTGTGAAAATAGGAGGAGGAGGAGTCGATACTGTAGTTGAATTTTTGCGCCGATGAGTAGGGTCTAAGAGGACAACGGGCTTTGGATCCGACTTGCAGTGAAATAGGGCTGCAAGCACGACCAATCCTAAGGCGAGAGCGCCGAACCCTGCATATGTTGCGTAGGCCGGAAGCCATCCGATCCCGCCGGCAACCATAGCGCCAATAGAGGCGATGATCCAAAGCGCGCAGGCGATTTCCCCTGCTGTGCGCTTTGAGCTCTTCGCCTGCTGCATAAAAAAATTGTTACAATCAACTCTTTTATTATGAAACATATCCTTATTTTACTATTAATGTGGAAATAGTGTCGATACATAGGTTGATAACGGGTTGATAACTTTGTCGAAAACTGCCCCCTGTTGATGAAGGGAGCGTTATGTTAAAGGGATCAACAGAGTGTAAACAAGGCTTTCCTCCCTCAAGAAGCAAGGTTTATCAACATTCCCACAACACTCTATGAAGAAGAAGGCTAAATAGACCTATATTCTCCTTTTCCGCAATTGAGGGATGCCTGTATAAGTTAAGGTTATGCACGATTACGGCCCCTCGTTATTCTTCGATCTCGCCTATTTTAAACACGCCTCCATCTTCGATGTGGAGGCTCCCGTTTGGGAAGCGCTTAAAAAAATCGGAGACTATCTCATTACGTGCCCTCTGGGAAAAATCGAGGGGTTCGTCGAAACCGGCGCCTTTTTGATTAATCCCGAGAAAATTTCGATAGGGAAAGGGACGATTGTAGAGGCCGGAGCGTATATCAAGGGTCCCTGCATAATCGGTGAAAAATGCGAAATCCGGCACGGAGCATATATCCGCGGAAATCTGATCGCCGGGAACGGATGCATAATCGGCCATGCCACCGAAGTCAAAAACGCCATCTTTCTTGACAAGGCCAAAGCGGGGCACTTTGCCTATGTGGGTGATTCAATTTTAGGGAATAGGGCAAATCTCGGTGCCGGAACCAAGTGTGCCAACCTCCGTTTTGACGGGAAAACCGTTCCAATAATCGATGGGGAAAAAAGATTTGATAGCGGCCTCAGGAAGTTCGGGGCGATTTTTGGAGACGGCGCACAAACGGGATGCAATTCCGTGACCAATCCCGGGACACTCATGGGACCAGCAAGCGCCCTTGGGCCTTGCGCTGCTATACGCGGGGTGGTCCCAAAAAGTTGTGTTGTGAAAGCTCCCGAGAATGTTATGATGGTTCACTGATGGAATCATTCACCGAAATTTTAGCCCGTTATCAACATCCTATTAATGAGGCTCTTTTCGAGAGCGTCTCTACGTTCGGCCCTAAAACCCTTTTGCGCGACGCGATCGAATATGCCTTCAAAAACGGAGGAAAGCGCTTTCGTCCCACAATCGTCCATATTGTCGCCGACTCTCTTGACCGTAGATGGGATGTGACCGATGCGGCTTTGGCTGTGGAATATTTTCACACAGCATCTTTGATAGCGGACGACCTCCCCTGCATGGATGATGACGATATGCGGCGTGAAAGCCCCTCCGTTCATAAAGCCTATGGGGAAGCGACGGCAATCCTTGCCACCTACGCGCTGATCGCTGCCGGATATGATCGGATCCGCCTAAACGGCCAAAAGCTCAACCAAGAGCATTTAATCCCCCTTGCCCTTGAAAACGTGGCCTTCAATACAGGAATTTTTGGGGCAACCGGTGGGCAGTACTGCGATCTCTTTCCCTCGGAACTCAGCGAGGCTGCTGTTTTAGAGATAATCGATAAAAAAACGGGAACTCTCTTCGAGATCTCGTTTGTTTTCGGCTGGCTTTTCGGGGGGGGAGACCCCGGCCTTCTCGAATGGGTCAAACGGGCAGCCCGTCATTTCGGAAGGGCCTTTCAGATTAGCGACGATTTTCTCGACATCCGCCAAGATGAGGGCAAAGTCAACTTTCCGGGTGTGGTGGGGTGTGAAAAAGCTCTCCGCCTCCTCTCAGAGGAGCTTAGCGCAGTCAAGGTTGCATTAAAAAAGCTCCGGCTCGATTCGCCGGAGCTCCTATCGCTCATCGCTCTAATCGAAAATCGCGTCGCTCAAACGCCCACAGGCTCTTTCTTCTGAGCCATCTCGGCCGCTTTTTTATCTGCCGCCGCTTTAGCCGCCTCTTGTGGAGGGAGCATGCCGTAGCAGGCTAGAACCTTTCTTTCGATCTCCGAGCAGAGCTGGGGGTTTTTCTTCAACTCCTCTCGCGCCGCATCGCGCCCCTGCCCTAAGCGGTTGTTATCATAGCTGTACCAAGCCCCCTTCTTGTCCACAATTCCTTTCTCGGCCGCCAGGTCTAGGACCGTCCCTTCATAAGAGATTCCTTCGTTGAAGAGAATATCGAACTCGGCCGTGCGGAAAGGAGGTGCCAGCTTGTTTTTCGCGACTTTCACCTTCACGCGGTTCCCCATGTCATCAGTGGAGTCGCTTCCTTTAATCCCTCCGATGCGGCGGATATCGAGGCGGACCGAGGAGTAAAACTTGAGCGCACGGCCCCCGGTCGTCGTTTCGGGATTGCCGAACATCACGCCGATTTTCTCCCTTATCTGGTTGATGAAAATGGCGCAGGTTTTTGAGCGTGAAAGAGTGGCTGTTAGTTTGCGCAGAGCTTGAGACATCATACGGGCTTGTAGGCCGACATGCGTATCGCCCATCTCCCCTTCAAGCTCGCTTTTAGGTACAAGAGCGGCAACAGAGTCGACGACAATCAGGTCGACGGCACCCGAGCGGGCAAGCATCTCAGCGATATTGAGGGCATCCTCTCCGCAATCGGGTTGGGAGATCATCAGCTCATTTATATTGACGCCGATCCGCGCGGCATAAGCCGGATCAAGAGCGTGCTCCGCGTCGATATAGGCGCACAAGCCACCCTTTTTTTGGGCGTTTGCGACGATGTGGGTCGCCAGCGTCGATTTACCTGAGGACTCGGGGCCATAGACTTCGATAACTCTTCCTCGTGGAACGCCTCCGATTCCGAGAGCGATATCCAGAGTGAGGGCTCCTGTGCGGATAACGGAGATTTCTCGAGTTGCCGAATGTTTGCCGAGGGTCATGATCGAGCCTTCGCCAAACTGCTTTTCGATGTGTGCGACGGCAGCTTCGAGCGCCTTTTTTCGTTCATCAGAAGATTCCATAATTTAACTCCTCTTTGGTTTTTGGCGGATGATAGCAAAAGCGGAAAATAGTCTTAAGGAAATTCGATCTAGAAAATATTTAAAAATTAGCTTAGGGTTTTAGTTTTTTTAGTTTTCGTTTAAAATATTAGGTTGCTTTTAGTGTGAGGAGTAGTTTGCGTTCAAAAGAAATAGAACCTATTTTAAATTCAGTTCAAAATGAGGGTTCCTGCTGTCAAAAATCTGTGAATCATATCCAAAGAGCGATGGTGATCGTTGCGATCGCCTGTTCGGTTATTTCCCTAATTCCACCCATAAGCTGGCACGCCAGCCTTTCCCTTCATCTTGCAGCATGTCTCATCATTTCGACTCAATGTGTCAACAGTGCCGATAAAAATGAGAAGCTGCTTCCGCTCTTGATAATGCGGCTTGCCTTCGAGGTTTTAGGATTAGCCGGAATAGGAATAGGGTGTGATCCTTTTGTTGTCATTTCACTGGCTGCCGATATCGGTTTTCAATTCGTTGAGTTGGGAATAGGGATCAAACAAAAAGACTCGATTAAATCATTAGCCGCTTTCAATTTCATTCTGATCGACGCATTAGCAATAGCCGGGATTGCTTCGGGAATATGGCCTCTGCTCGCCGTAGCGGGAGTCGTGAATGCGATTGCGATGTCAGCCTTTGGGATAAAAGCTTGCGTTGAAGGAGCTCTCAAAAAAGATCCCGAAGTCTTTTGGCAGGCGCTCGCAGTTTAAAACTCAGCTGATAGCCGATTAAAAAAGGGCGACGTGTGTTAGAGGAATATCAGTCGGTTCGGTAGGTAGAGAGTCGATTAGCTGCTCTTTAAAGCCAATCCCAATCACCGGACAGTTGAGAGTGGAAAGAAAACGGTCGTAATACCCTTTCCCATATCCGATCCGATGGTTGGCGCGGTCAAAGCCTAATGCAGGGACGAGCGCAATTTCGATTTTAGATGCTTCTTCGCATTTTGAGGGGATCGGTTCGTAAAGACCAAAGGCTCCTTTCTTAAGTTGATCCTGCAAACTTCTCACATGATAGATTTTAAGAGAGCCCTTTTCTGTTTTGGGAAGAAGGAGCTTGCTCTTCGAAGCTAAAAAGAGGTTTAGCCGTGAGGTATCAATTTCCGTTGTAAGGCTTGCGAAAGAGAGCACAGAGCTATAGGAGGCGAGAAAAGGAAGGAGGGTATCGCGGAGGTCTTGGGCAGCCTCTTCGCGCCGAAAGTGCGAAAGTCCGGCGCGAATCTTTTTCAGCTCTTCCCGCAGAGTCTTTTTACTCGATCGGTTTTCCGTCTTGATAATAGACCTTCCTTGAAAAAGTTCCTTCAGGGGTAAAAAGTGTTGCAATCCCGCTCCCCCTTTCAATTTTGGAAACCGGAACACTCTCGCCAAGGCGATAGTATTCCCCTTTCAAAAGCTTGTCATTGTCGTACTCTTCGACAAGCATAAGGGCGCCATTTCGGTACCAGCCGGTGAGAAGCCCATTTTTTTTGTTGGCGCTGATCTCGCGTTGGCTTTCGGGGTTGCCGTTCTCATACCATGTTTTGATGCATCCCTGCAAAACTCCATCGTTCCAGGAGAGAAGGAGTTTGGTTTGGGTGGTATTAGGAAAATAATCGATCTCTTCACCATGTTTAACGCTGTTTTTCACATGGTAAACGCGGATTAGCTGCTCCAATTCATCGAAAACGCGCACTTCGCCCTCTTGGATGCCGTTCTCGTACTCCTGCAGCTCCTGCAGCTCGTTTTTCCCGAAAACGGCACGCACTCCTTTTCCGCCCCGAATTTCAGAGACCTTCCTCCCATATGCATCGAAGTATTGGGCCTCCATCAGAAGGTCATCAGTATACTCTTCTTGATAAGCGACTTGCATGCTTCCCCAATAACGCACGGAAAAGCCTTCTTTTTTGCCGCTTCTATAATCGACTGTTTGAAAAGGGGTGCCATTATCGAGAAAGATTTGTTGAGTTCCGTGGAGAAGCCCATTATAGTAGGGTGTAACTTTCCAAACGGATCCGTTATCGTGGTAGTATAGGGCTTGCCCGTGAAGCTCACCTCTATAGTAGGGAATTTCAGCGATCAAAATACCATCTTCATTCCATACGCGGTTGCGCCCTTCGAAAAGCCAGCTCTGCTCTGCACTCGTATTTAAATCGGCGTTTCCGCCAATCACCCAAGCATCGATTTTAAGCTGGCCGTTTGGAAACCATTCGCGGTAGCCTCCAAAAGCGCGGTTGTTTAGGGCGTCGAGATATTGCTTGGGCTGTCCATTGGGGTGATAGCTTGTAATACAGGAGCGAACATCCCCTTTTTTATTTCTTCCAAAGACACGGAGGACTTTTTGGTAGGGTTGCGGTGAGAGAAAGTCGGTTTTCTCAAATGCGCTCAAGCGCTCTTTTGAGCTGATTGTCTCGGACATTCCGTTGCGATCAATGATGTTGATGCTCGTCATTTTGTTCGGGTCTGCTTTCACTCTACAAAATCCGGTTCCGCAGAGGGAAAGGGCGATGCAGAGAGCAAGAGTAGAGAGCTTTAGGTTCATTGGACGAACTCACGTTTTAAAAGTTTTAAATTAAGCTCGAAAACTTGATTTCCATTCGGGTGTGCTTTTTTGTTTAACTTGAAATCCGTGATCAGGAGGAGCGGTTTGCCCGGACGGTTTCCTTCAATGCGTGCTAAAATTTCTTTGAGATCGGATGTGTCGACTTCCACGGGGTGGGCTTGAATTTCGGCCGTCTCTTGCACCCCCTCCCATGAATGGACTGATCCCTCAGTAAACCTGAGTCGGTTGGCCTCTCCCAAAAGAAAAGCATAGCGTCTCTCGGCCCCCTCGTTGCCCGTGAAAGAGGGGGTTTGAATCAAGTTCTCGAGCGCTTCGCGCTCTTTTTTCAAAAAGAGTAGCGGCTCTATCTCGTTGTCAAGGTAGAGATAGTCGGCATCTCTATATTTTTTCCGCACAGCTTTGTTGAGCGACTGTTTACGCGCTTTTTGTTCGGATAGGTTGTGGACCTCTATAATTCGGTCAGCTACCGCATTCCATTCATTTTTCTCTCTTGTGTATAAATAACCTGTGAAAAAGAGCGGAAGGATTCCCGTCAGGACGATGTAGAGAACAAGGCGTGAGAAGGGGATGGAGTGAGCGAATTTCTTCATCAGGTATACCGCGTTTTGTCTTTTAAATAAAAGGTGGTCCTATAGCGCCCTTTCATGGTCGTCCATTGAACCTCTTCTTTTGGGTCGACGAATTTACTAGGGGAGAGAAGCAGGTCGTGAAAGGCGTTGGCGGCCCGGATATCTCTTGCTGAAAACTCCAGCTCGACCTTGACCTTGTAGCGCTCATTTTTGTGTGAGAAATCGGGACGTTTTACCATTGCGTAATTCATCGATTCAACTTCGATCGATTGTTGATCGGAAAGCCAGGCTAAGAGCTCCCTCACTTTTGGAACACCGGGAAGAAGCGCGTAGATATCGGGCCGGGATCCCACCTCTTTTTCAAGTTGATTCAAGGAGAGCAGATAGTCGATAGGGGCTTTAGGCGCTTCTTCCCGGTTAAAGAGCTTTCCTTCCCCTTCAAGCAGAGAGAAGTAGGCGCGCTCAACAGCCTCTTTTTGTTGTTTAAGAGCGATTTGTCCGAATCCAAATAGCGAGCCGACGAGAATAGCGGAGAGAGCGAGGTATGCCAGCAGCGGTTTTTTCACGCGGCGCCAACGGTGCGGATAGGCGAATTCGCCCTGCCTAAAATCGAGCCCCTCTCCTGCAAGCGCGGCTCCGATTGAAAGCCCATAGCGAACGAGCTCTTCTTCCGAAAGGGAGAGAGTTGAGGTTGAGGGGAATAAAACTGTTTTTCCCGTTGCCTTTTGAATCTCGTCATTCTCTTTGCCAAGCAAAAGAATCGTTTCAAACTCCTTTGTCTTATGCGAGGAGGAGAAACTGAGAATGGTTTTCTCGACTTCTCTTCCTAATTCGCATTTCTTATCGAAGGCGCGTGCCGCTAGAAGTTTTCCTTTTTCGACCAAAATACATGTGACCTCCTCTTCTCCTTCATGGACGAGAAATTGCGGAGAGGCGGTTTGTGGAAAAAGGGTTGTTAAGGCAGCCAAGGCATAAGGCGCGCAAGTCACGATTTCAGGCTCGACTCCTTTTTCATGGAGAGATTCCAATCGAGCTTGAAGATGATCCTTACGGACAGCAAAAGCGGTTAAGAGCGTGCGATCGGGTTTTTTTTCTATTGTCTGTGCTTGAATTACCGCTTTTTCCGCTGAGTAGGGAAGCTGGGGTTCGAGTTGAAAGGCTAGGGCCGCTTTGATGTCCTTTTCATTTTTGATCTGAAGTTCACAAGAGCGCACAAGCGTCTCTCGAGAAGAGATCGGGGCGACGCTCATCCCGATGTCAAGCGGATTGACAAGTTCTTCGGGTAGATAGGTTTTCAAACCCGCCACTTCCCAGCCTTTGCGTGTTTTACGCATGCGTGCGATATGCACTGAGCTGCCGTTGACGTCGATTCCGGCGTATAGAGGAGAAGAGGGTAAAAAAGACATACTAAATCAAATAAATTGTGATGTTTGAGGAAGGATTATAAACTAACAAATACGATTTTTCAACTGGAAAAGAATGGGAAGATCTGTATAATTGAAGAGAATTTCTTTGAGAATTACTCGTGCTGCTCTATTTCTTAAACATTCTTTTTACATCCTATACCTTCATGCTCCTTACGCGGGTGATCGGCTCGTGGTTTCCGCGCTTTGCCCAGAGCCGGTTTATGCAATTCATCGCCTTTTATACCGACCCCTATCTAAATATTTTTCGACGAATCATTCCTCCGCTAGGGATGCTCGATATTAGCCCCATGGTCGCCTTTTTTGCCCTCCAGATGATCCAAGGGGTACTATTTACAATGCTGCGATGAAAGATTTTCCTAAAATAGTATACGCTCCCCTGGCCGGTTGCTCCGATTATCCCTTTAGAAGGATGTCTGCACGTTATCTTCCCGACCTGATGTTTTGCGAAATGGTCAAGATGGAACCCCTTCTGCGCAACCTCCCAGGCACCTACAGGATGCTCGATTATACGGACGAGATGCGTCCAATTGGGGGGCAGATTTGTGGAAGCGATCCCAAGCTAGCCGGACCCGCAGCCAAAATTATTGAAGACCTCGGGTTTGATGTTGTCGATCTCAACTGCGGCTGTCCCGTCGACAAGGTAACGAAAGATGGCAGCGGGTCGGCGATGCTTAAAGATCCTGGGAGGATCGGTGAGATTATCTCGAACATGGTTGCTGCCGTCAAAATCCCTGTTACCCTAAAAGTGCGTGTCGGTTGGGATGAGAAGAGTATCAATGCTGAAGCAGTCACCCAAATCGCTGAGAGAGCGGGGGCGCAAACTATATATGTTCATGGAAGAACCCGCGAGCAGGCCTACCGCGGGCCGGCTAATTGGGCTCACATCAAGGCATGCAAAGAAGCGGCACGGAAGATCAAAGTGATTGGGAACGGCGATATCTTTAGCGCCGAGGCGGCGCTACGCATCCTAGACGAGACCGGCTGCGACGGTGTATTAGTTGCGAGAGGCACGATGGGACAGCCCTGGATTGCAGAGGATATCCGTCGTGCTTTAAAGAGCGAATCTCCCCTAGAGCATTCGCCTGAGGAATATAGACAAGCTCTTCTCGATCATTTCACCTTCTCAAAGCAGTATAAGTCCGAGCATGGCGCGCTTATCGATATGCGCAGAGTCTGCTGTTGGTATTTAAAAGACCTTCCAGGCGTTCGCGAGTTGCGAAAGAAAGTCAGTCATGCTACTTCTTTAGATGAAGTGTATGAATTGATACTCGCATTTTCATGGTAAAAGAATTGCATGCGATTATTCGCGGGCGCGTTCAAGGAGTCGGATTTCGGTGGACGGTCGTCGATTACGCCGAGAGCCACCGGCTGACTGGAACGACGAAAAACTTGCCTGACGGGACGGTTGAAATCTATGCCCAAGGCCCCAAAGAATCTTTGGAGGCCCTTCTTGAGGACTTAAAAAATGATTCCGGTTTTGCGCGGATCGAATCGATAAAATCAGAGTATAGAGACCCCAGCAGATCCTTCAAGGGATTTAAGATCATCTAGTCTGAAGTTCGCTTTTTTTCTTTACAAATCACACCTATCATTATATTTATTGAGATCTCTTAGTGTTACATGGACGATTCAATGAAGAAGATATTTTTGCTTGCTCTGCTTTCAGTTTCGACTTTGTTTGCGCAGACCGCTCCCTTTGGGTCTCAGAGCGACCTGACGGCCGACTTATCAGATGCAGTCCTTAACGGCATCTACCATCATCGATTAAGTGCTACACGCTATCAGAGTGAAAGAAGCGTGTGGATCGAAGGTTTTGGAAGCTATCGGAAGAGAAAATCCTGTGGGGAACGCAGTCGTTATGAAAACGGATTCGGGGGAATTCTGGGAGGGGTGAATTACGCGCTCTCATGCGATGCCTATCTCAACTTTTTCATCGGAGGTTCCTGGGGAGGGATCAACATCGCAGAAGAATCGAATTTTGATACCAATAGCATTTTCTTCGGAACAACATGGGAGCGTATTTGCGACGGCAGCTTTTATGGGTTCGCGTTTTTAGCGGGCTATTTGAAAGAAGAACGCCGTTTTCGGGACGTTCATGAAGAACCTCGTGGTGTATTTCTCTCACCAGAAATTACTTACGCCCGTCAATTGGACTATTTTTGCGGACACCCGATTTTCACCTCCACCCTGCGTTATGCCGGCTTCTTTCCACGCGACTATCAGTATCGAGAGATTGGCGGCACCCTATATGTCCGGGAGCGCTCCGTCCAGCTTTTCACTTTACGCGGGGAGCTTGCCTTTCCTCTTTGCTTATGCGAAAGAATTTTCGAACCCTATATAGGTGCAGCCGGACGCTTTCAATTCGACGGGAACCGTGTCAAAGGACAACTTCTTCTCGATCAAGTGCGTTTTTCCGACGGAATTGACAACATTATTGTTTATGGTTTGGGTGGAGTACGCTTTTCCAAGCAATGGAATTGCATTGATTTGCAAGCGAACGTCGAGGGGAGCTACGACAGCGATTTGAGCTGGAGGATTCTTGGGGAGCTTAGCTTGAATTATAGGTATTGATTATGAGGCTAAGATATATTTTTTTAACGGTTGCGGAAAATACTTCCCAAGACCTGCTGCCTAAACTCCTCTGAATGCAAAGAAGACTTTAATGTTGAGACGAGCTTTGACCCGCAAAAGGCATGAGAGTTCTTCAAGAAGAGGAAATGGTTGGAAATTAGTGTTTTGCCATGAAGAAAAAAATTAAAGATGGTATGCTTTTTATCATGAAATCAAGCAACTTCTTTTTTTCTCGATTCGTCTATTTTTGGTGCATCTAGCGCCAAATTCCTCTATTCTATTCCTTTTTATTAATTTTTTTAGGAAAAAATAAATGAGCGCAGCAATTCATTCTCAACTTAAAGAGGGAAGCGTACTGGGGGGTATTCTTCTGATCGCCGGCAGCTGCATCGGAGCAGGAATGTTGGCTCTCCCTGTCATCACAGGGGTTGGAGGATTCACGCCCTCTCTTTTCATGTTTCTCCTCGCATGGGCTTTCATGACTTCAACTGGGCTTCTCCTTCTTGAGGCAAACCTAGCCATCGGGCATGACCTTAGCCTGATTTCCATTGCCGAAAGAACATTGGGAAAAGGGGGGAAAGTCCTCTGTTGGATCCTCTTTCTTTTCCTCTTCTACTCGCTAAGCATCGCCTATATCGCAGCAAGCGGATCTATTTTGCAGTCGATTACCGCCGACCTCTTCGGAATGGACTTTCCGATCTGGGCCGGAAGCCTCTTGTTCACAGGAATTTTTGCCTTCGTGCTTTATATCGGAACGCGCCCGGTCGACTACGTTAATCGATTTCTGATGATCGGGCTTGTTGCGGCCTATTTCATTCTCGTCCTGCTCGGTAGCCTACATATCAATCCGGAAAATCTGGCCGTAAAGCAGTGGAGATACGCATTTGCAGCCCTTCCTGTGCTCATCATCTCCTTCGGTTTCCACAATATGATCCCCTCTATTGCGATGTATATGAAGGGGGATGTCAAGCGTTTGCGCATCACGGTATTGGCTGGAAGCGTCATCCCGCTTCTGATTTATTTGGTTTGGGAAGCCGTTATGCTCGGAATCATCCCCTTGAAAGGGCGCGAAGGGCTGATGCATGCACTTGATCACGGCGAAGCCGCGACCGAGGCGCTTCGCGCTGTCGTCGGAAGATCGTGGATTAATACTATCGCGCAAGCCTTCGCCCTCTTCGCAATCATCACCTCTTTTCTCGCTCAATCACTCAGCCTGGTCGATTTTCTAGCTGACGGGCTTAAAATATCGAAAGTCGGATTAGGGAGGGCTTTTCTCGTTCTTTTGACATTGGCCCCTCCCTTCGCGTTCGCATTTGCCTACCCGGGAATTTTTATTGAAGCGCTCAATATGGCTGGAGGATTTTCGGCTGTGGTTCTATTTGGTGCAATGCCTGTGATGATGGTCTGGGTTTTGCGCTATAAACGGAATCAGGTAACGGCGCATATCCTCCCTTTTGGACGTTTTGTTCTTGCCTGCGTCATGCTGATTGCGGTCGCTATTTTTCTGCTCGAAACAGCTCAAGAGCTTGGTCTCTCGCTTCTCCCTAAACATGTCGAGGCGATTCCATGATCGGTAAAAAAAATCGCATGGTCGGGGCGATTCTCCTTGTCTCAGGGACGACAATCGGAGCCGGGATGCTTGCGCTGCCTGTAACTACCGGACTTGCCGGTTTTATTCCCTCTCTGGTCATCATGACCGCGATCTGGCTTTTTATGATGCTCACCGCTTTCTATCTTCTCGAGGTGAATTTGCGCCTCAAAGGAGAGAGCAACCTCATTTCAATGACCCGTACCACCCTTGGAAGGCCTGGTGAGGTTGTTTCGTGGATCACCTATTTGCTCCTTCTCTACTCCCTCGCGGCGGCCTATATGGTCGGATGTAGCCAGATCCTAGAGGATGTTTTAGGAGGATTTCTTCCCTTCGCGATACCTGATTGGGTATGGCCCTTCTCGATTTTTTTGATTTTCGGGGTTTTTGTTTACTTCGGGACTGAGGTTGTCGATATGCTCAACCGCGTGCTGATGGGCGGCTTGGCGGTCGCCTATTTCAGCCTGATCGGCCTTGGATGCTGCAGAGTCGCCCCCCCTATGCTCACCTACTTCGATTGGAACTTTCTCCTCCCCTCCGTCTCAGTAGTCCTGACTACATTCGGTTATCACATTATTATTCCGACCCTTACGACCTACTTGGAACACGATGGTAAGCTTTTAAAGCGGGCAATTATTATCGGAAGTTTGATTCCCTTTTTTATCTATCTCGTCTGGCAGTTTCTTGTTATGAGTGTTGTCCCCATACATGGCGATTACAGCCTCACCGAGGCGGCACAAAAAGGACTTCAGGTCACTCTCTTTTTGACTATTCTTTTGGATAGCCCTTGGATCGGAATCGCCGTCCGCGCCTTCGCCTTTTTCGCGATCGTTACCTCTCTTCTTGGGGTTTCTCTGAGCCTCTCCGATTTTTTGGCCGACGGCTTGAAAATCAAAAAAACCCAAAGGGGGAAGTTCTTTTTGATCATGCTTACCTTCGCACCGCCCCTTTTATTCGCCCTCTTTTATCCGCAAGGGTTTATCACCGCCCTAAATTATGCAGGAATCTTCGTTGTCATCCTCCTTGCTCTGCTACCGAGTTTGATGGCATGGTGCGAACGCTATGGCCCCGAAACCGATCGATCGTTTATAAAATCAGACTTTAAGGTCTTTGGCGGAAAAGGGCTTCTCATTTTCACGATTCTTTTTTCCGTCTTCTTAATGGGAGTTGAAATTTTTTCATGAAAAAACGCGTTTTAACAGGCGACCGTCCAACAGGAAAACTCCATTTGGGGCACTGGGTCGGGTCGATTCGCAACCGGGTCGCCTTACAAGATGAATATGAGTGCTATTTTTTGATCGCCGATTTGCACACCCTCACGACGAAACCACAAAAAAACGAGATCATCGAGTTACGCACCCTTGTAAGGGAGGCCCTCCTCGACTGGCTGAGCTGCGGTATCGACCCGCGAAAATCGACGATCTACCTTCAATCGGCTATTCCCGAGATCTACGAGATGAATCTCATCTTCGAAATGCTTGTCTCGATCAACCGCCTCACGGGACTTCCCAGCATTAAAGAGATGGCCCGCAACGCTCACATCCCTGAGGAGAGCATCCCTTTTGGCTTGATCGGCTACCCCGTGCTCCAGAGCGCCGACATCTTGATGCCGCGTGCCCATCTCGTTCCGGTCGGTAAGGATAATGAGTCCCACGTGGAACTCGCACGTGATATTGCCAGGAGGTTCAACCAGTACTACGGCGAAGTTTTCCCCCAGCCTGAAGTGCTTTTGAGCGAAACACCAACGCTGATCGGCATCGACGGCAAGGGGAAGATGAGCAAATCGGCTGGTAACGCAATCTACCTCTCCGACACGCCTAAAGAGGTTGAGAAAAAGGTGCGGGGGATGTTTACAGATCCCAACCGGACCCACGCAAACGTCCCCGGCAAGGTTGAAGGGAACCCTCTTTTTATCTTCCACGATACCTTCAACCCGAATAAGGAGGAGGTTGAAGAGTTTAAGAGGCGCTATCGCGAAGGGGCGATTGGAGATGTTGAAATCAAGGCGCGCCTTGCTGAGGAGCTTAACCGTTTTCTGGAGCCAATGCGCGAGCGGCGCAAAGAGTATGAGGGGGAGAAAGGGGCGATCGAAAAGATTATCTATGAAGGGACAATGAAAATGCGCGAGGTTGCCAAGGAGAGCGTGAAAGAGATGCGGAGCGCCATGGGCTTGACCGGCTGTTGGAATAAAATCTCACGAATCGCGCGAGATGTTTAAGCTAAAGACCGATTTTAGCCCTTGCGGAGACCAACCTGCCGCGATCGAAAAGCTTGTTTCAGGTATAATCGAAGGCAAGCCCGCCCAGGTTCTATTGGGCGTTACAGGTTCCGGTAAAACCTACACTATGGCGAATATTATCGAGAGGACCGGCAAACCTGCCCTTATCCTTGCCCATAACAAAACCCTTGCCGCTCAACTCTATCAGGAGTTCAAAAACTTTTTCCCCGACAATGCCGTCGAATATTTCGTTTCCTACTACGACTATTACCAGCCGGAGGCCTATCTCCCCCGCACAGATACCTACATAGAAAAGGATCTTTCGATCAACGACGAAATTGACAAGATGCGCCTCTCTGCAACCCGCTCGCTCATCGAAAGAGAGGATGTGCTGATTGTTGCCTCTGTATCCTGTATCTACGGCCTCGGCCTTCCCGAGTACTATGCCCAGATGAACCTCACCTTTCGCCTAGGCGAAAAGCGGAGAAGGGACGAGGTTTTGCTCCATCTCGTCGAAATGCATTACAAGCGCAACGATATCGACTTTTTCCGCGGCATCTTCCGCGTTAGGGGCGACATTCTCGAAATCTATCCTGCGTATGAGGAAGACCTTGCCTATCGGATCGAATTTTTTGACGACGATGTCGAACGGATCAGCGAGATCGAGCCTCTTACAGGAAAGGTGCGGAAACGCCTCGAAAGCGTGACACTCTACCCCGGATCGCACCACGTGACGCCGCACGCCGTGCGCCTTCGCGCTCTTGAGACAATCCGCGCCGAGCTCGAAGAGAGGATCGCCTATTTAGAAGCTGAGGGCAAGGTCGTAGAGTGTGAACGGATTCGTCAGCGGACTCTCTACGACCTTGAAATGATCAAAGAGGTTGGGTTTTGCAAAGGAATTGAGAACTATTCGCGCCACTTTTCCGGGCGTGGACCAGGTGACCCCCCTCCCTGCCTGCTCGACTATTTTCCGGAAGACTACCTCTTGTTTGTCGACGAATCGCACCAGACGATCCCACAGCTTCACGCGATGTACAACGGCGATCGCGCTCGTAAAAAAGCGCTTGTCGATTTCGGATTCCGCCTTCCCTCTGCCTATGACAACCGTCCTTTAAAGTTTCGCGAGACTCTCGAGCGGATTCATCAAGTTGTCTACGTCTCCGCTACGCCCGGAAAATGGGAGATCGAGGAAGCGGAAGGAGAGTGGGTGGAGCAGATCATTCGCCCCACGGGGCTTCTCGATCCCCGGATAGAAGTCCGTCCTGCGACCGGTCAGGTCGACGACGTTTTGGAAGAGATCCGCACTCACACAGAAAAGGGGGGACGCGTGCTTGTCACCACACTAACCAAGCGCCTTTCCGAAGACCTAACCAGCTACCTTCTTGAGCTCGGGGTGAAAGCGAAGTACCTTCACTCCGATATTGACACTCTTGAGCGGGTACAGATTTTACGCGATTTGCGGATCGGCACATTCGATGTTCTTGTTGGAATCAACCTTCTTAGAGAGGGTCTTGATCTACCCGAAGTCTCGCTCGTCGCGATACTGGATGCCGACAAGCAAGGTTTTTTGCGTAGTCAAACAGCGTTGGTCCAGACCTGTGGCAGGGCAGCGCGCAATGCCGAAGGGCGTGTCATTATGTACGCAGATATCGAAACTGAGGCGATCCGCAATACGATTGCCATCACGGAGGAGCGCCGCGCCCGCCAGATCGCCTACAACAAAAAGCATGGTATCGTCCCTAAAACCATCAAGCGCGACCTCGGCGTCGAAATGGGCCTTCCAAAAGACGCGTGGGAGCCTAAGGACGAGCCTGTCCTGACCCTTCACGAGAAGAGGCACGAATACCTCACCCCCAAGGATTTGGAAAAGAAAATCAAAGAGTACGAGCGGCTTATGCGTCAAGCTGCCAAAGAATTCCGCTTCGAAGATGCTGCGAAATACCGCGACCTTATGCGCAAGTACAAGAACATGGAAATGCGTATCGGATGATTTTTTTCTTGCCTTTACGAAGAGTTCTCGCATATAGCTAAGTTTTTCAACTGATTCTGCTATAAATAAGAATAAAACCCAAAAAGGTTTACCGGACTTTTAGTGAAAAAATATTATGTTCTGATCCTTTTCATCGCTCTTGTCCTACTCATTCAGTGGGCGGGGTCGCTCTTTACCTTTAGCTCGGTTCAAGATTGGTATCCGGAGCTTCGTAAACCTCAATGGACTCCGCCCGCCTGGGTTTTCGGACCCGTATGGACCATTTTGTACCTCACAATTGCAGTCTCGGGCTGGCTTGTCTACATGAAAGCTCCCTCTGAAACAGAAAGGAGAGGAGGCCTCATTATCTACGGGATCCAACTCTTTTTCAATTTTTTCTGGTCCTTTTTTTTCTTTTACTTACGAAGTCCCGGCCTAGGATTGCTCAATATTCTCGTATTGGTTGTATTGATTTTAGCTAACATTGTGGTCTTTTGTAAGATATATAAACCTGCTGCTCTTCTTTTGATTCCCTATTTCTTATGGGTCTTTTACGCCGCAACATTAAATATGGCGATTTGGAGCTTGAATTGATAATGAGTCGAATTATTGTGACAGGCGCCACAGGATTTATCGGAAAAAGGCTGGTCGGGGAATTACTCGACAAGGGCCATACAGTTTATGCTCTTTGCCGTATCCGCGGGACGAAGCTCGGTTCGCTAACCCACCCCAATCTACATATCCTTTACGGAGATCTTGAAGAGCCCGAAAAAATGGAACCTCTTCCGAAAGAGATCGATGCCGCCTACTATCTGATTCATTCAATGGCGAAGAAATTGAAAGATTTAAAGGAAAAAGAGGTAGAAGTTGCCCAAAACTTCGTCCATCTTGTTGATCAAACAGAGTGCAAACAAATCCTCTATTTAGGAGGAATCATCGAACCCGGCTCCCAACTCTCTCCTCATTTGCTTTCACGCAAAGCTGTGGAGGAGGTCCTCAATAAAGCCAAAGCTCCCCTGACCGTTTTGCGCGCGAGCATCATTATTGGCTCCGGAGGAGCCTCATTCGAGATCATTCGAGATCTTGTGGAAAAAATTCCTTTGATGGTTGCTCCCCGCTGGGTAAAAACCCTTTGCCAACCGATCGCAATTCGCGACGTGCTTTTTTATCTAGAAGAGAGCCTTTTAAATCCGGCAATGTTCGAACAAACGCTTGACATAGGTGGCCCGGAAGCGATCTCCTTTAGAGATATTCTATTGCGTTACGCGGCATTTCGAAAGCTTAAACGCTATATTATTGACGTTCCGGTATTGACTCCCAAACTCTCAAGTTACTGGCTTGTATTCACGACTTCCGTACGCTTTTCCCTTTGCAGTTACCTAGTTGAGAGCATGAAAAGCAATAGCGTCTGCCTTAATGCAAAGATACAAGAGCTGCTTCCTCACAAATGCCTCAATTTTGAAGAATCGCTTGAATACGCTTTTTCGAGCATAGAGAAAAATGAGCTGAAGTCAACCTGGATGGATGCTTGGCTTGTTGAAGGGAAGAGCCCCGACATTGCGAAATTTACGGAAATTCCTGCGGAAGGCTGCTTTAAGGAGGTTATGAAAGAATCTATTCGCGACTCGCGTGAAGCAGCGATAAACCGTGTTTGGAGTTTGGGAGGGGATCATGGCTGGTATAGTTTAGATTGGGCTTGGAAGATTCGAGGGTTTATCGACAAATTGACCGGCGGCCCCGGTATGAACCGAGGGAGGCGCCATCCCACGGAGCTCGATGTTGAGGATCCTGTCGATTTCTGGCGCGTCATTAAAGCAGATAAAGTTAAGGGGGACTTAATACTTTACGCCGAGATGAATTTGCCCGGAGAGGCGTGGCTCAAGTTTGAAGTCGATGGCGAGAACGTCTACCAAATCGTGGTCTTTCGTCCGAAAGGACTCTTTGGCAGGCTTTATTGGTATGCTATGCTCCCTTTTCATGCGATTATTTTTCGAAATATGGTTAAGGGTTTGGCCGGGGCTTTCACGCAGGTAAAAATGTAAATTTTTCAACTGTTTCTGCTATATAGATTTGTAATTCGCAAGCGCCTTTTTCGACTCTATAGCATGATCGACAATCGGTAGAGGATACTCCTCCTCTTTTTCTTCTTTGTACCACTCATGGATTCTCTTAGGATCTTTATCAAGGAGCTCCGGAATCCATTTTTTGATATAGTGGCATTCACTATCAAACTTAATCTGCTGCCTCCAAGGGTTGAATATACGAAAATAGGGTTGTGCATCGCATCCTGTACTTGCAGCCCACTGCCAATTGCCGTTATTCACAGCAGGATCATAGTCTAGAAGATGTTGGGCGAAATACTTTTCCCCTTTTTTCCAATCAAGATGAAGATCTTTAACGAAAAAAGAGGCAACTATCATACGGACGCGGTTGTGCATGTATCCGGTTTGATTGAGCTCGCGCATACCGGCATCTACAATCGGGAAACCCGTTCTCCCCTCGCACCAACTTTTGAAGTGCGAAGAGCTTTTAGACCAATTGAGACGATCATATTTCTCATGAAAAGCTCCTCCAAAGACGTAGGGGAAGTAGAAAGCAATACTCGAGAAAAAATCCCTCCAATAGAGCGAGCGTGAAAGTGGTGTATTCGGACCAAGGGCCTCTTCTATCTTGTAATAAACTTCTCTTGGCGAAACAGTTGTAAATTTAAGGTGGGGGGAAAGATGAGTAGTCGCCTCCATGAAGGGGTAGTCTCTCTCCGGTTCATAACGAGAAAAGCGGTGAAGGTTCTTTAAAATTCTAAGCGCCTCTTTGCGCCCCCCCTTTTGCGCAACATGGCGGTTCGCTAAAATCTTCTTAAAAGGGGAAGCTTCCTTAGCAAAATCGATCCGGCGGTTCGAGTAGTTTTTATAGAGATTTTTCCGGGGAGAATCGACAGGGAGTTTTACGGCATTTTTGTAAAAAGGGGTAAAGACCGTATAGGGATTACCATCGCTTTTCAGCAGATTTTCGGGAGGATGAAGCAAAACGTCGTCAAAGCTTTTGAAAACAACCTCTTTATCTTTGCATACTTTTTGAATTGTTTTATCGCGCTGAATGCTATAGGGAGTGTAATCTCTGTTCACAACCACCAAGTCAACACCTAGCTTGGTGATGCACTTTTCAACCGCTTTTTGAGGGCTTTCAAAAAAATAGGAGAGACGCCCTTTCTTTTTTGCGATTTCTTCTTCCAAATCTTCGAGAGATTCGAGCATGAATTGCAAACAAAAATCGCTACGATAGGGGTTGTCGCTGATTTGTTCAGGAGTAAAAATGAAGATGCAGAAGACCTCTTCGGCATTTTCCAAGGCATAAATCAACCCTCTATTGTCATGAATCCTTAAATCACGGCGGAAAATAAAAAGGCCTTTTCCAAACATCTACATTCACTCTCAACTGATTCTGTTATATAACATCTTTCGCAAAAAATAACGATAAGCCCTAGCTTTTGAAGCCCTCTTTTTTCATCGTTTTCCATTTTCCTGATTTCCGGAATAGGTAAAGAAATCCTCTTAGCCGCCAATAGACAGAGAGCTGCCTGTATCCAAATGTTTCAAAAAAACTGTAGGAAATCATTTTCAGAATATGGGAAAAAGTATGGTACTTCCTAAAAAAGATAACTTCCATTAGACAACAGCTGACGTTTAAGAGGTAGGTAAGCCCTAGTGTAAGAACAATAAATGTGAGAATGAATGGTAAAGTGCTGATCTTCAAAAACCAAGATAAAAGAATAATGACATATCCGATCACTTCGATCGCGGGAGAGAGCATCTCTCCGAAAAGAAAATAGGGATAAGACAGAAGTCCGGCAAGCCCGTACTTGGGGTTAAAGCAGATCGATTTGTTGAACCATAAGGCTTGTATAACCCCTTTGTGCCACCTGCTTCGTTGCCGACCTAGAATCGTGAGATTTTCCGGAACCTCGGTCCAACAAACCGGCTCGGCAATGAAGCCAGTTGAAGCTTCTTTTTTTTCCCGGATGAGCTCTCTTTTGAGGCGCACGACAATCTCCATATCCTCCCCTTCAATTTTCGTGCGGTACCCATTTATCTTTTTCAACGCCTCCGTTTTAAATAAGCTGAATGCTCCTGAAATAATTAGGGAGCCTTTTAAAGGCTCCCATCCCATGCGTCCTAAGTAAAAAGCCCTTAAATACTCTACAGCTTGGACTCTTCCCAAAAAGCTTTTAGGAAAATCGACCTTTCTGATCCCTTCAGGCCTGATTGTGCATCCATTTGCGACCCGGACGCTCGCTCCAAAAGCCTGCTTGTCGGGTTGCACGGCCATGAAACGGAGCATGCGGCTCAACTCAAAGTTATCCACCAGTGTATCGGCATCTATCACTAGAAGAAGCTCGGTTGTACAGGCGTTGATGCCGGCATTAATCGCGTCGGATTTCCCGCCATTCTCCTTGTCTATTACGATCAGATTCGGGTGGGATATACTTTGATAATAGCCGACTACTCTTTCGGTTTTGATTTCTGGGATGTAGATATTGTGTACCGTTTTTAATTGAAACTGCGTTTTCAATAAGCTGAGGGTTTCATCCGTTGAACCATCGTTAACCACGATGATAGTTTTGTTGCTGTATTGAAGGTTTAGAATGGAGTTGATTGAAAAGGTAAGCCCTTGAGCTTCGTTATACGCCGGAACAAGGATTGTCAAATTCGGAAGACCTTCCGACTGCAAAAATACATCCATTCGTCCCAACTCAATTTTGCGTGAGCGGAAGAAAATAAAGACGATGCCGCAAAGAAGAAGAAGGAGATAAAGGGCGTTTAACCCCCAAAAATAAAAAAGAACAATGTCTTGCAAATAGATAATGAAATGAGTCATGGCAAAGTCAACGCGTAGCGAGCCGCATGATACGCATCTGGCTCAAAATCCCAATCCTGAAATTCAAGAAATTGCCGTCCCTTTTTTCCGAAACTCTTGAGAGCTAAAGCGGCTTCAATCCGCACAAGCCCTTCAGGATCATTTAATAAAGAAGCGAGCTTTTCAAAACTTTTCTCTGACCGTATCCTCTTCAAAGCGCGTATCGCTTCGATCCGTACTTTAGGAGCAGGGTCGTCTAAAAATGTGATTAGATCGTGAATCGATTGGTCGGAAGTTAGGTTACCTAGCGTTTTGACGACAAAAATCCGGATTTGTGTGTTATCGGAGCGATAATCTTTTGAAAGATGGGGGTAGAAGTTTAGAAAATAGACACGGCTTAGAATGTCCAGACATGCGAGACGCATCTCTTCTACCTCTGATTTTTGATAAATTCCTACGACGTGCTTAAGAGAAGCGGAGGACATCTTTAAAATGGCATGCCGATAGGGGAACCGTGCGGGCTCTACCTCTTTTACCATTGAAGAGAGTAGAATTTCAATATGTTGATAAGTCGGGGCTTTCGAAAGGACTGAGACGGCAAGCATGCGAATAAAAAAATCGGAATCTTGAAGCAGCTGATAGATCGAGTTAAAGTCGGAATCTTCAAATGACAAGAGAAAGATACGCGCGGCCCTGCTTTTTCTCATCCAAAAGGCGCTTTTGTATTGTTTTCTTGCTAGGGGGAGCAACTCTTTGTCACAAAAATAGTTTTTGATCGCCTTCCAATCTTCCCCTTCAAACCGTTGTTCAAAAGTCTCTAAAATCCGGAGCAAACGATTCGGCGGAATTCCCGATTTTATCGAATTAAGAAGATGTCTCTTTTTTAGAATCTCCTTGATCAAATGTTCGAGCCTCTGCTCGCGTCGAGTTAATGATCGATTAATGGCAAGATTAAGGATGTTGAATAAAAAAATAAAGGCGATACATGCGAACGTTGCTGCATACTCAATGATAAGAATCCAAAATAATATGAAAGTAAATCTCATCTGTTCAGAAATATAGATACTTTTTCTAACAGCACTTCGATGCTGAAGGGTTTAACTAAATAATCCAATGCCCCTGCTCTAAGGGCATCTAAAATTTCCTGTTCATTTGAAACCGATGAGAGAAAGATCGCTTTAAGCCGGGGAAATTTATCATAAATCTTTCTCAATAGATCCAAGCCGTCCCCATCGGGAAGACGGCGATCTAAGATGACCAATGTATCCTTTTCAACTTGGGGCAATCCCGCAAAAAAAAGGAGGGAATCTCTTAAGTTATGAAATTTTGTAACATGATAACCATATTTTTCGAACGCAAACTCGAGGATCTCGCATAGATCGAGGTCGTCATCCACAAGGATAATCTGTTTTCCATAGTCAGGTTTTGTTGAGAACTCTCCAAAACGGGAGATTTTGCAGGTGTTAATCCCCTGTCGAATCGCCTCCAATAACCCTTTTCCACATACTTTTGCAATCTCTTCCAGTTTCGCATCTTTTGCGGAGAAAAGAACGGCGGAAGCAACAGCGCTAAGCTGAAGATCGGTTCTTGAAGGGAGCATCATTTTCGATTGGATTTTTTCAAAGAATGAAGAGAGTAAAAATTCAATCTCGCTCCCTGACAAACGTTTAAAAAGCAAACAGAAATAGCCTGGCGAAAGAGTTCCCATGCATACACTCGTCGAGAAATGCGTTTTCATATTCTCCGAAAAGAGAATCTGGACTTGCTTTGCTTCTAGGGGGGTCAATACTTTCTCAAGCTCTTCCCAGATGGAGATTTTTAAATAGATAAGGCTCCACCGAAGATCATTTGAAGAGTAAGCCACATAGGTTTCGATCTGATCGAATAAGAGTTTTTTTGTCATAAGTCCGGTGACCGGATCGATTTCGCTTTTTGGAATGCTGGAACGTTTTCTCTCGAAGAGATTGAGAAGACGCGAGAGAAAAATATGAGGAATAAGAGGTTTATGTACAACGGCATCGCACCCTTCCGTATATGCGGATTCGTCTGCTTCCTCTATCGGCAAGGCGGTGCATATGACGATCAACAAATCTCGGTATCGACTATCTTTGCGCAAGGCTCTCAGTAGAATTTTTCCGTTAAATGATTTGAGCATAATATCGAGGATCAACATATCGGGGTTAAATTCATCTAGCGCCCTAAGTAATTCTCTTTCGTCGGATATATAGAGTGGATTGAAGTTGGCTGAGCGCAAAACTTCTGAGACCAAAGAGCCGAAATCGGGATCGTCGTCAACAACAAGGATTTTAGCAGGAAAACTTATCCGGTTTTGAAGGGAATGATTGATCATCTCTTCGACATCCCTATTCGTAACCGGCTTAACAATGATAAAATCGACTCCCGATTCCATCAACTCGATCCGTTTTGCCAGGTCTTCTTTATCGCTTATAATACAGAATAAAGGGGGAGATTCCTTTATTATATCTTTCATCTTTTTAATTAGGTCGATCCCCGTCAATTTTGTATAGGGGAAGTACTCATCCGAAATGACAAGCTTGAGATCGGCCTCATTCAGAGCATCAGATTCAAACAAAACCTGAGGGTTGTCATCTATCCGGATTGTAACGGAACGTTTAGCGGCCAGTGATTGGAGAAAAAAGGCTAAGTTAAAATCGGACGTGACCGCTCGAATCAGAGTCTTGGCGTTAACTGAGCCCTCTTTGATCCTATCGGATCTTTCGATCGAAGGGATAATTTCCTGTGGTATAGACCTTATCCTGAGTAGGATGTGTTGAAAGAGAAGCTTTAATTTTCTAAAAAAGCTCCGGTTTTCTCTCACAATATTCTCAAGCGCTTGATAGGATTTTCCTGAGTAAATATTGTAAAGGTACATTTCATGCGCGGCGCACAATTTTCCTGCTTCCGGGTATCCATAGGTAGCCGCGGTTCCTGTTATCTTGTGTATCTCGTTTCGAATTTCCAATAAATTGGCGTTTAACGTCTCTGCTTTTTGCGTTTGGTGCATCAGCGATTCGATTCTCTCGAGCTTATCAAAAATGGCCTCATCGTACTTCTTGATCAGCTGGTGCGGGATAAATTCAGAAACCTCGATGCGAGGCATTTCTCGCAAGATCGTTCTTAATAGAGCAGCGACTTCATCTTCGATAATGGGTAATTCAAGAACGTAATCGACTCCATAGTTACATTTAAGTTGGCGAAAACGACTCTGCTTTTTTGTCGCTTCCTCAAAATAGATAATCTTCACCCCCTTGCCTGTAAAACGCTTTACAAAATCGAGAGTTTGATTCTCCTCTTCGACTAAAAATAGAGCTTTTGCAGAAGTCCAATCGTTTTCAAAACTGTAGGAGAAGTTGAATATTTCATGAAACTGCTCGAATATAGGCTTTAGAAGCTGCTGCCGATCGTAGGCGACGATATGTACCGAATCCGTCATGTGATTTTGAGTTCAATTTATCTAGTGATTTATTTACATATAATATTATGAAAATAAAATCAGTAGTCTGCCTTGCGGTTATCGTATTTTTACAGAGTTCAGGCCACGCAGACCCTCTCGTTTTTCTTGAGCATACAGAGCCATACTGGGAGCATCTTCTTAAGCAGGAACCGGATAATCCCTACTACTTATATCGCCTGGGAAAAATGTATGCGCAAAAGGAGGATTACCAAGAAGCGGAACCTCTTTTAAGCCGTTCTCTAGAGCTCAATCCTGAGGATGCCGACGTCAAACTGAGTCTTGCCTATCTATACTTATGGACAGATAGGGTTGATAAAGCGCGAACGCTCTTTCAGGAAATTCTTGAGGCTTTTCCGGAATATGAAGAGGCGCAAACCGGATTGAAAAGAGCACAAGAAGGGGAAGTGAAAGCTTGGGCAGAAGTTTGGAAAAAAACGGTCTTCGAGCAGGAAGCGACTCTACTTCTTGAGCTCCTTATAAAAATTGAGCCTAAAAACGCGCACTACCTTTTTAAGTTAGGTAGAAAGTTCGCACAAGAGGGAAAATACAAAAGAGGTGAAGAGCTTTTAAAACGCTCTCTAGAGCTCAATCCCAAAGATGCCGACGTTAAACTGGCGCTTGCATATTTATATTTATGGGACGAGCGGCCGAAAGAGGCGGAAGAACTTTTTACCGAAATTCTCAGAGAGTTTCCCGATTATAAAGAGGCCGAAGAGGGGCTGAAGAGGGCTAGAGAAAGCCTTGCCGAGAAAAAGAAAGACCCTACCCTTCTTCCCTGGCAGAAAGAGTGGATCAAAATCGCAGAGAAACTTGAGGGCTGCTATCAATACGACAAGGCAATGGCGATTTGGCACTATCTCTTTTGCACTTCGTCGCAAGATAACCGCCATCTCTTCGCCGCGCGAATCGGTCAGCTGCTTTCTTGGAAGGGAAGATGGAGAGAGGCTCTTTGCTATTTAAACCTCTCTCTTAGTCTCGATCCGGAGTATCACTTGGCCAAACTCCGTTTAGCCTATGTTTACTTGTTCACGGGCCGCCTGGATTGCTCCCGCTATCTTTTTTGCTCCCTTGTTCGCAAGGACTCCAAAGATTCCGATGCATGGGAAGGGTATGCAAGAGCTTCGGCAGCTCTTTTGTGCAATTGCGAAGCGAAAGAGGCCTTTTGCTGCAGGCTTGGGTTAGCAAAGCCTACGTATGATCTCTATAAACAATTCCACTTTCTTTTAAAATGGACCAATCCTTGGCTGGAGATTGGCGGCCTATATGCTCAGGAGAGAGAGACCGACCTAATTACAAAAGTCCGCTCGGCTCAAAGAAATACTGCCTTTGGCGAGGTTAAAATTCACTACCCTCTTACTTCGACAAGCCGCCTGCATGCGTTTGCGCATTATGGTTTTGACAAGGAGATCAACTTAATCCAGGGAATCGATAATTTTGCACTCAATATTTGGAAATTTGGTTTCGGATATGACTCTCAATTGAGCCCGCGGCTAACTTTTCGCTCTTGGGCTGTCGTAAAAGAGGGAGAGGATCCCCTCGACAACGCGATTTTTCCCCTTGGCAGGCGGAGAAGATTTGAGCCCGGGGCGGTTGTACTCTATAACTGGAGAAATCTGAACGCTTCATTTTCCGCAGCACGCGATTCGTTTATCGTAAAAAATTTCCAGAATTTTAACAGCACCCTTTTGGTGAGAGATACCTGTCTTGGAGAGGCTTCATATGGTCTTGGCAATAACCAAGGTTATTTTGGCCTATCGGGATTTACGCGTTTCTATCATGAGTTCAAACCGAATAGGCAATGGGAGGGAAGTGGATGGCTCGGGTGGGGCTTTCCAAAATATAAGCCCTGCCTTTATATCCAATACAGAGGCAGGATTGGAGGTTTCAGATTTACCGATACAAATTACTACTCCTATTCGACCCAGTGGGAGCATTTCGGGCAATTCTATTACCGGCGGCAGGGGATATTGTATTGTGATTATGAATTTGGCTATATGCGTTCGTGGCAATGGAGTCGTGATTTGAACCAGCCGATCGACACGGTTATTTTTGTCCCCAGCCTCTTTAGGATCACAAACAGGGGATACGCTGAATTAAGCCGTTTATTCAGCCCCCGTTTTTGGGTGAAAGCAAGAGGGGAATACTACCATGATACGACCGAATATACTGCATGGATTGTGAGAGGTGAGGTGAACATTGTATTTTAAAGCTTTTCCTGGAGCTGAGACTTTCTATTTCAGCAAAGTCCAGAAGTCTTTCTCCCTGATGATCGGCATTCTGATTTGCCTCCTCGCGACAGCCAGGCTCTACAAGCTATTTACATTGGATAGAGAGCAAGTGTTGTTATGGCCGATTATTTTGCTAACGACATTATCGCTACTTTCATTAGGTCTTGTTTTTATCCTACTTTCACTTGGGCGGAAGAGAGAAGCAATCGGCACCTCACTCATTGCAATCCTATTCGCTGCAGTAGAAATCTTTCTTGATACTTTTCTCTTCCCTGAGACCGATTTGATCTCCGTTGGAATTAAATTTTGGGGCATTTTCTCTTCGAGCTTAGCTTTGCTTAGCCTTGCAACAGCAGTGCTGCTCATCTCGTTGCTTCCGCTGAAGCAACTCTTTCTTTGGATTACAATTATTTTGGCAGGGCTCAATTTCGGTTATGCCCTTTTCATTATGGTATCCTACGTAAGCGGATTGGGTCACTTACTTTTCCGCGTAGACACCTCTCTGCTCGTGGCATTTGCTGTGACACTTGTCACCATTGGAGTTTTAACAGAAGCACTCTCTTTTTTCGCTGCCTTTTATCCTAGGGTGTTTGGGGGAAGTATCGCCACGATTTGGGGAACTGCGGCTCTCCTATTAACCATTAGCACATGGTCGGCTTTTCAAATTCGCGAAAGACAGCTGATTTCAGAAATCAGCGAAGAGAGAGCAACGACGCTTCAAGAGAGCATTGAAATAAGAGGAAGCGCAGCTATTTTTGCTCTGAGCCGGATGAAAGAACGCTGGATACATCTTAAAGATGATCATGAAGAAGACCTTCACCAGATAGACGCTCTCTTATACCTTGAATACTTTCCTTGGGTAGAAGAAATAGGCTTTGTTAAGGATGGGGTAGTGATCGATACAATTTTGTCAAAACTTCCATCCGGCCTGCTTCAAACTCTTATTCAAGAAATTCCCTACAGTGCCGAGGAATTCGAGATACCGAGAATTATTTTCAAAAAAGCGGATGACCGTGTTTATATGATTGTTTACTATGGGTATGACGAGAAGGAGAGCTCCCATCTTTTTTCCGTCAGCGATGCTCTCCAATATTTCACCTATCTGGTCCCTAATTTTCTTCGCAAGGAAAACGGAATTCTCATTTACTCGCAAAACGATCTTCTCTTCCAAGTCAATCAAGAAGAGATAGCATACAAAGACCGCTTTTCTTCCTCTCTATCTTTTATGTTTCATCAGGCACGGATATCGATCGAGATATGGCCTATACCTGCCTATATAGAAAAGATAACTTCTCCTGCCTCAACCTATCACCTTATCATCGGCATCATCCTTTCTTTGACCATTTTTTTCGCGCTCTATTTTGCTTATCTCGCCACGAAAAAAAAGAAGGAGGCCTACGAAGCAAATAAAGAGAAATCGATGTTTTTAGCAAATATGAGTCATGAGATACGCACTCCCTTGAACGGCATCATCGGCAGTTGCTCGATTTTAGAAATTACACAACTTCAGGAAGATCAAAAAAAATGGGTCGCGGGGATAAAAAAATCCGGAAAGGCGCTTTTAGAATTGATTGATGATATCCTGGATATTTCGAAAATTGAAACCGCAGGTATGAAAATCTCCTATGCTGAAATCGATTTAAAGCAATTATTGGAGGAAACGATGGGCTTTCTGACTCAAAAAGCTAAAGCGAAAAACCTCGAATTGTTTTTCGAATACGATCCTGATCTTGCGCCGATCCAGATTGTAGATGGAAAAAGAGTGAGGCAAATCGTCGTGAATCTTGTAGACAACGGTATTAAATATACGCGCGAAGGGTATGTGAAACTATCTCTCTTTGAATCAAATGGATTTATCGTATTCCGTGTAGAGGATTCGGGGAGAGGAATTGCCGAACATGATATGGATAAGCTTTTTAAAAAATATATTCGTTTAGATATTCGGGCTGAAGAGGGAAGTGGATTGGGGCTGGCGCTTGTTAAAAAGCTACTCGAAAAGATGAACGGAAGCATCGAGGTTAAAAGTGCGACTGGACGAGGGTCGGTCTTTACGGCTAGATTGCCGATTATCAAGAAAGAAGAAATCAGAAATCAGGAGTGAGAATATGGAAATCAACCCCCCGGCATTTCCGGACAAAAAGATTTTAATCGCAGAGGACGATCCTTTAAGCATGGAAATTTTGAAACATATGCTGGGGCTCTGTGCGATCACTCCGGATGCGGCTTCCGATGGAGAGGCTGCCTTGAGATTTGCCCTCGAAAAGAGATATGACATGATCATTTTAGATATTCATATGCCCAATAAAACGGGATTTGAAGTCGTTCAAGAAATTCGGAACAAAATCAAAGACCACCCAATAGTCGTTGCCCTGACGGCAAGCGTCATTCCTGCGGAATTACAACAGATTAAAGTTGCGGGATTTGACAGCTACGTCCGCAAACCCATTGAGATCGAGGATATTTTTCAGCTGTTGGAAAAATACTTTGCCGCTAAAACGTAAGTGCCGGCAGCAGCTCCCACAACAAGAGCGGACTTATAGTAGAATCAGTTGAAAATGTAAATTTTTCAACTGATTCTGCTATATCATTGTTAGCTCTTTTTCACTTTTCCTTTGCTGAAAAGAGATGGGGATATCCTCTTTCTAAGATCCTCGATTATGAGGATGACTATCGGGGGAATGAGAAGGATCCCCCAATGACGGAAGGTCAAATGCTCTATCTGAAAAGGAATATTTACATAAGGAATGTAGAGGAGCGCTATTTGTGCGGCAAGTGCAATGCAAATAGAATAGATTAAATATCTATTTTTGAAGAGCCCTAGTTTAAAAAGGGGGATTTCATCGGAACGCATTTGGAGCGCGACCAGCATTTTAAAAATCACAACGGCTGAAAATACCATCGTTCTTGCCAATTCCAAGTTGTAATTGTTGAGCCCCCAGAGAAATAAAAAGTATATGCTGAAGCCAAGCATAAGAGATAAGTAAAGAATCCTATGTACCATTCCCCTATATAAAAGCCCTACTCTAGGATCTCGTGGAGGCATTTTCAATTCGTTGCCGATTTTCGGCTCTAATCCTAAGGGAACCGCTAAGATAACTCCTGTCACTAAATTGATCCAAAGAATTTGAAGGGGTAAAAGCGGAGGGAGGCCGAGGAGTGCAACACAGGAGATCAGGCCTAAAAGTTCTCCAAAGCATGTTGTAAGAAGAAAAGCGGCGACGTTTCTCAACCGGTTAAAAATGGCCCTTCCCTCTTCTACGGCAGCGACGATGGAGGCAAAATTATCATCGGCCAGAACCATGTCTGAAGATTCTTTCGCCACTTCGGTGCCCATTATTCCCATTGCGATGCCGATATCCGCCGCCTCCAGAGCCGGCGCGTCGTTCACTCCATCTCCTGTCATGGCAACGATGTGGCGGAGTTTTTGAAAAGCTTGGACAATACGTAATTTATGCTTCGGTTCGATGCGGGCAAAGACTCCAACGGTTTTTATCTTTTTTTCGAGCTCGTCGTCGCTCATTTTGGCCAACTCTTCTCCGGTTACGGCCTCTTTCGATTCGATTCCCAACTGATCGGCAATTGCTGCTGCTGTCAACTTATTGTCTCCCGTCGCCATCACAACGCGCATTCCCGCTTGCTTGCACAGTTCTATCGAACGTACTGCCTCTTTTCGTGGGGGGTCGTACATAGCGAAAACCCCCACATAGATCAATTTCTCCTTAAAGTCCTCTTCTTTCAAATGATCCGTTCCGGAAATCGGCGTATAGGCGACGGCAATCAGGCGGAAGGTCTTTTTGGCCAACGCCTCAAAATCGGCTTTGATTTTCTCCCGCATCGACGCATCCAGTTCGACCACTTCGCTTCCCTTTAGATAGGAAGAACTGAAATGGAGCAGCTTCTCCGGCGATCCTTTTACCAGAACAGTTTTTTCATTTTCAAATAGATGGAGCGTCGCCATGTAGAGGTTTTCGCTTTGAAAAGGAATTTCTCCGATCCTCGGGTGTTCGGTATTGATATGCTCTATGTTGATTTTTGCCTTGGCTGCTGCGACGAGGAGAGCACCCTCTGTGGGATCGCCTATCACCTCGCAACGCTCTTCGGATTCCTTTGAGATAAGAGCGTCATTGCACAAGCTTCCAATCACCAGCATTTTTTTAACCGCAAAATCTTCGTTAGGGTCAAAGATTTTTTCTTCTTCGCTAAATTCTCCGGAAATGGAGTTTCCTTCGCCTGAAAGATGCGCCCTTTTTTGCGCCGTGTAGAGCTCTCTCACAGTCATTAGATTTTCGGTCAATGTCCCGGTCTTATCGGAGCAAATGATGGTGGTCGATCCCAACGTTTCGACTGCCATCATCCTTCGAATCACGGCGTATCTTTTTGCCATAATCGTCATGCCTGTCGCGAGCACAACTGTTACGGCAACAGGAAGTCCCTCCGGGATGGCTGCCACTGCGGCAGAGACGCTGAGCATGAAAATTTCGATTAAGTCCAAATCGTGATAGAAGCTTATACCGATAAAAATAAGAATGGCGAAAAAGACGATCAGAAGCATCCAGTTTCCCAGAGTATGGATGCTCTTTTGAAGAGGAGTTTTAACCGGCTTGGTTTCGCCTATCGCTTGTGCGATCTTTCCGATTTGAGTCTTCATCCCCGTTTCGACGACAAGCGCCGTTCCTTTACCGTAAGCAACGCTTGTTCCGCGAAAAACCATGTTCCTTCTATCGGCTATCGTAAGCGTTTCATCCATCCTATTCGTGTGCTTTTGAATGGGAAATGATTCTCCTGTTAAGGAAGATTCATTGATCTTAAGATTAGAAACTTCGATTAACCTTGAGTCTGCGGAAATAAAATCTCCCGATTCAAAGATGATAATGTCGCCCGGAACGACAAGCTCCGATGAAATGACCGCTATTTTCCCATCTCTCCTAACTCTCGACTTGGGAGAGGTCATTTTTTTCAGTGCTTCCATCGCCTGAGCCGCTCTCGATTCTTGAAAAAAACCGATCAGGGTCATGATCACGATCGTTCCTGCTAAAACGCTGCCGTCCAGTATGTTTCCTACCAAGAATTTGACAAGGGAAGAGAAAACCAGGATATAAACAAGAGGATTGATAAACTGACGGGCAAAAATTTTAAGGAACGAGGCCTTACCTTTCTCTACGATTTGATTGAGTCCGAATCTTTCCAGCCTTGCTTTTGCTTCCGCTTCAGAGATTCCACCCCGGTTGGATTTCAATTCTTCCAAAGCTTCGTCGATAGAATCCGCGTGCCATTTTTTTTCCATGATGAGACTATCTCAATTTTTTTGTATGGTGAGTTAGAATCTACCTATACATGATGCCATCCAAAATCGAAATATTTTATTCCGTCATCTTCTTCTGCGCGGTTGTTCACACCTTTTTAACATCCTATTTTTATTCCCTTCACACAAAGTTTCAAATCAAGTCGAAGAGAGATTTAAAGAAGGAAAATTTCTACCGGTTGCTTTCGGAAGTTTTTTATTTCCTAAGCGAAATTGAATTGGTTTTCGGCTTTTGGATTATTCCCTTGATTATTGGCCTTTTATTCGCTTCCAGATTGGAAGGAACCCTTCGATATCTTGAGAGCCGTGACTATACTTACGCGCTATATATGGCGGTTGTCGTTGCTTTCGCAAGCACTAAGCCGATTATCCTATTTGCGGAAAATATGTTGGAGCGGATCTCCCGTTTAGGAGGGAACAACGCCAAGTCTTGGTGGTGGACGATACTAACCGTCGGGCCTTTTTTGGATATTTTTTTAAAAGAGCCGGGGGCGATGACCATTGCATCGATTCTTCTGGCAAAAACTTGCTTTAATTATATCGAAAGCAGACGCTTCAGCTACGGGACCCTGGCTCTACTTTTCATCAATATTTCGCTGGGAGGCCTTTTTGCACCCCATACATCGCGTTCGCTCTTTCTAGTCGCACAAGAGGAGAATTGGGACCTGGCCTATACGCTCTTGCGCTTCGGCTGGAAGGCGCTGCTTATTATCTTAGTAAACAACAGTTTTTACTACTTACTTTTCAGAAAGGATTTTGCGAAGGATTCTTCGGGAATTTCCGCATTTTTAGAAAAAGAGAAGAGAATCAGTCCGCCGGTATGGCTCACATGTATCCATCTTCTCTTCTTTCTGGCAATCATCGTCTCAAGCGAATATCCCCCCGTTTTTTTAGGGGTCTTCTTTCTCTTCCTTGGTGTGCATAGAGTCACCTTTCATTATCAGGGAGAAGGGCAAGGGCCGTTGCATATCATGCCGGCGATTTTAGTCGGCTTTTTCTTTGCCAGTTTGTTGATCCACGGGGAACTGCAAAGCTGGTGGGTGACCTATTTACTAGAGAGACTTGACTTTATGAAAGGATTGGCCATTTCAGGCATTCTCTCTGCCTTTATCGACAATGCGGTTGTTCTTTACTTTTTAGATCAAGTCCAACCCCTTCCGGAAGCAGCCTTGTACGCGATAGTAGCCGGGGCTTTGTCTTCCGGTTCTCTAACTCTGATGGCAAACGGTCCGAATTTGATCGGCTATACAAATTTGAAACTATTCTTCGGAGGCACGATTTCGCTGGTCTATCTCTTCTTAGCCGCTTTGCCCCTTACGGTCGTTTCAATCCTGATTTTTTGGATTTTCGCCTAGCCCGCATTTCTCACCAGATCTCTAGTTCGTCTGGCCTTTGTGCGTATAGAGAAAGAGGTGGCAGAGAATCAGATAGTTATACACTGAGGAGGCAGAGAGGCTAAAACGCAGAGAATCGCCCCTCTTTGAGCCGAGCTCAAAGAGGGGCGATTTTTCTTCCTCAGCGCCTTGGTGTCTCAGCTCCCTCTGTGATCGTCAATTTCTCTATGACTCTCCAGTTCGGTTGCTTTTTTTTTGCAACGAAGCGACGAGAACGAGAGCGCCTGCTACCAGTATTAAGTTCTTAAAGATATACTGCCCTTCAAGAGTCAGGCCAAAAGGACAAATCGTAAAACACTCTTCGGGGTCTGTGAATAAAGGAAAAAATGTTCCCGGGATCTTTAAGAAGAACATCAACAAGGCAAGCCGATTCAACTTCCTGATTGCAAAGAAAATGCCAATCAGGACTTCCCAAATACCCAAGTAGGTAACGAAGTAAGGAAACTGGAGCCAGCGCGTAGAACGGAAAACGAGTTCGTCGGCTGGACTGATTCCCAATACTTTAAGCCATCCGAACCAAAAGTATATGAGGGCAAACGAATAGCGCAGTAAGGGCAGCGAATGCCTTTCTGCCCACCGGCAGATTTTCGCTTCTATTTTGAAGTATTTTTTTAAAATGTTTTTAGTACCCATGCCAAAACTGCAATTAGTATTCCTGTTCCTAGGCAAATAAGGGAGAGTAGGAGAACAAGGCCCTTTTCTTTAGCCGTAGGCTTAGGCGTTTCGTGGTGTTTATGGACAAGATGCGCCTGCTCCATTTCCATCGGCTCTTCTCCCGCTTTGCGTACGGTCATCATCCCGTGTTTGAGGCCGGTTTTGACAAGCCATCTGTTCATCGGGTAGGCGAGGATCCCTGAGATAATGGTCGCCAAACTGATCTTTCCCCAAAAATGGATGGAGGTAGCAACGGCTGCCGAGGGCTCGAGCAAATTCCAGATGACCATCGTGGGAATCATTCCCGTCATGATCATGTTCATCGAGGTAAACTCGGGATAAAACGATCTGCGGAGCGCGTTGAAATAGGAGCCGCCCATCATATCCTTCATAAAAAGCGCTTGGAAGATGAAGAGGCCGAAAAAGAAGCCCGCTAAGTACTCAATGGTCAATTCGAGAGGCAGGGAGATTGCAAAAAAGGTGATCACGATCGCAGCGATGACGATCCCCGTCACATCTCCGGCGAGGCAATGAACCATCGATCCAAGCGATTGTTTCCAAAGCGGTTCGATAAACTTCTCATGGGTTCCCGGCATCGGCTCCTTGCAGGAAATGAGGTAGAAAAACAAGCCGACAGGTCCCGTATAGAGGGTGACGAGCCACCAGCCGACTTTCATCACCTTAGCCTCGGGCGTGATCACAAGCAGATCATAAGTCATATAAATCAAGGAGAGTCCGGTCAGGACAAACCAAAAGATTAAAATTCCGTCGATCACTCTTTGCCTCGCAAAGTAAATTTTGCTATTGTCATCTAGCATGAGTGATGCCAAAAACGCTTATCGCGAGCTTTATGATGTAGTCATTCCAGATCTGGATTACTTTATCCGTCAGATCGACTGCCGCGACGGATGTCCGGTCAATACGGACGGCCGGGGCTACATGCTCGCGATACAGAGGGGAGATCTTCTAGAAGGGTATAAAATTGCCCGCGGCCCCAACCCCTTCGCTTCGATCTGCGGGATAATTTGCGGCGCTCCCTGCGAAATGGCATGCCGGCGCGACAGGGTCGATAAAACGCTGACGATCCGCGCTCAGAAACGCTATCTGGACGAGTGGTTCGGCCTCGATAAGGAAGCTCATATTAAATCACTTGAGTATAGTTATTCACGTGGAACGCTCAATCCCCGCCCTAATGGGCTGCGTGTAGCATGCGTCGGAGCGGGGGTCGCCTCTCTCACCTGCTCTCATGACCTGCTGCGTTTGGGATACCAAGTCGATCTCTATGAGCAGATGCCCCTTCCGGGAGGGATGCTGGTTTACGGCGTTCCAAATTATCGGTTAAAGAACGCGATTCCCCGAAATGAGTGCTCGGCAATCGAGTATCTTGGCGCCAAGATCTTTTATAACACGAAAGTTGGACGCGACATCACCCTGACTGAATTGCAGGAGCGGTACGATGCCGTTTTTATCGGGAATGGGCTTTGGAGATCGCGCGGCCTTCCCCTTCCCGGTTTCGATGCTCCCGATATCATCCGCGGCGTCGAGTATTTACGTGTCCTTTGCGCCGAAGAGCGATGGAAGATCGGCAAGCAAGTGGTCGTGGTTGGCGGAGGGAACGTCGCCTTCGACGTCGGCCGCACCTCAGTCCGCAACGGGGCCGAAAAGGTGACGATGGTCTGTTTGGAGTCGCGCGACGAGCAGACGGCCGACGAGTTCGAGATCGAAGACGGGAGAGAATAGGGGATTGAAATCATTAACCGCGTCGGACCACTCTCGGTTGAGCGGAATGCTAAAGGAAAAATCGTAGGATTGAAAGTGCAGCGGATTCGCTCCCTTCTCGATGCCGACGGTAAATTCGCACCCGATTTCATCCCCGACACGGAGTTTATCATCCCGTGCGACACGATTGCGCTTGCAATCGGACAGACGATGGACATGAGTCTTTTCGACGGATGGGATAAGCGCGACGAGCTTCAATTCGATCGCGGCGTCATCAAAACTGAGCGTGAAACAGGGCGTACTTCAGTTAAAAACGTCTACGCCGGGGGAGATGCGGCCTTTGGGGCGGCATTGTTTATTACGGCGATCCGCCACGGGCAAAACGCCGCTCGGGCGATTGATGCGGACTTGCGCGGAACCAAGCCCTATCAGGAGTTCGTCGGGATGTTCGCGACGATTCCCCCCATGCGCGACAAAACCTATTTGCGAACGGAGTGGGGGCTACCAACCCTCCAGCCTGCTGCTGTCCGGGTCCGTAATTTTAACATGGTGGAGAATAATTACACGCCACAGGAGGTTCAAAGTCAAGCGAGTAGATGCTTGCAATGCCATGTTTCACCGGTTTTCGATGGTTCACTCTGCATCAAGTGCAACGGGTGCGTCGACGTCTGCCCGACAAACTGTTTGAAGCAGGTCCCCCTTTCCAAGATTAATCTCGACCTAGCTGAAGGGAAGATGCGCCGGGCTGTCGACAATTATTATGGAATCGATTCGGCGCATATGGACGATGAAGATTTAGATAGAATGGGGTCAGCAATGTTAAAAGATGAAGACCTTTGCATCCGCTGCGGTCTTTGCGCAGAGAAGTGTCCCACGCAGGCGGTGACGATGGACGCAATGAACTATTCATATCGTTGGATCGGTTAAAGGATGGAGATTTTCTGGTTTCTTTTGCTCTCGCTAATCGGAGGTTTGGCAGGAGTCGCCGTCTTCGTCTATCAAATGCGGAAGGGACAGTTTCAGGATCCTGAGGATCCAAAATACCAAATGTTTAGGGATGAGGAATAATGAGGCTATCCAACTATTCGAATAATTTGCTTTTTGAGTCTTTTTCCACATATTTTATAACCGCTTCTTGGCCTACTTGTCTAAGTATGTCCTGCGAAGCGGTTCTAAAACCTGTGAAAAAATCCAACAAAAATCAAATCACTCGAATAGTGAGATAGCCTCATGCCTAAGTATCGGAACAGCTTGAATGTGGTGAATAAGGGAAAGGACCCGAAAATTTCGCGCCGCCGCTTTCTTTCCCTTGTGGGGTGGGGAGCGGTCGCCGGCGTCAGTGGCGCTTTAGGGGCAGCCATGCTCGGATATCTCTATCCCAACGCGTTGAAGATTCCTCCCAGCCTCTTTTCTCTCGGCCGTCCGGAAGATGTGCTCGCTTCGGAAGGGAGGGTCTTTAATCCGAAGCAAAAGGTCTTCGTGGAAGTCTCGCGCGGACGTGTCCGCTGCATGACGGCGATTTGCACCCATTTGGGATGCACAGTGAATGCCGTCGAAACCGGCTACAAATGTCCCTGCCATGGATCGACCTACGACCTTAGCGGTAATAATACGGGAGGGCCGGCTCCGCTCCCCTTAGTTTATTTTCTAATCTACAAAGGCGCCTCGGGCGAACTGCTTGTCGACAAGAGCCGTAGGATCGAAATCCCATCGGAGGGGTGGTACTCACCAACTGCATAAATGGCTAAATTCACAGGAAAAAAGAAGCCGAGCTTCTTAGAGATGATTGAACATTTTCCGGCCAACTTTCTCCGGTCGATCTTCCGGCACAACTATCCGAATAACGATGTCGACCGTTCCGAGGTTGTCTTCAAGAACTTCTTCCTTCACATCCATCCCGTGAAGTGCCATAAAGCCGTGCTCGACCCCTTCCATACGCTTGGCCTCGGAACGATCACCGCGTCGCTCTTTTTCCTTCTGGTGATTACAGGGGTCGTCCTGATGTTCTTCTACATCCCGGCCGTCGACCGGGCCTACACGATTTTAGTCGACTGGCTTGACACCACACCCTTCGCCATGATGTGGCGCAATATCCACAGATGGTCGGCGCAGCTGATGGTTCTCTTCGTCTTCTTGCACATGAGCCGCGTCTTTTACATGGGATCCTACAAGGGTGAGAGAAAATTCAACTGGGTTGTGGGAGTGATGCTGCTAGTCGTCACTCTTTTGCTCTCGTTTACGGGTTATCTCCTTCCATGGGATCAACTCGCCTTTTGGGCGATTACCGTAGGGGCCGAGATCGCCGGCTATGTGCCAAGCATTCCGGGTATGCAATACAATATCAACAAACTCATGCTTTTGGGTTCAACGACTGTGGGCCAGGATGCTCTGATCCGCTTCTATGTCCTTCATGTCATGGTCCTGCCCCTGCTTGCCGGGACGCTGGTCGGCGTCCATTTCTGGCGGATACGGAAAGATGGCGGACTGGCACGGCCTCCCGATAAATGGCGCCCCGATCCCTACCGGGTTGTGCAACGCTCCGATACGAAAGAGTCGTTTGCTCCCGGCGTGCGCCGTACCTATGGGTTGATGGAGCTTGTGCGCGGCTCCTGCCCCACTGTCGACAGAGGCCCCGAAAATTATATCTTCACCTGGCCCCATCTCCTGCGCGCCGAGTTGGCCGTTTTCTTGGGAACGGCTGCGTTGACGATCCTCCTCTCGCTCTTCATCGATGCTCCGCTCGAAGAGATCGCTAACCCTTCCAAGCCGACCAATCCTGCGAAAGCGCCCTGGTATTTTCTCGGCTTGCAGGAAATGGTTGCCTATAATGCCTTTTGGGGCGGCGTCGCGATTCCCACTTTGATCGTCGTCGGGTTGGCGCTTATCCCCTATTTCGACCGCAACCCCTATGGGGAGGGAGTCTGGTTCCATAGAACCCGCTATCTGGCGATTTTCCTCTATACTGCCTTTATGACCTTCCAGGGAATCCTGGTCATTATCGGCGTCTTTTTTCGCGGGCCGAACTGGAGTTGGATTTGGCCTTGGACCGAAAATTTTGCGAGGCATTAGCGTTTGAAATATCAAGATTTCTACCAGTTATCGCTCCTTTTTTTTGCGCTCCTTTCGGTCTTTGGTGTCGGCTATTTTGCCTACAAAGAATTTTTTCCCGAATACAAGACCTATCAACATGCCTACATTGACCTCGAGAGATTCCGGTCGAGCTATACAGGCGAAAAACCTGCACCCTTTTCCACGGGGATCAAGCAGATCCTGATTGCGGATGAGAAGAACGGTCCCGAAATCATCGACCGGTGCATCTCCTGCCATGTCGCAATCGACCTTCCCCATTTTTCGCCTCTGCGTGTTGCCAGGGATGTGAATGATCAGGTGATTTACTCCGCGGACGGGAAGGCCGAACTCGAAACAAATCCCGATTATATATGGGACCGTCTCGAAATGCGGATCGACGAGTTGAAGCACCCTGCCTATCATGCGGAGCTTGGAGAGGGCAAAGATAAGTGGCTTGCCGAGGCGGAATTTCTGGAGGGGCTCAGGACGCAGATCATCGATGGGCGCAGGATCGATATGGCAAAAGTTCTTAGGATGCACCCCTTGATCGGTTCGGAAACGCGGCCGTTCGAATACCACCCCATGGAGGAGTATGGGTGCACTTCGTGCCATAGTGGAAACGGACGCTCACTTTGCGCCAAACGGGCGCATGGGCCTCTTTACGACGAAGACTACGAGCCTGCTTACGAGATAAAAAAGCCGCAGTTTACCGAAAAAGATGAAGAAAACGATCCCCCCTTTTCCCGGATGTACAACCACAAGCCCGGTCATGAACTCGTCTTCCAAACCACTCCGCTTCTGGGAGGCGATTTGATCGTAGCCAAGTGTGTACAGTGCCATCAATCCTCTTCAACCCGTGTGAAAGAAACGGTTGATAAAGCTGCCTATTTCGCCGACCGGAAAAAAGAGCGGATTGATCGGATTCGCGAGGGGTTGGAGAATGACAAAGAAGCTCTTGTCAGCCTCATGGGTTTGCAGCGTTCTTTGGCCAAACGAGGGAGGGAAGGAACGATCGATTGGCTAAAAGAAGAGCTCGGAAATGATCATGTCTCACTGAAGGAGAAAGAGGCGTTGGAGGGGCAACTTACCTTTCTCCAGAGTCATGAGAAGCCCGATTCCGCGATTAAGGAGGAATTGATTCGCCTCACCGGATCTGAGGAGGGCGGAGGATCGATCGCGGAGAAAAAGGCGGCCCTCGTAAAAGAAAAAAAGATCCTCGAGCGCTTTCAAAATAGCGCGGAGTCTCTCACTTTCGTCGAGCAGGATCCCGATCTTTTGTCCAAGATCGGCACTGAAGTCGATCAGTTGATTGTATCTTATAACCGCGGCAAAGAGCTTTTTGTCTCCCAGGCTTGTTATGCCTGCCACCGTATCGCCGGCTATTCGCGCGCGAGCATCGGTCCCGAATTAACCTACGCGGGCACTAGCTATCCCTGGTTCATCAAAGAATCGATCGTCTGGCCGCAGGCCGATCTTCCCTCTTCGACAATGCCCAATTTCCGCCTTGACCATGAAGAGATTGAAAATTTGATGACCTTTCTGATGGCGCAAACGGGCTGCACCAAGGCCGTTTCCGAAGTCGATTATCACATTTCGCTCAAGGATTGGGAAGCGGGCGGGAAGCTCCCTTGGGAAAAGCCGGTCGCGCCGACTAAGATCAAGGACGCACGCGCGGGAATGCACGTTTTCGTCACCGAAGGGTGCGCTTCTTGCCATAAGCTCGAAGGGTTCGAATCGAATGTCGGATTTGTCAAAGGAGGGACTTTAGAGGAGCGTGAGTGGTTTTATAGATTGATCCCCGAGCAGGCAGCAGGGTCGCGCATCGCCGAGATCGTGGAGACGAAAGCCGAAGAGATCGACGCGCGCATTGTCGAAGGGGTGCGCCAAGACGGGATTATCGAAGAGATCCGGGCGAAATATCCCGGACTTGTCGAGGGCTTTTACTCGAATTTCAAGTATCCGTCGCGGGCAATGAATACCGCTTATAAGGATGATCCGGAAAAATTGAAGGCTTATCAGGAGCGCCTCAACCGCGTCCTTATGATCTACATTCAGCTCTACGGGATGGGGCGCGACATCGCTCCCCACTTGAACTGGTCCGGAATATACCGGGATGACGCTTGGTTGCTTGGCCATTTCCATAATCCGAGTGCCTACACGGCGCGCTCAATCATGCCTGTGATGCCCTTTGACGATACGAAATTTTACATGCTCAACAACATGCTCCGACAGCTTGGGGCGAAAAACCGCGATCGGCTGCGGGAAATTTGGCGCGAGCAAGGATTTGATCCGCCACTTGCTTACCATTTGCTTTGCAGCTCCTGTCACGGGGTGCAGCGGCAAGGAAACGGAATTATCTCCGAATGGATTTATCCGATTCCGAAAAACTTGCGCAACCCCGTCTTCTTGCGCAACTTAACCAAAGAGCGCGCAATCGATTCGATCAAGCACGGGGTTAGGGGAACACCGATGCCGCCGTGGGGTGAAGCGGCCTCCGCGACCGATCCTGATCCTGTGCTTACGCATCCAGAGATCGTGCAGTTGGTCGACTGGCTCTATCAAGGGCTTCCCGAAGAGCACCGCAGGGAGAGAAAAGAGGATTACGAAAAATGGAGCTACTCCCCCCATGATGTTGTCAAAGAGATGAGAAGAGAGCGCGACTTCCTTGAACCCGCACCCCCTAAGAATGAAAACTTGGCCGAGCTTGCTTCAGACTACTTCGAATCCCGCCCCAATCCGGTGCCGGGCCCTGACAAAGAGCTCTATTACATCCGGGATCAATACTTCACGGATTCTAATCTTAAAGAGGCTGAGAAGTTCTATCTCGTGAATTGCGCGACATGCCACGGAAAGGAGGGCGGCGGAACGGGTTTGCGCGCCACTTCGATGGTAGAAGCGAAACCCCGCATGCTGACCAACCTCCCTTGGCTGCGCACCCGCGACGATCTACGCTTGCTCCGTTCGATCAAATATGGCGTTCCGGGCACCGGAATGATCCCCTGGGGCGATATGACCACATCCGCCCAACGGATGCAGCTGGTGATCTTCATCCGGGAATTGACCCGCACCCAGATGTTGAATGATGAGTTTGAAGAGGTGCTTTACGACGCTTTCGACCGCCAGATTCAAACAATCGAAGAGGCCCGCGTTTCGGAGTATGCACGCCTTGAAGCAGATGAAGCCGCGCTTAAAAGCGCTCAAGAGAAGCTCTACGAAGGGGGCGGTCTCTCTCCCGAAGAAGCGGGAAGGCTCTATGTCAAGATCGCGAAGTTGAAAAAAGAGGCTGCGGAAGGTGAAGCGCAAGACGACCGGTTTAAAGCCTTGATCGAACTTGTGAAAGAGCAAAAAGAATCTTTCCGCGGGGCGGGGGGTCAACTAATTGGGACCCAGCTTCCCGATCGGACTCTTCGCGATTTCTTTGAGATGGTGCGCGGCGAAGCGCTTCGCTTTCATTTTGAAAAGGGAAAGCTTGAAATCAAAGAGAATCGCGAAGCGCCTACGCCGAATAGCCTGATCGATAATCTGAATCTAAAGATCGCCGAGATCCGGGAGAGAATTAAAATCGAAGAAGCGAGAATTCCTTCTCCAGAGAGGGGAAAAACCATTCAAAACTTGATGGAAGAAGAAGGAACCTATATCAATTTAAGGACGAAGCTCGCCTATCAGTTCGCGGAGGCGAAAAAAATGCGCAACAAGCAACGGGAAATATATGAGACTCTCTACCAAAGTCATCCATGACGACAGACCTGTAAAGCAGATGCTCTACCCCGCTCTCTTCTTTTTGGTCATCGGCCTTTTCATCGGCGTTTTCATCTCCTACAACGGCTTTTTGGTTCCCGACTACTTCAAGGGGCAGTATATCCATTTCGGGCGGGTACGGCCTGTCCATGTGACCGTTGTCACCCTTCTCTGGCTGTTATCCGCGAACATGGGGCTGATGTATTTTTTTGTCCCCCGATTGTGCGGATCGCCCCTTTGGAGCGTCAAACTCGCCACTGTTACAAACTTCACGTGGTGGATCAGTGTGATTATCGGAGCCTTTTCCTTCCCTCTAGGGACGAATTTCGGGTGGGAATACGCCGAGCTTCCCATGACGATCGGGCTGATTCCCATCAAATTGTTCGTTTCCTTAGCCTGGGTCCTCTTTGCGACCAATATATTCATGACGATTCTCAACCGGCGCCATAAGCAGATGTACGTCTCGCTTTGGTATGTCATGGGAACGCTGATCTGGACCTCTTTCACTTTCATCGTGGGAAATTTCGCCATTCAGTGGGTTCCCCAGGGCATCTCGAGGGTGAATACGAGCTTCTTTTACGTTCACAACCTCGTCGGGCTGATTTTTACCCCCATGGGTTTGGCCGCTGCCTACTATTTTATCCCCAAAATTTCGGGATCGCCGATTTTCAGCCACCGCCTCTCGATGATCGGCTTTTGGGGGATCGCGTTTGTCTATGCCTGGATCGGAGCCCACCATATGCTGCACGGCCCCGAGTCGCAATGGCTCCAAACGACCAGCATTATCTTTTCGATGTGGCTGATCATCCCCGTCTGGACGGTTGTCGCGAATCTTTTGGGAACGGTCAAATCGCAATGGGAGATGTACAGCAAAAGCGCCCCTTTGCGTTTTTTGACGATGGGCGTCGTCTTCTACCTGATCGTCTGCTTTCAAGGATCTGTTCAAGCTCTGCGCAACGTCAACGAGGTCATCTCCAAGACCGACTGGATCATCGGCCATGCCCACATGTCACTTCTTGGGACATTTACCTTTTTTGCCATCGGAGGGGTCTACTACGCCATCCCGAAGATTACTGGAAAGCCGCTCTGGTCGGAGAGGCTAGCCGATTGGCACTTCACATTCACCCTTTTCGGCTCTGTCTTAATGTTTGCCTCCCTCTGGCTGGGCGGCTTCAACCAGGGACTTCAATGGGCCAATTGGGGAACCGGGAATACATATGCCCAATTTCACGAAAACATCAGTCGCATGCCCTTTCTAACAACTCTTGAGCTGATGTGGTGGTGGTGGTTTGCGCGGACGATTTCGGGAATCCTCATCCTGGGGGGGAATGCCATTTTTCTCTTAAACATGATGAATACCGTTGTTCTTGAAAGCCAAAAGGAGCCTGCAGCAGCCACATGAGCGACCAAAAGAAAGGGATAAATCGTCTCGAATGGTCTGCCGCTCTGACGGTCATCGGAGTGATCGTGCTTTTCTCTTCGGCGATCGCCGTTACCTTGATCGCTCCCGAGTTCATCGATCCCAGTTGGAAGCAGGCTTCGAGCACCTATCAGGTACAGATGTATGAAGTCTCCGATCCGAACGTCTATGTGAGCACATCGAATCCCGGCGGGTGGGGCCTTCAGTATGTCTACCACTTGCAGGAGGGATTTACGCTCCATGCCTATCAGGAGAGCGAGATCGTCCGCATCATCGCTCCCGAAGAGCTTGAGAGATATGTGACGCGCCGCGGCGGCTCGGAGCAGATTTTGACCACACGCGTTCTTTTGCTCCGTCCCGCCCAAAACGCGCAGGAGGTTCAAAAAAGACTGCAAGCCGAGTGGAAAGCGGGCCAAACCGAAGAGAGGTTTCCTCCCCATTTCGAAATTTTGGAACTCTTCGATCCGCAAAAAAGAGAAGCCTTTGCCATTACCGAGACCGACGGCGTCGTCGAAAACTGGGTCGACGAGAACTTCACAATCCTTGATAAAACGCCCCCTTACGCGACTGAGAAGGGAGTGATCTATATCAACAATCCAAAAGAATACCGGATCTCCTCAACAAATTATCTAGGAAGCCCTTACTGGGTCTATGACGAGAACGGGGAACCGGTCAAAGATTTGACTGAGCTCAAAGAGGGGAAGCTCCGCTTTCTATCCCGCGAGGCGCTCATTAGGCTTGGAGAAGAGATCTATCGGATTGAAGGGTGCTGGTATTGCCATACAGACCAAACGCGCACCCTTGTCCAGGATACCGTTTTAAACGGGTCGGCCGACTACCCTGCTCCCCCCTCCTCCGCCAACGAATACATCTATCAACGGGTTACCTTTCCCGGAACGCGCCGCATTGGCCCCGACCTCTCTCGCGTCGGAATCAAGCGCCCACACCGCGATTGGCACATGTCCCATTTTTGGTCCCCCACATCGGAAAGCAAGGGGAGCATCATGCCCTCCTTTGGCCACTTCTTCGACGACGACCCCGCCGGGACATTCGCAAGTCCATACAGCGTGCCGAACTACAAATTCGAGGCGATTTTTCAGTACCTCATGACAAAAGGAACGCGCATCACTCCGCCTAACAAGGCGTGGTGGCTCGGACTCGACCCCATTCAAACCCTCGACATCATCGAAGGGAGGAAAAAATGACCGACGGAGAAGGGCTTTACGGATTCATCTTGCATTACGCCCTTCTCTTCGCGTTTTTTGGAAGCGCCTTCATCGTCTTTCTCTATTTGTGGAAAAAAAAGAGGCTCGATATGGATGAAGAGCCAAAATATTTTCTTTTTAATGATGAGGATTAAAGATGGAAGAAGAAGTTCCGGCTACGGAAGACCATAAAGTCCCGAAATTTCTCTACGCGGCCTACCTGATCGTGTTTGTGTGGGGCATTTGGGCCTTTATTGCCTATTGGAACGGTTCGAGTGGATGGTTCGATAGAGGGAACTGGAAGCAGCTCCAGGAAGCAGCCCATACAACCTATCCCTTCGAAGAGAAGGAATCCTACTTAGAAGGTGGAAAATAAGGGTTGTAGTGGTTGCGCGAATGCGTGAAGTGGCGCGCAGGCCGCTCGGCAGTCTCGAATTCAGGATTGAATGTGATATAAGGAACGGCATCGACTGACTGAGCTCCCTTCGCATGAATCTTGAAGCAGACTTTATGGCGACAGCTTAACGCATAGAGCTCTGCTTTGCCCGCAAATGTTCCGTTTAGAGACATTTCATTAAAGTATTCCTCAACATATTTGTGGGCAGGTTCGAAATGAAATTCATCTTTGTGAGTATCTCCCATCGCTTCTGTAAAAGCTGGGATATAGTTTGTCTCAATTGTTTCGATTCTTTTACGGATTTCTTTAAGACGAGTAGTTATCTCTTCCATAGTTATTTCTTCGCTAGGCTCGATGGTTAAGAGTCCTTGTCTATCGTCTTCCAAACGCTCAATCTTGGAAAGAAAGTGTTCAATCATGGAGTTGACGAGATGGCACTGAAGATCTTTGTTGTTTTCGTAGTTTTCGCGCATCCATTTTACAGTTTGATCCCTCTCGAGTTGGGGATCATTAATGTTTGAGCCATTAATCTCTGAGACGTATCTCGAGGCTTCAAAAAGGCAATCTCCATTATCCTTGACCTCGACTTCTCCTTCCTGAATCGCTTTTTCAAAATAGTCATAATGGAATTGGAGTGAGTTTACCCAAAGAAGGAGCATTTGATGTTCTTCAAAGAACGAGTCGAGTGGATGAGAGGTGGTTGTAGTCTCTGTTGGTGCCTCAGCTAACACCTGTAGAACTTTCTCGTCATTTAGCTCCTTTCGAATGTTTGTTAGTTTGTTAGGATTTATGTCCCTTCGGTCAATCTCTTCTAGTTTTTTCCGTACATTCTTGAGAGTAGTCCAGGCTGCATTCTCTTTTGTCGAGGGCGATTCTTGCTTTTTCCAGAACCTTCGGGGTTGTAACGTATTGGTAGTATTTGGAGGAGAACAGTGATTTTTGCCTCCATTATTGAGAGGGTAATTATGAATCGGAGGGCAACAGCAGAGACTTAATCCTTTAACCGCTAGTCCAAAAGGAATAAGGAAAGCGCTCAACAAGGCCGCAAGGGGCAAGATGATAAAGAGAGCGATACGTTGGATAAACTCCGCAAAAGCGGCGCAGCCACTCTCCTTTATGGGAGAAAAAATCCGTCCATAGGATTTCCCAACCCAAATTGAAGGCGCCAATAAGAAGTGCCCATGCAAATTCTCATTAAGATAAAACGTTGTATTCTGTGTCATCTCTTTAATTATAAAGAAACTGTGTTAAGATTTCATTAGAAACTTTTTTTGAGTCTCTTTTTCAAGAAAAGAGAATAAAAAACAGCGGTCTCGTAGAGGAGTAGCATGGGCAGCGCCAGCAGAATTTGGGAAAGCAGATCCGGAGGTGTGAGCAGAGCGGCAAGCACGAGGATCAGGACGATGACCCCTCGCCTCGCTTGGCGCAGCCGATCAGCCGAGAGAAGGCTGAAGTGGATCAAAAAGAGCAATCCGACATAGAGCTCAAAGACAAGCCCATGTGCGAGAACCAACATAAGAGCGAAGTTAAGGGTTTCTCCCAGTCCCCAAAGATTTTCTCCGATCCCCTCATTAAACGAGCGGAAAAACTGGGTCACAAGCGGGAGAGTGACCGTGTATGCAAGGAGGATTCCGCAGACGATAAAAAGGGCGGATAGAAAAAAAAAGGGCAGAATGAGCCGCTTTTCACGGCCGCGCAGGGCGGGCAGGATAAATTGGAGAAGAAAGAAGGTCCAAAGTGGCGAAGAGGCGAGCAGGCCGGCCCAAAATGCGGTTTTTAGAACGGTTGTAAAGCCCTCGAGAGGACTAAAGAGATAGAGTTTCTCAATCTCAAGAGGAGCGAGTAAGATGTTGAAAAGGGGTTTGTGGAAGCAAAAAGCGGCAACGGTAGCCAGAGCGACGACAAGCATCATACGCAAAAGAGTTTTGCGCAGCTCCTCGACATGCTCCCAAAATGTCATTCTTTTCGATCCTCTTCTTCGTGGATCCCTTGAGAAGCTTTTTTGAATTCGCGCATCCCCTTGCCCAGGTTACGGGCGAACTCGGGGAGGCGCTTGCCGCCAAAGAGGATCAGCACGACGAAGAGGATTAAGATGAGTTCCCAGCCGCCAATCATAAGGATAATTGTTTCAGACGGTCGGCAATAACTCCAAGCTCTTTTTTGTATTTGGTGAGCTCTTCCTTGCCGTGCTTATTGCTCTCGAGCTCATACAGGCGTCCGACAAAATGCTGAACCAGGTGGAGGGTATTCTGTGCATCCGACATGAAGATAAACTCTTCACCATCGATGCGGCGCAGGCGATTCAAAAAAGCCGTATGCTCTTGCTGGGAGACAAGGTCGGAGGTGATGATGTTTATAAATTCGCCGCGCTCGTAAACCTCCTTGGAAAGGCGGGCCGGGATCGTGAAGTTTTTAATCACCTCTTCGAGAATTTCCCGGTGCTTTTCATTTGGGACGGTCGCTTTAATTTGCCCTGTGAGAAGGGTTTCAAATAAAAAATTCGCTAGCTCTTTATCTTGATTGGCGCAACTGAGAATGACGTTCTGCAGCTCGCGGTAGGTCGAGCGGGTGATTTTCATCGCGAAAATGCGTCTCATATTTCCTTCGAAAAGCATGACAACACGCTCGTCTAGGGCTACTTTTTGTCGTGTTTGTTCCGGCATAACAATCCTTACTTTACTTCACATATGTCGACGAGCGAGCCGAGCAAGCCGAGTAGCTCATGCATCGAACGTTTTTGTTTTTGACTCATTTTGACTTGAGAGCTTTCGAATGTCAAGACAAGACGTTGCAGCGTTTTAAGGGCCGACTCCCCGACGTCTTCTCGCCGCCTGTCGCTTTCGTCAAGCGGGAAAAGGGAGCGGATCAAGCTGATCATCTGCTGTTTTGTCTCTCCTTTGTAGTTGCGTACAATCTCCTCCTTTTTAGAAAAAGAGCCGTCGCGGCTTGCCAGCGTGTAGACGGCTTGCCGAGGCATCGACTCGACTTGAGGATGGAGGGTTTTGGGGATTTTCGAATAAAACTCGTAGTACTGCAAAAAGTTGTAGGGCGTTTGACGGTTTCCATAAGTGGCAGTTAACCAGGCAGTAAAGGCTCCGTCGCGGTAATTCTTAAGGATCGTTTGCGCGATTTTAATCCGCTCGCCATGTAAAATCGCCGCCTGATTGTTGATCGCTTTAACCTCGGAGGTGATGGCGATGAGCTGCTTCAGATCTTCTGAAAGATCAGCATTTTCGTCATAGGAAAACTTCCGAAGCAAGGAGGAGAGCTCTTCCTGTTCTTTCTCTCCGAGCTTTCCCAAACCGAAAATCCCCGAAAAAACGGTCAGCTGCCCTCCGGCCGTCTTCTCCGCCAGCTCGGACATTTTAGGCTTCTCTTTTTTACGGAAGCGCTGCTGTAAGATCGATGTGATTTTTGCCATTTGTAAACCTGCTTTACACTAAAACCGCTGCGCCGAGCTTAGTTAAAATTTCTTCCGTCAGAGCGAGGTAATCTTCCGCGGCGCGGCATGAGGGGGTCGTATCAAAGACCGGCTTCCCGTAAATCGCCGCTTCAGAAATGGCGATGTCGCGGCGGATTTTCGTTTCAAAGAGTTTCCCCGGAAAGGTCCGTTCAATCAAGTCGATAAAGGCTTGGTTGTTCTTTCCCCGAGGGTTCCAAAAGGAGAGAGCGACGCCGATCACGTCGAGAGGGTGGCGCTCGGCGATCGATTCGATGAACTGTGAGAGGCGCTCCAAACCTTTGATGCTGTAGAATTCGGGGGTTGCGGAAATCAGGGTGTGGTTGGCGGCAATCAGAGCCGATTCTGTCAGCCAACAGAGAGAGGGGGGAGTATCGATCAACACATAATCGTAGGAGAGATTTTGTAGGATGTGTTTAAGCCTTTCGTGCGAATAGCGGTCTCCGGCGAGCGGCCCGGTCACTTCGACCCGCTCGAGCCAGGTATCGGCCGGGATCAAGTCAAGCCCCGGATCTTCGGTCTTCTGGATCACCTCTTCAAGCTTTTTTGCTCCCTGGAGGACGGATGAGAGACTGTCGAATTCATCGGGATCAAAGCCGAGTCCGGCGGTTAGGTTTGCTTGGGCGTCGAAGTCGATGAGCAAGACGGAAGCATTATGGTGGCGGGAGAGAGCTCCTCCGAGGTGAAGAGTGGTTGAGGTTTTGGCGGTCCCGCCTTTAAAGCTGCTGACGGCGATTGTTTTCATTCATTTCTCCCAAGTGCGCGTCTTTCTTTTTCTTCGCGAATCCGCTCTAAAAACCTATCGAACGGTATCTCCCCATGGACGATATTGTCGCGGGTGCGTAAAGAGATGGTTTGATTTTCCACTTCCTTATCTCCGATAGTGAGCATATAATTGACTTGCTCGATTTGGGCAAGGCGGATTTTTTTGCTCACCGATTCATGAGAGTCATCGACTTCCGTGTGGAAGCCCGCGGCCATAAGCCGCTCCTTCAACGCGTATCCGTACTCGAGGTGGCGGTCGGCGACGGGGATGATGCGCACTTGCCTTGGGCTCATCCACAGAGGGAACTTACCGGCAAAATGCTCGATTAGGATGCCGAAAAAGCGTTCGATGGAACCGTAGAGGGCGCGATGGATCATCACGGGACGCTTTCTGCTTCCGGCTGAATCGACGTACTCGAGGTCAAATCGCTCGGGGAGGGACATGTCAAGCTGGATCGTGCCGCATTGCCAGCTCCTGCCGAGCGCGTCGCGAATATGCAGGTCGATTTTCGGACCGTAAAAAGCTCCTTCGCCCGGGCTGATCTTGAACTCTTTTCCGCTCCTCTCAAGAGCGCGCTGCAGCGACGAGGTGGCATGCTCCCACTGGGCGTCTGTTCCTATGGTTCCCTCTTCGGGACGGGAAGAGAGCTCGAGGTGGTACTCCAAGCCGAAGGTTGTGTAGATCTCGTCCACGAGCCGTAGGACATTGAGGATTTCTTCCTCGATCTGATTGGGCTCCATAAAGATGTGAGCGTCATCCTGGTGGAAGCTGCGCACACGCATCAATCCCGATAGGGCGCCGGAGGCCTCGTGTCTGTGGACGTGGCCGATCTCGGCGATCCGCAAGGGGAATTCCCGATAGCTGTGCATCTCGGTTTTGTAGTAGAGCATGCAACCGGGGCAGTTCATCGGTTTGATCGCGAAGGTGCGCTCTTCAATTTCCGAGGTGTACATATTTTGACGGTAGTTTTGCCAGTGTCCCGACTGCTCCCAGAGTTCCTGGCCCATCAACACGGGCGTTTTGATCTCCAGATAGCCCGCTTTTTCATGGACCTCCCGCCAGTATTCCAGGAGAGCTGTCCAGACGAGCATTCCTTTTGGGTGGATGAAGGCCATACCGGGAGCCTCTTCTTTATGGGAGAAGAGGTTGAGTTTCGGGCCGATCACTTTATGGTCGCGCTTTTTGGCCTCCTCAAGTCTGTGAAGGTATTCCCGAAGCATCTTTTTGTCGGGATAGGTAATGGCATAGATGCGGGTCAGCATCTCCCGGGAAGAGTCGCCCCGCCAATAAGCTCCGGACGTCTTAAGGACTTTGACCGCTTTCACTTTACCAAGATAGGGAATGTGCGGACCTCGGCAAAGGTCATAAAACTCTCCTTGCCGGTAGGCAGTGAGAAGAGAATCTTCAAATCCTTCAATCAGTTCGACTTTGTACTTGTTGTCGGCAAATGCTTTGAGGGCGGCCTCTTTACCCCGCAGGACTTCGCGCTCCGTTTTGTAATTCTCCTTGATGATCTTCTCCATCTCCTTCTCGATTTTCTCAAAGTCTTCGTCAGAGATATGGAGATTGGCAAAGTCGTAATAAAATCCGTTTTCGATCGGCGGGCCGATGGTGAGCTTCGCTTCGGGGTAAAGCCGCAGAACCGCTTGCGCAAGGATATGGGCCGAACTATGCCAATAAATTTCCTTCCCTATGGAATCGGCAAAACTCCAGAGGATCACTTCGTCTCCATCGTGGAGGGGATGAAAGAGGTCGACGGTGGTTCCGTTTATGCAGGCGGCAAGAGCTTGATCGGGAGCTGTTTGGTTGACTTTTTTCGCTAAATCTTCCGCCGTGCACGTTTCCGGGAGTTCGACAAATTTATCTTTATATTTAACCTGAATTGTGGACATATTTCCCTCATTGATGACCGATATTACACAAGAGATGTTGAAAAGAAAAGGGCAAAGATAGACACTCGCATGACTAGGGCGCTGATTATCGGAGTCAGAGGGCAGAACGGGAAGTATCTCTTGGATCTACTGCTCCGAAAGAACTACGAAGTGCACGGAATTATCAGGCAGGATATGAAAAAAGCATTGATCACGGGCGTAACAGGTCAAGATGGCGCTTGCTTGTCGAAATTACTTTTGGAGAAAGGTTACGAAGTCCACGGCTTGCACCGTCACAGCTCTGTCGACAATACGGTACGGTTAAAGGGACTTGACGATGTGGACCTGCATACCGGGGATTTGACCGATTCCGGCAGCCTCTGCCGGATTCTACAAGAGGTTCGACCTGACGAGATTTACAACCTGGGCGCGCAGAGCGATGTCGCCATCTCATTCGAAAAACCGGAATTTTCCGCCAACGTCAATGCGCTCGGGACGCTACGCATCCTCGAGGCGATGCGCCTTTTAGGATTGAATGCCCGTTTCTATCAAGCTTCGACGTCGGAGCTTTTTGGTAAGGTTCAAGAGGTTCCGCAAAAAGAGACGACTCCTTTCTATCCACGCTCCCCTTATGCAGTCTCAAAATTGTTTGCTTACTGGATTACGGTCAATTACCGCGAGTCGTATGGCATTTTTGCATGCAACGGCATCTTGTTTAACCACGAATCGCCTTTGAGAGGCGAAAAATTTGTCACGCGAAAAATCACGCGGGCTCTCGGCCGGATCGCATGCGGATTACAGAAAGAGCTGCCCCTGGGCAACCTCAATTCCCTGCGCGACTGGGGGCATGCGCACGACTTTGTCGAAATGCAGTGGCGCGTGCTTCAGCAGGATGAACCCGATGATTATGTGATCGCGACCGGCAAACAGCATTCGGTGCGCGAGTTCGTCCGGCTTGCCGCGAAAGAATTGGGCATCATTCTCTCTTTCGAAGGGAAAGGGCTCGATGAACGGGGAGTGGTCGAATCGATCGACTCTTCGCTCTCCCACGCGCTCGAACCCGGCATGACGATCGTCCGGGTCGATCCCTGCTTTTTCCGACCTGCCGAAGTCGATACACTTCTCGGAGACCCCTCCAAAGCCTATAAAAAGCTCGGCTGGAAGCCTCAATACTCTTTCGAGGGGCTGGTTAAAGAGATGGCGCGGGCCGATTTCCTCTTGGCTGAGCAAGAAGCGAGGGCGCATGCCGCGCCTCTGTGTTGATGCCCGCCTCTATCACGAGTCGGGAATCGGCACGCATCTCAAAGCCATTCTTCCTTTTTTAGAGCAATTTGAGCTCACCCTCTTGGTAAAAGAGCCGCTCGATCTCCCCGCACGCCAAATCGAGATGAAGAGCTCTATCTATTCTTTTCAAGAGCAACTCGAACTGCCTCGAAAAATTCCCTCTTGCGACATTTTCTGGTCGCCTCATTTCAACATCCCCCTTCTACCTATTCGGGCGAAAAAAAGGGTTGTGACGGTTCATGATCTCTTTCATTTAGCCCATTTTTCCACCCTCTCCCTCGCGCAAAAACTTTACGCGAAGGTTGTGATCAACGCCGCGCTCCGCCTCTCCGACTTTGTGATGACTGATTCGCATTTCTCGGCTGAAGAAATCGAACGCTATTGCTTTAGACCCAAAAATTTCGAGGTTGTCCCGAGTTGTTGTCTGCTTAAACCTGACCCTAAGAAAAAAATGGAAGGGCTTCCCGAGCGTTATATGCTTTACGTCGGTAATCTTAAACCTCACAAAAATTTGAAGAGGCTGATCGAAGCGCATGCGCAACTAGACAATCCGATTCCCCTTGTCGTTGTCGGAAAGCAGTTCAACGAAATCGAACTCCCGGATCATGTCCATTATGTCGGTTATCTCCCTGATGAATCTCTGCCCGGGCTCTATGCAGGAGCCGAACTCTTTCTCTTCCCCTCGACCTATGAGGGATTCGGAATCCCCCCTTTGGAGGCGATGGCCTGCGGATGTCCCGTTGTGGCCGGGCGCGCCGGCGCTTTGCCCGAGGTGTGCGGCGATGCCGTCGAATTTGTCGACCCTTTTTCGACCACCTCAATCAAAGAGGGGATCGAGCGTCTGCTTTCGGACTCTGCGAGGCGCGAAGAATTGGTCAAAAAGGGCAAAGAAAGGGTAAAAGAGTATACACCCGAAAAGACGGCCGAAAAATTCATTAATATCGTAAAGAGAGTGCATGAAGGAACGGGGAAATAAATGGCTCAAGTTTTGGGACCGCTATCTCGGCATCCCTCTTATTGCCCTTTTGGGATTTTTTCATAAAAAACGTTCCTTGCCCAAGGAGGTAGAACGGGTTGCTTTGCTCAAAAGCGCAGGGATCGGAGATATAGTCATCCTATCGGGCGTGATTCAAGATTTGGAAGGGAAGGAAATACTTCTTTTCACTGGCTATTCTAACGCCGAGATGGGAAAAATGCTCAAAGGTATAAAAGTCATAGCCTTACCCATGTCAAATCCTCTAGCCTGCTTACGGGAAATTCGAAAACATCAGGTTGATGTTTGGATTGACTGCGATCCTTGGCCGCGCATTAATTCGCTTCTATCGCTCTTTTCGCATTCCCACTATTCGATTGGCTTCCGGACTCTGGGCCAGGGACGTCATTGGGTTTATGATCTTGCAATCGCGCACTCCTTTGAGCGGCATGAGATTGATAATTACCGCGAACTTATTCGTCCCTTGGGAATTTTAAAGCGGAATCCTCCAAAAGTTGAAATTCCGGATGTTCCCCGTGAAAAACGGGTTGTCGTCCATATTTTTCCGGGTGGGTCGCGGGCAGATCTGAAAAAGTGGCCCCAAAAAAAATGGGAGGAGCTCATTTTTCGAATTGCTGGTCTTGGGTATCAAATCGATTTGACAGGAGGCAAGGCAGACCGTTTGAAATTGGCGTGTTTCTCAAAAGCTCAAAATTTTGCTGGTTTGCTTTCTTTGCGTGAGACTGCAGAACATTTAAAGAAAAGTACTTGCGTGATCAGCGTCGATACAGGGATCATGCATCTAGCAGCGGCACTAGGTTGCCGAGTGGTTGGATTGCATGGGCCCACTTCGCCCAAAAGATGGGGTGCATTAGGTGAAAAGGTGATCTCTATCACTCCCAGCATAGCTTATTCTCCCTGCATTCAATTGGGGTTCGAGTCTAAATGCAAAGAAAATCATTGTCTGAAAGCTGTAACAGTAGATCAAGTTTTTGATGCCTTTTTAAAACTAACGAATGGTCTTAAATATGAAAATTCTAGTCCTTGCCGGCGGGAGCGGAACGCGCCTTTGGCCCTTGTCCCGCAGTAATTACCCCAAGCAGTTTCTCCGGTTGGATGGAGAAGAGTCATTTCTGCAAAAAACCGTGAGGCGCAATCTGAAGATCGCCGATCTCCTCTATATCATCACAAACGAGGTCTATTTTCACGAAGTCGTCCGGCAAATCAAAGAGATCGATCCGAAATTGGAGTCGAATATCCTTTTAGAGCCTGAGCGAAAAAATACCGCTCCGGCGATCGCTTACGCCTTTCAACAAATCAAAGGGGATGAGGCCTTTCTGATTACCCCTGCCGACCACCTCGTCGCCCCTGTGGAAAAATATGAAAAAGCGGTGCACAAAGCCGAGGAAATGGCTTTGAAAGGAGAATTGGTCACCTTCGGCGTACGCCCAACCCGTCCGGAAACGGGGTATGGCTACATCAAAGTACGAGGCTCCAAGGTGGAAAAATTCGTCGAAAAACCCGATCTCAAAACGGCTTGCCGTTATCTCGAAGAGGGAAATTATTTTTGGAATTCGGGAATGTTCGTTTTTACCAAGGAGGCCTTTGAGAGGGAAGCTTCTGCCTATGCCCCCGAACTGATCGACGCGCCCTTTTCGGAAATGCCCGATCTCTCGATCGACTACGCGATTATGGAAAAGAGCCGCCGCGTTTCAATGGTCCCGCTCGATCTCTCCTGGTCCGATATTGGGGCGTGGGAAAATGTATATGAATTTCTAGAAAAAGATAGCAGTCAAAATGCTATCCGCGGTGATGTTGTCGCTGTTGATACGAAAAATTCCCTCATTTATGCCGAAAACCGCCTTGTCTCGACGATCGGCCTCGATAATATCCTTGTCATCGAGACTGACGATGCGGTACTGGTGGCGCACAGGGAAGCGTCGCAGCAGGTGAAAGAGATCGTCGGAAAGCTGAAAATGCTGGGGAAGAAGGAGGCAGCCGAGCATCTCACGGTGCGCCGCCCCTGGGGCTCCTATACTGTCCTCTTGGAGGGAGATCGCTATAAGATCAAGCGGATAGAGGTCAGGCCGCTGCAAAAATTGAGTTTGCAGATGCACTACCACAGGAGTGAGCATTGGGTTGTAGTTAGCGGGACTGCGGCGGTGACGATCGGGGATGAGGAGAGGATGGTTCATGAGGGGCAGAGCATTTTTGTCCCGAAATCCTCGCTCCACCGCATGGAAAATCCGGGTAGGGTTCCTCTCGAAATCATCGAAGTCCAGGTGGGGGAATACCTTGGGGAGGACGATATCGTCCGTCTCGAAGATGTCTATGGAAGGCTGAAAGAAGAAGAGGCTTTCAAGGTATTGAAGAAGAAATTAGATAATGTTTAAAAACAGAAATTCCTTTATCCTCTAACCAATAGTAAGAGGACCGAAGATGTCCCTATTTTTTGTTTTTTTGACGTTTTTTATCTGGTCGACCTCCTTCACCCTGGGCAAGGCTACCCTTGAGTGTGCGCCTCCGATATTTTTGACGGGAGTTCGGATGTTCCTCGGGGGGCTTGTGATTCTCTCCTTTTTGGGCCTGTTCAAACGGGATGATTTCAAAATCAGAAAAGATCATCTTTTTCCTTTGGTTCTTCTATCGATTTCCGCCGTTTACCTAACAAATGTCTTTGAGTTTTGGGGCCTCCAATATCTCACTGCCGCAAAGGCTTGCTTTATCTACAGCCTCTCGCCCTTTCTATCGGCTCTCTTTTCCTACTTTCAGTTTAAAGAGAAGGTCTCATCACGAAAACTTCTCGGGCTTATAGTGGGATTTATCGGATTTATTCCCGTTTTATTGAATCAATCGGGTGCCGAAGAGCTGCTCGGCGGCTTCAGCTTCCTTTCTTGGGCCGAGATCGCCTTAATCATCGCGACCGTTACCTCGGTTTACGGATGGATCCTTCTGCGTAAATTGGGTAAGGATGAAGGGATGTCCCCTCTGATGGCTAACGGCTCTTCGATGTGCATAGGCGGACTTTTCGCTCTTATCCACTCACTTTTTGCCGATTCCTGGACACCGACGCCGATCACGAACTATTCCGGATTTTTCCAAGGGGTCTTTTTAATCATCATCATCTCCAATTTGATTTGCTACAATCTCTACGGTTGGCTGCTCAAGCGGTTTACGGCAACCTTCCTCTCGTTCGCCGGCCTGATGACCCCTCTCTTTGCCGCTCTCTTCGGGTGGCTTGTCCTGGGTGAGACTGTTTCGTGGACCTTCTTCCTTTCCGTCGCCATCATTTCTTTCGGATTGTGGCTCGTCTACTCCGAGGAGCTGCGCCTCGGCTACATTGTTAAGCGATCGGCAAAAAAGGAAGAAGCTGCTTAATACCACTAATTTTGATTAAAGGTCTAAGCTTTTAGAGCGGCGATCGTTCCATGGCGTCCGCTCACTTTAACTCGCCTATAAGAGAAGAAATCATCTGCATCTGTGTAGGTGCAGAGCCGGGCTATTTCAATATGATGAGCAAGAACCCCGGCCTCTATGAGTTGGGCGCGTGAGATTTCCCAGAAATCAAAATAGAAGGGTTTCATCTGGAAGGGCCAAAATGACTCGGGAAGTTCTCTACGGTAATTGAGGAATTCCGCTCCATTAGGCCCAAGGCTGGGCGAGATCCCTACAAGAAGATCTTCAGGTTTTGTCCCGTAGCGCGCCTTCATTCTCTCGATGGTTTTCCTATAGATATTCGCTACGCTTCCGCGCCACCCTGCATGAACATTCGCAAGAGCATGGCGGACCGGGTCGTAAAAAATCGCTGCCTGGCAGTCCGCGTGGAGAATAAGAAGCCCTAGATCGGGGCGGTCTGTAATCAGGCTGTCCCCCTCGCTTTTAAGTTGGGGTTCCGCTTCGATCACCTGGTCGGAGTGCTTTTGGTAGAGGTTGACATAGCGGCCGATTCCGAGGGCACTCAACGCGCGCTTCCGGTTGATCTCTACGGCTGTTGGAGAATCTCCTTGCGAGAGGCCGAAATTGAGCGACTGAAAAGAGCCTTTGCTGACTCCCCCGTGTCGCAAAAAAACTCCGTGGATTAGCCGGGGAGAGTCGGAAAGGTTTTCGAATGCGAGCCATTCGAGTCCGCATAGTAGATCTTGTGAATGCCGTTCCATACCGAAGATAATAGCATAAAAAAACCCCTCCTGAAAAGGAGGGGTTTAATAATGAGGGTTACCCTCTAAACATTGAGGTCACGGTTTGCGTGATAGTATCGGCAGCCGACTTCAAAATGTTCATCGCGTAATCGATGTTCTGCTGCGTCCCTTGTGCCATCGTGTCGGAACGGCTAAAGGACTGGCCGTAAAACTGCGCGTACTGTTCAGCCTCTTTATTAAGAGCTTGAGCTTGACCCTGTTGCCTCTCATACATTGCCTTCTGTGTTTTTTTAGGAGCTTGAACCGTCAAGGAGTTAACACCCTGAGAGAGAACACTCATCGTCTGGATTTGTTTCGAGCTTTTCTCCCACCAGCCGCCAATCATTTTTTGTCTGTTCTGTACCTTTTTTCCACCCACATTAAAAAATGTTTTAGGGCGCTTGCTCCATGAAGGCTTTTCAATTGATTTTGCTCTTTCTCGCTCGTTAACCAAGTTTCTTTCATTCTGCTTTTCGGGCTGGTTAACGATTTCTTCCATTTCCACTTCGCGTTCTTGGTCAAGTTCAGAAATAGACGATTTAGGAGCATTCTTGAGGGCATCATCTGTATCTGTTTCATTTTTGGTATTAATGTCGGAATCTTCGAGAGCGGAGTTCTCTTTATACTCGCTGATTCCACCGGCTATTGCACCACCAGCGAACGTACTTAAGTTCGTCCATCCGTTTGCAAATTCGCAATCAGCGTCGGTCTTTGTTGCATCCGCCATCGCGTTATAGGTATCCTTGATCGCATCACCGATAATCGGGGCAAACTCCACTTCCATCTGCATCGATTCGGAAGATTGCTTCCAAAGCGTACTCCAGAAGTTGGAGTTAGTCTTTGCTTGAAGGGCCATCACCTCTCCGATAATCGCGATCAAACCAAGCGTCTTTCCATCCTCAGACTGTCCGTTTGCGTCGACATCGTCAGCTTTGAGGCCAGCAAAAGTTCCCTTGGGGGCAGCAAGTTCAGGTTTCCCCTCTGCTTTTCCTTTGGACAAGATCTGCATGCGACTCTCTCCCGCACAGGGAAGAATTTGATCTTTCGCTTTGAGATGATTTGCCTCAGCGATACGCGCTTCTCCGCGCTTTATCTCTTTTGCAGTCTGCCTCGTTTGAGAGTTGAGTGCTTCAACGATTTCCCAAGACTGATTAATTGTATTATTCATTTTTTCCTCTTATTATTTATTATATTTTTTTATTAAACTGCGCTTGCTAAACCATAGCTAATTTGCTGGTAAGCTTTTGTGATATCGCTAAATGTCTCTACAACTTGTTCGGTGCTGTTTACTTCTTCTTGCGCTACCGAGCTCGACTGCTGTAAGAGCTGTTGATAGAACCTGAAATAGCTGTTGTTTGCCGCCATTAGGGAGAGAGCGTTTCCGACTTCCTCCTGAGCAGATTCAACATTTTTCAACATCTTATAAGTTATGAGGCTTTCAATACCATTAACCAAATTAGGAGCTGCTTGGATGGTTTGGACTACCATCTGCCCAACCTTTTTTAGTCTCTTCTTCCAGGCCTCTTCACTTTTCGCGTTTTCTTCATTTGACTTGCTAAGTTCATTGCTTGTTTCTTTGTTTGCTTGATTCTCTTGGATGTTTTCCGCTTGGGTGTTCGATTCAGATTCTACGGGGTTGAGAGATTCAGTTGCGCTGTTTTCCTCTGTTAAATCCTCGGAACTGTCGACTAAATCTGAGCTATCGGAAAATGTATCCATTTCAATCATCTCCGGGGCCTCTGTAGCCAGCTCACCGCCAATCTCTGCAGCATCTCCGGCAAACATACTAACTTCCTCAGGAATCAGAGCTGCAGCGGCGCCTCCGGTACATACTGCCGCAGCTACGGTTCCAAGAATCATGACGACTGTAACTGCCACCGAAACCCAAAAGAAAGCTTTTTGAATATCACTCGCTGTCTTGGCTTGCTTTCGCTCTTGAGCCTCTAGTTTGTACTCTTTTTCTTCTTTATCGATCGCGTTTGTTGTGGAGAAAAGTACCGACTGAGACATCGTCTCATTCAGCTCTACAAGCTTCGAATAGGAATCGATCTGTTCGATCGTTCCTTTCGACATAGAGTCAAACGCTTTAGAAAATGCTTTGGCCAAAATCATCAAGTAGTTAGGATCTTTTGATTTGCCTGCCGGAGGAAGCAACGGACGCTCTCCAACCTTAACTTGCCTGCACTCTTTCTCTTTTTCCCCGGTGGAGATGGTATCAAGTGTACGCGAGATCTCCTTTTTCAGAATTTGATCGTTTAGAAATTGTTGAATAGCGGGGGAGAGAATGCTATTACTTTTAATTGAATTATTTTCGAGTAGAAAATCTGACATAAAATTTTTCCTATTATATTAATTTATTATTTTTTTCTTTCAGAGTCCTTTGTATCAACTCGCATCGGTTTTTGAGATCGCGGAATTCGGGTCGGTTTTCGCATATAAAAATCGTCACTTCTGTCACTTCTGCCGCTTCTTCGTAAAGACCCTGCTTTAAGAAACAATCTGTTATGTAGTAAGCGGGGATCGGGTTATCCGGCTCGATTTCTAAAGCGATATAGAAGCCTGCCACCGCTTCTTGGTAAATTCCCAATTGGTGATAAGATGAGGCTAATCCAAGAACAAATTTGTAAATGTTTGGGGAACAGCTTGCTAGAAACTGGAAGAGGCTTGCCGATTCTTTGTATTTACCTTGGTTGTAATATCCGTAAGCAAGGCTGTAGATCTCCTCAAGAGATTGATCGCTGATCCCTGTCGCATCTTTAAGGGTCATGCCCTTTTCCAAGCGCTCTAGGATCTTGGTTGCGACGGCAGAAGCGCCCTCTTTTGTAAGGAGTTCATAATTAAATTTTGTTTTATTATCTTTGTTATTAATCATATAATTAACCTGTTAAATAAAGTTATGTAACAATTATAACAAATAAAAGATTGTTTTTCAACCGCTTTTTAAAGATTATGTTAGAGTTTTTAATAAATCTTAATAATTGTTCGTATATATTTAACATAATATAATAATAAATATGAGAAAAAGCGCTATTTTTTTGGCTAAATTGAAATATAGGTTCCGTGTTTTAAGGGCGCGGAGTTTGTTTCTTTATAGAAAACTAATCGTCTATTTACAAAAAATATACATTTGTTCCCGCTTAAATGAAGTCGTCTATTTCTTCTTCTTCATGATTCATCGTTACAAGGCTGGGCAGATGGATCTGAGGAATGTTAATCGTAACATAAGAGTGCTGATGCAGATCTCAGAAAAGGATTGGATTGATTCAACCCGTCACGGAAAACTATTGATAATCGAAACGAATTGGAAAAAAATTAGATTTATTTTAAAGAACCTACTTCTTTTTGGGGCTCCCTCAAGCCGTGTCGTGAAAGTCGTCTACTATACTTATGTTGTTCTTACTCTTGAATTGAACAACCCTTTCGATAAGAGAGTATTGATGTTCTTTCTTGCGAAAAAGCTCGCGCTCCTCAACCGTTTGTTAAGGCGCCTAGAGAAAATCAACGGGAGAATCTGGGATCAAACCTTTATTAAGATGCATTTAGATACCTTTCACCGCAATTCTTTGCTCCAATACAAAGTCATACGCAGTATACATCAAGCGATTGGACGTCAAAAAGTTCCCCCTATCGTTCTCGATGCCCAAATTGCGTTGAAAAAAGGCCTCTATCCGATCCTGATTACGAAGGGCTGCTCGGGGGCTTATTGGATGCGTAGCAGTGACCGAAAGGTAGCCGGGCTATTCAAGCCTTTTGATGAGGAGATACATGCGCCTAATAACCCTGTGGGCACTCGCTATCAAGGAGCTATGGGACAACGTAGGACGCGGATTGGGTGCCGCGTGGGTGAGGCGGCCCACCGGGAAGTAGGTGCATTTTTAGTCGACTCTTTTCTTGGATTTGGTATTGTTCCGCGTACTTACTACGCGCGATTTACCCACAGGACATTCTTTCTCTCAGGGGAAGACCGTCTCTCCTCCCGAAGAGCCGAAAAAGCAAAGTACGGCTCTTTTCAAGAATATCTTGAGGGGTTTGTCCCTTTCGTCGACATCTATTATGAGGAGAGAGAGAAACTCCCTTTAGTCGAGTTTCAGCTTTTGATTGTGCTCGATGTCATTATCGGAAATTTGGACAGGAATGCGGGAAATATTTTGGTCGGCGACGAAAAGCTTGCCGCGATCGACCACGGCCTCTGCTTTCCCGATACGCATGATGATTTGAGCTGCTGGTACTGGGATCTAAACAAAGGCAAGGAGCCTCTCATACCTTCCCTTGTAGAGCTGCTCGACAACTTTCCCTTTGAAACTTTGAGCCGGAAATTGAAAAAAAATTGCTTTATCTCTGAAAATTCTATCAGCAGGCTTCGGGAAAGGGTCGTTTTGTTTAGAGAGGCGATCCACGCAGGTCTGGTGCCGAAACAACTTATCGATCTTATGAAGCCTGACTACCTCGTCCCGTTGATGTTCTACAAGGACTTGCTTCCTGAGAAAGCACGCGACCAAGTCGAACAATACAAGACAAAACTTTAGGGGTGATCGTCTACTTATATATACCTTGAGCAAGCGACATGTATACTTGATTGAGGATCTGAAGAGCTGTAGAGACGACCGTCCACTCCTGCTGAATTTCGGTCATGCGCATCTGCAGCATCATTTGTTGGTTTTGTCCTTGGTCTGCATAGTTTTGCTGGAAACCATTGATTTCAGAAGAGATGGGAACTAGTCCACCCTTGGGGTCCGACTTGGGATCCCCATTAACAACAGCATCCTCATCATCCGTAAGTTCTTTATGCCAATCCAAACCTCGGCCCTCTATGTAATAGCCTTTCCCGTCTTTTGTTGGCGATATGTGAATCGTTTTCAAGAGTTTATATAATTTATCTACTTGCTCGTGAGCGACCTTAAGGTTGGCTCTTATATTCTTGAGCTTAGAAATGAGCTTCTTTTTCTGCGTACTTGTCAGGTTTTTGTCGTTTTCAATTCTCTTTATCTCTGAATCGATCTTGTTTATTGCCTGGCTCAGCTCGGCCCTATCGCGGTAGGCCGCTTGGGTCTCCTTGCTAAGGTTGGCTTTCGCTTGCGATGCCGAACCGGAGTATTCAGTAACACCGTTACCTTCGTCTTTCCCTTTTTGCCCGGCGAGAAAATTACCGAAGCCATAATTGATTCCGGCAGACCCAAAGTCGCTTGTAATATTCAAAAGGGCATTTCCGATTTCCGCGCCCATGTTATCAAACATTAGAAGCTCGGCTAGCTCCATCAGATACTTTTCTTGTCCCGGCATATAGTGGTTGAGAATCGCCTTTTGAAAGTCATTGGGCAAGCCCCCCCCCGAAGAGGCTCCGTGGACCGCCCCCCCTGCAGCCGACCTCCCGAGGCCGTCTCCTACTCTTGCCCCCTCTCTTGCAGCCTCTCCAAAACCTACCGACTTGTTCTCATAATCCCGTTGCTTCCCTCCAAGATAGTCCTCAACATCCTCGGAGGCGCTTTTGGCCGAAACGGGATCAAAATTGAAGGAGTCAACAGATTGAGAAAAGGTTTCCCCCTCATCATATTTCGGTCCTAAGGAGGAGGCGACGGAGGGAAAATCGGGGTGGGTTGAGGTTTTGTGGATCGCGCCAAGAAAATCGGACATGAAAGGCGGGCTCATCGAATTGAAGGGCGGTTCCTTCATTTGTCTCTGGACAAAATCGACAAACTCTTCGCGAGTCGCCTTTCCGCCCATTTTTTTTATCCATTGGCTCAGCTGCGCCTCTGCAAGTAGTTGCGGAAGGGCGATGTTTTTACCGCTCATTCTACCTGCTTTGCTCAATGCATTCCCAAAGATCTCTCGCAAATCAGGGGGTAGGTTCTTATAGTTTTTTAATAGGGCGGTAAATTTAGATAGACCCTCTTGGATTTGACCTGATGAGAGAAGAGAGAGCGCCGATTGCATTGCATTTTTCAAGTTAGCTAGCTCTTCGCCTTTACTTTTCGCCTTTTCACTCTCGTCTTGTAGCTGTTGGACAGAGGCTCCATTAGCTTTGTACATCTTCTCGAGCATCTTGTTTAGTTCCTCCCAAAAGGCTTTTTGCGCGGAGGGATTCATTTTTTTCGCCATCTCGAGAAGTCTATTCATCAAATTTTCAAGCCTATTGAGCTCTTCTTGCGAGATGCGTGGAAAAGCAGTCACAATTCCTTTTAATTGAGCGAGTGCTTCGTCGAGCTCTTTTGCGGCTGTGGGGTTTCCCTCTTTTGCAATCTGGACCAGCTTGATCAGAAATTGGATCTCGGTGCCGACATGCGTTTGCATAAGATTAAATTGCGATGCTGTGGCGATCTCTTTTGCCGATCCCTCCCCTTCAGGAAGATAGGAGAATTCAAGAACCAACTTTCCCGACTGCTTCGTTTTGGCAAGATTTTCAGATGCCTTATTCTGCAAAAACGACTTCAGATCGGTCAAAAATTCATGTTGGTTTTTGATCTCAAAAAATCGGACAATGTTTTCCTGGACCCAACTAGTAGGGGGCGGCTTGCCTTGATAAAGGTGGACAACGGGCGGCGTGAAATGAACCTTATCTTGCATCTTCCCCTCTTCAACCGTTATTCTGTTTAAATCGATATTATCAAATTTTCTTTTATATGTCAGAACAAAGAATCCGCCTTCTCAACGAGACAACGATCAACCAGATTGCAGCCGGAGAGGTGATCGAAAACCCAGCTTCTGTCGTGAAAGAATTGGTTGAGAACTCTTTAGACTCGGGGGCCCTTTCCGTTTCTATCGAAACGAGAGGGAGCGGGCGGGCGTTGATTCGGGTCAGCGATAACGGGTGCGGAATGAGCCATGACGACCTTCTTCTCGCCCTAGAGCGACATGCCACTTCGAAATTAACTGAAATAGAAGATCTTGATTCTCTGGCAACCCTGGGATTCAGAGGGGAAGCCCTACCCTCCATCGCATCTGTTTCAAAGGTTTCGATCCACTCGGCGAATCGTGAAGAGGGGCATGAATTGCGGGCGGAAGCAGGCCGTATTCTCGATATTCGATTGAAACCGAGGCAGCAAGGGACGACTGTCGAGGTTAAATCTCTCTTTTTCAATGTTCCCGTGAGAAAAAAGTTTCAGAAAAGTGTGGGATCGGACCGGTCTGATATACGCAAAGTTTTGACTAATATGGCTTTATGTCATCCTCAGACTGGATTTTCATGGATTTCTGATGGGGAAGAGCAATTTTCGCTACCGGCCGACGCCTCTTTGCAGGAACGTATCCCCCTTCTTCTCGGCGAGCTCTTTGCGGAAGGGATGCTTCCCGTGGAACATTGTTCAGGCTCTCTTCAACTCTCCGGTTTTATCGGCCGCCCCTCGCTTCATCGCCCAAACCGTGGAGGACAGTACTTATTTATCAATGGCCGCGGCGTTCTCTCCCCCTTTGTTTCCCAATGCATTCTGGAGGGGTATGGCACGCGACTCTCGACTCATCGCTATCCTCTTTTTGTCTTGCATCTCTCATTACCTCCCTCCCTGATAGATGTTAACGTCCACCCGCAAAAAAGAGAGGTCAGGCTTCGCGCAGAGAAAGAGTTGGGCTCCTTTATTTTGGAAGCTGTCGATAGAAGTTTTAATTTTAAGAGAGAGGCCTTTCGCGTTGAGATGCCAGCCTTTTCGGCTTCGGAGGAGAGGGCTCCCTACACTTCTACGATGAAGTTCGAGAAACTAGAGGAACCTTCTCCCTTCCATTCTCAACTCTTTCCTTTTCCTCATCGGGTGATTTTGCGTCTAGGTAAATATTTTTTCGTCGAAGATCCTGAGGGGATAAGGGTAGTCGACATCGATAGAGCACGGATGCGGGTAGCTTATGAGCAGCTCTTTTCGCGCGAAGGAAAAAAGGCGGTCCAGCATCTGCTGATCCCAATTCAAATTGAGGTGACGGAAACGGAAAAGTCTGGCTTGATCGACAATATCCCTTTTTTTGAGGAGAGAGGGTTTTCGATTCGTCATTTTGGCGGGAACACCTTTATCGTCGATGCGATTCCATCTATTTTTGAGGGAGAGGAGGTTTCCGCTTTTTTCCATAGGTTTTTGGAGGAGGGGGGCTTGCCTCGCGAGAAAAGAATTAGCTTGGCGCTGAAAAAAACCGTAAGGGCGCCGGGGCGCGAAGGAGGCGAGGCCCTGATTGAAGCGCTCTTTAAGTGCGCAGAGCCCGACCACACCCCTAACGGAAAGCTTATCCACAAATTATTAAATGAAAAGGAAATGGCGAAGTTCTTTGATGGATAGAATTAAAAAAGTTCAAGAACGCTTAGACAAATGGAATGTCGACCTTTTGATCATCGATAATCCAGTCGATCTCTTTTATATGACGGGAGAGGAGCTTTCAGCCGGCCGGCTTCTCATCTCCGAAGAAGGAGCGGCCCTCTATGTCGACGGACGTTATTACGGCAGATGTAATAAGGCACTTGCGATTCCGGTCTTTCTTTTAGGCAGAGAGAGTCCTTTGCCTCAATTCGAAGGAATGCGGATCGGCTTTGATGCCGGCTACACGACGTATGAAAACTACGAGAGGCTCACCGCGTTGAAGGGGGAGCGGATTCCCCTCTTAAGCCCCATTGGAGAAATCCGACAGGTCAAAGAACCGCAGGAGATTGAGTCGCTACGTCGAGCAGCAGAACTTGGTTCGAAGGGGTTTGACTTTGTGGTTTCGAGTCTTGCGGAAGGGGTAACGGAAGAGGAGTTGGCTCTTGAGCTCGAACTCTATTGGCGAAAAGAGGGAGGGGAAAGACTCGCCTTCAGGCCGCATATTGCCTTTGGAGAGAATAGCGCCTATCCACACTACCATGTGGGAAAAAGAGCGTTGAAGCGGGGGGATCTAGTCTTGATAGACATCGGAGTGGTTCTCAACCGCTACCATTCTGACATGACCCGCGTCCTCTTCTATGGCGAACCTGATTTCGAGCTTCAAAAGATCTACCGGATCGTACATCAAGCCCAACTAAAGGCTCTCAAGTTATGCAAGCCGGGTAGGCCCCTTGCCGAATTGGACCGCGCCGCCCGAAGCTTGATCGAAGAGGCGGGTTACGGAGAGTCTTTTCTCCATAGTTTGGGGCATGGGGTCGGCCTGGAGATTCACGAGGGCCCCTGGATTCGAAAAGGTGCTAGTGGAACATTGCGCGAGGGGATGGTCGTCACCATAGAGCCGGGAATCTATTTGGAGGGGAAAGGAGGCGTCAGGCTGGAGGATACCGTCGTGATCACTTCCGAAGGATTTGAAAACCTTACTAAGCGCCCTATTTTGGCTTCCCCTACGATCGGATAATTTGCTATACAGAGTGCGATGAAATTACGTACTAAGCTGCTTCTTGGGGTTGGCCTACTCTTTTTTTTGATGGCGATTGTGATGTATTTCCTCCCGACTTTTTTAGTGAGGAGGGATGTGGTTACAGCGGCTGATCAGGTTCATGCGTTGCTCATCAAAGAGCATCGGCAATTGTTAAAAAGCCAAGAGCTTTGGCTTGAGAATGAATCGAGACGCACCCTCCAAAATCTCAACTCGATCCTATACATACTTTATGAAGAGCCTGCTTTTTCCGACACCCTTGTATTTAAAAAAAATAATTCTCTTTTGAATGTTTGGCAGGGGGTCGCCCGCGTTGCCGGCTATGATCCGGAAATCGGATTTGTCCAAGCCCACTCTCCAAAGATCAATCAAACGGCGCTGGTTTTGCCCCACACAGCCGAGATGTATCCAATTGTGAAAATTGGAGAGAAAGAGGATATGGCTCTCATCGCGATGCGGCAGAAGGATGAAGAAAAGGTCCCCCATAAACTCTATTTAGGAATCGTTCTTCCCGAAGATTACCAAAATGAAAGAGGGTATACACTTTATGCCTTAATCGATATCGACAAAGCTGAAGAGGTCGAACCCGTTTTGAAAGAAATTTCGGAGTTACATCCCGAGAAGATCAAACCTTATCTTGATAAAGCGGAAGAGCTTCTTTCCGATCAGGTAGAGAGAGATCCTTCCGCCTATTTTTGGGCAATAAAGATCAATTTGATTCGAACTCTCACCCCTTTAGTTTTAGAGGGTTTTCTGATAGAACACACTGAAGAAGAGTATATTCCCGCAGGAATTGGACGGCTTGATGCGAGCGAAACGGGCGTGGCCCTTCTTGCGGACGACGTTTACAGGACAACGCCCCTTTTTGACGATTCCCTTTACTATGAGACCCACCCCCCCCACCCGGATGACCCGCCGCTCGCGGAGGGTTCGGCTTTGGTTACAATCTCAGGGGGGAATCACGCCTTTGTCGCAAATACCCTTTTGCTCAAAAATACGTTTATCTCGATTGGGGTATCCTTCAGTCATGTAATGAGGCAGCTTGCTCTCTCTTCGAATCAGACGATTCTCTTAAATGTAAACCGGGAATTTTGGCTTGGGTTTGATGAAAATGGACAAAAATTAGACGAGATCCGTGTTGAAGAGATTGTGAAGGGAGGCCTTTTCGATCAAAATGGGGAGACCTTTACGTTTAACGACCAACTTTTTTCTTCCGTTCGCATCGGAAATTTCTACGATGGCAACCTGGTCTTTTACGCAGTTCGCCCGATGGAAAGGGATCAATCGATTATCGGCACTCTCTTTGCTCTGGAAAATAAGCTGTCGAATAGGATCTCTTTGCAGCTTTCATTGATTACAGTTGGAACGATGATCCTTGTCCTGCTTTTCATCGGGCGCATTGGTTTTACCGTCATCTATCCCGTTACAAAATTGGCTCAGGCTACTGAAGATGTTGTTTCGGGAAGATATGGGGAGATCTACCTTCCGGATGTCGGAAAACGTAAAGACGAGGTGGCGACGCTGATACGCTCGTTCTCTTCAATGGTGGAGGGTTTGAGGGAGAGAGAGAAAATCCGTGGAGTCCTCGATAAAGTCGTCTCCAAAGATGTGGCAGAGGAGATTTTGCGGACGCAGATTCATCTGGGAGGGGAAGACAGGATTGTCACGATGCTCTTTAGCGACATCCGAAACTTTACGGAACTCGTAGAGAAAGCGACCCCGCAAAAAACCATTGAGATGCTCAACGGATGTATGACGAAAATTTCGCGCGTTATCGAGGGAGAAGGGGGAGTGATTGACAAGTATGTCGGAGACGAGGTGATGGCGATTTTCGGAGCCCCTACCTCGCATCCCGACCATGCATTGCGAGCCGTTGCAAGCGGGATGCTGATAATCGAAACATTAAAGCAGTGGAATCAAGAGAGAATCTTGCGGGGCGAACCCGCCTTGGAGATGGGGATCGGCATCAATACGGGGCTTGTAGTCGCAGGAAATATGGGTGCGGAAGACCGGTTGAATTATACCGTTTTAGGGTCGAACGTCAACTTAGCTTCAAGACTTTGCCATGCCGCAAAACCGAATCAGTTGATTATCTCCGAAGCAACCCTAGCCGAGCCGAATGTAGCGGAATCCTTCATAGTCAAATCGCTTGAACCGATTGTCCTGAAGGGAATAAAGAAACCCGTTTCGATTTATGAGGTCGTCGGCTTTAAATGGGAAGGGGCGTAAGAACCCGTGGGATTTCGACATAAGATTCTGATCAGTTTTCTGATTATTTTCCTCACCTTCACCCTATTCATGTATCCGGTATTAACACGCCTGATCGAGGTGATTCAGGAGAGGAATCTACGCAACCGGACAGTCGCACTGATCCAAAGCGTCGAGGACGCTCCGAATTTGGATCATTTGATTGAACGGCTGAAGCAGAAGGAGAAATTCCTCTTTTTTAGGGTCAGCCTTTTCGACCCGGAGGAGGGCTACCTCTACGACTCCCACCTCCAAATCACCGAGTTTGAGAACGAACGACTGACGACCCAGAACGAAGTAGAGCAAGCCCTAGAAAGAGGAAGCGGATACTCGGTCCACGATTCCCCTCTCTTCGGGCAGGAGATGGCCTATACCGCCGTCCGTTTCCGTTATCAAGGAAGGGAATATGTGATGCGGACCGCCTTTCCATTCGGGCAAATCGCGGCGATGACCCGCGACTTAACCTTGACATTCCTTCTCTTGGGAATAGGTATGTTGCTCCTTTTCAGCTTCTTAGCCTGGTTTATTATTCATATTCTCACCAGGCCTGTTCAGCAGATTATCGAGGCGATCAAACCCTACCAGAAAGGGGAGGTGGAACACATTCCTGAAATCAAGGGTAAAGACATCCGCCCCCGAGACGAGTTCGGCAAGCTGGCCGAGACCTTCAATTCCCTTTCGCGCCACATCGACCACCAAATCTCCTCTCTCACCCATGAAAAAAACGAAAAGAGCGCCATCCTTGAGTCTCTTGTCGAAGGGGTCGTTGCCGTTGATGACGAGATGAATGTCATCTATATGAACCGGATGGCGGAAGTCTTCTTGGGGCTGGGAGAAAAAGAGCTTGTCGGTAAAAATTTTTACGCTGCCAACCAACAGCCATGCGAGGAGTTGATCAAAGAGGCCCAAAGAAAGGGCCATCCCGTCGTCCTTGTAATCAAGCCCGAGCGCAAGCAGAAGCGCTACCTTGATGCTGTAGCTGTTCCCCGGGGCAAGGGGGGGGCGATCTTGGTTTTGCAGGATAAAACCAGCCTCCATAAGGTAATTGAGCTTGGCAGCGACTTTATCGCTAACGCCTCCCATGAATTAAAAACGCCGATCACGATCATCCGCGGATTTGCCGAAACGCTCCACGACCACCCTGAGCTCACCCGCGAAGTCTATACCGAGATCACCGAAAAGATTGTGACCAACTGTCAGCGCATGGATACACTTGTGAAAAACCTGCTTACCCTTGCTGCCGTTGATGAGGGGCTGCCCCGTTCCCGCCTCCAGGAGTGCGATCTCTATAATCTTGTCGAGCAGGCTAAGCTAACCATCCTCTCCGTCCATCCTGACGCCAAAATTTCTGTTGAGACCAGAGGAGAAGAGCCCTTCGATTTGATGGCGGACAGCGATCTTTTCTTTCAGGCGATCCTCAATCTATTGGATAACGCTGTAAAGTATTCCAAGCATCCTGCGGTGGTCAGAGTTTTGATCGAAAAGCATCCGACCGAATTTATGATCAGCATTTCCGACGAAGGGGTTGGAATTCCTCCTGAGGATCTTGACCGTATATTCGAGCGCTTTTATGCGGTCGACAAGAGCCATTCCCGCAGCCTGGGCGGCTCAGGACTTGGTCTCTCGATCGTAGAGCGGATTATAGAGAAGCATCAAGGGAAGATCGAGGTCGAATCTACGCTTGGGAAGGGGACGACATTCACCATTACCCTCCCTATCCAAGAATATTAGTATTTTATTTGACAAACATAAAAATATTATGTAAAATAATTGTAATGAATATCTTAAGATCAACTATGTTTATTTTTAATAATTCTTATTTTCCTGCTTCTGAAAGATACCCAACCAAAGTGGTATCGCGGTCGAAAATTCCCGGAATCATTCAAGGTCTGGGCAACTCTCCAACAGCTCGAACATTAGAGACCTCAATAGTCTTCGCGGGCCTTGCGGGTGCGACCCTTTTTCTGCTCATCTACTTCCAAATCATGGCGCCTCCTCCGCGATGGATGATGGCAGCTATCGTTGGCGGCGGTCTAGCACTCGGGGTCATTCTTGGTTTCGGTCTACAGCTTCCCTTCAAAGGAAAGCAAAAGCTTGAATTCGAGTACAGCGCTCTTGCCCGTATGTTTAAATCCAAGAACTACAACGAGATTATCGAGTTGGAAAATAAACATAAAATCTTCCTCGGCGCCCTTCCCAATCGTTTTCGTAACAACGCCGAACATCTAGTGAATGAGGAAGGTGTAAAAGGAATTCTGTCTCTAAATGAGGACTGGGAAGTTAAACAAGCTAACGGTTTAATGCTTCCCTATACTGATTCGGATTATACTGAGCTTGGGGTTAAATCCGAACGGATGACCGTGAAAGATCATACCTTGTTGAGTGATGAACAGCTTAATGAAGCTGCAGAAAAAATTAAAGAGATGTTGGAAATAGGGAACGTTTACGTGCATTGCCGCGCAGGCGTCGGCCGGTCGGCCATGGCTGTCGCAGCCTACTTGATCATGTATAATAACTCTACAGTCGAAGACGCTTGCACGTTGATTGAAACTAAACGTCCCAATTCGACCATTAGGAAAAAAGAGAGACGCTTAAATGAGTATGCGAATTCGAAAAAAGGGTAGTGTAAAAAATTGTGTGCAAATTCTGAGGTGACAAAAAAAGGTCATGGCGTATGAAATTCTCCATTAACTATGAAACCAATGGAGGAGCCATGACCAAAAAGAAGAATAATTCACTTAAAGACGAGATGAAAGC
>JAFIGI010000001.1 GCA_020831465.1 Chlamydiales bacterium
GTCCTGATCTCAATCCGATCGAAAAGTTTTGGGCATGGTTCAAAAAGAAAGTCAGATCTGTGATCAATCACTTTAAAACTCTAGGAGAGGCGATAGATTATGTTTTCAATATGTAAAATTTTCAATCTATTTGACTATATCCCAAGTGGAAAGGCAGCCAGCCAAGCCCATATTTTCTGATCGGTAAAAGCTGTGACGAGAAGCGAGATTAGTAAAAGCGAATATCCGCCGAAAATAACGGTTTTTCTTTCGAATTTCCGTTTTTCGAAAAGGGCTGCCAATAGAGCCAATCCCAAAACCAACCCCAGCGAGAGAAAGGAGAAAAAGAGAGCGACGGCTGTCCTGGAGAGCCTATATTCCTGCACCATAAAGGCAGAGATGTAAACGTAATAAACTGCCCAGGCGGTTTGGAGAAAAATGTAACAAATTGAAAGGTATCGCACCGATTTATGTTTGAAGGCTGAGACGAATATCTCAAATGCTTTGGTCAGATGGATCTTCGCTTTTTCATGAACCGCGAAAGTTTCATGAAAAAAAATGAAGAGAAGGACAATGTTGAAAAGAGCCATTCCCCCTGCAAAGTAGAAGGGAATGCTGTCTGAAAACCAAGCGACATATTCCGGACTTGAAAGAAACCCACCGATAAGCGGTCCCGTCAAATGGCCGAGACTGACAGACATCACAATAAAACCTAGATTTCGACTTAACTTATCTTTAGGAAAGGTGTCAACGATCGAAGCCTGTGCAATCGGCTGGCTCCCATTTGTAAATCCGGCTATAATCCGGCCTAGAAGCAGTATCCATACATTATTCAGCGTAAAAGCAAATGCCGAGAGGAGATTTCCAAGAGCAGAACCGCCTAAACAGATCATTAAGGCTTTTTTGCGGCCTGCTTTATCCGAAAAATCGCTGAGGAGAGCCGCACCGAGAAACCAGCAAAAGAAAAAGACCCCGACTAGAATTCCATACCAGAGATTCCGGGTCGCTTCCGGGGTCGTAGCGGCAAGCAGTAGAGAATGTGTATCAAACAAAGCCTTGCTATAGATAGGAAAGACGATCACTTGGCCCATTCCGTCTAAAAAGAGAACAAGCATTAAAGAAAATAAGGCTGGTGCGCTCGAGTTTTTTTTCACATTGCTAGATTAGCGAAGAGGGTGCCAAGTTATACTAATAATTTCGATTATTGGCCTGCAATCTCGATGAGATCGACCCAGAGATGGTGCCTCCAATCAGCTATGGGTTCTCCATCTTTGCAGAGCTCCGCTTTGTAAGAGATGATACCGTCGCTCAGCCAATATTCCTCATTGATCATGCGATAAATCCGATAGCCCGAAGAACGGTCGACCGGCCAAGTAAAAGTCGCCTGCTCACGTGTACCATAACGTACATGGAGGACGAGGGTGAGAGGCAAGCATTCTCTCCCGACGTCCCATCGGATCACCACTTGCTGCCCAAAGAAACAATCTCTATAGGGATCGGGAGTCAAGACGCGGGCGCTTGCAAGATAGTCGGGATAGAGGTATTCGCTGCGGCAATGCAAAGGGCTGCGATGGCACCCATAGAGGAGCAAGGCCATCGCAAAACCGATAGACGCAATGCGCGTCATTAGAGGAGAAGCAGGGCGAAAACGAATGAAAAAAGGGAAAAAGATTCCACAATCCCGATTGCAGCATAGCATTTGCCGTAAATTGCCGGCTGTTTTGCCGAAGCTTGAATCCCCGTCGCACAGCACTTGCCTTGCATGATCGAAGAGAAAAGCAGAGCGAAACCTACGGAAATCCCGATACCGATCCCTCCTAAGGCAGAGAGAGAGTTGTCTTGAATGGCCGCGTTCATTAGCAGCATCAAAATAAATCCATAGATCGCTTGAGATGAAGGCATTGCGGACATCCCGATCATCTTTCCGTGTCCTTCGTCAATACGGGCCATCACAGCATGGGAAGCCATTCCCGCAATGCCGCACCCAAACGAACTTCCAATCATTGAAAGTCCGAGTACGAGAGCTGGTCCGACAACATCATAGTTCATTTTTAATTCTCCTAGTCAATTTTAATAAGTGATAATGGATGAAAATCTTTCCCGCCCCCTTCGAAGCTATAGTGATACCACTCGATGAAGTTAAGACGCAAGCCGTGAATAATGCCCCCCATCACCGCCAAAGTGAGATTGATGGCGTGGCCGGCTAAGATGACAAAAATTCCAATATAGAGCGGCATTCCGGTTCCGATTTGATCGAAGGTTGTCGCCATAATGATTCCCGCGAGCGAAAGGGCGTAAATACGTAGATAAGACATCACATCAGCAAAAACTTCGATAACGTGCATAATCTCTCCAAGCCCGCGAAGCCGATGTTGGATAAGTGCGATGACAACAGTCATGCCCAGGCCGGCAAAGAGTAAATATCTGCCAATCTCACCACCCTGCTGGTAGGGAATATGAAAGACGTAATGGATAAGCGACAGAGCTCCAAGGACAAGAGGAAAATAGAGATAGGATCCAACCATGAATGTGATCCAGCCAAGCCCTGCCCAATTTCTGTCGAGGTAGCGCAAAAATGAGAGGATAATGTGGATTGTACCGATAAAAATCGACAATTCAATCAAGACATCGTTGGTGAAATTATTATAAATCACATACTTGTTCATCCCTTCTTGTTCCCGGGTCACACCCATGAGCAGCTCTTTTGAAGTCGTAGCGTCTCTTAACTGGGGATAGTCCTGAATAAGGTCGTCATAGGCCTTGGGCTTATAGGTAAGGAAATAATCGGCTTTCTTATTGACCATCCAGTGGATCAGCGAGATTTGGCGCAACTTGCTGTCAGGTGCAACATCGACTCCAAAAAATGAAGTCAACATGGCCCCCCAAAATATACTCCCAATCGAGAGGCTCATCATCAACAGAATCACACGTTTTCCTAATCCGGTTTTTCTCCTGAATTTGAAATAGAGATAGATTGATAGTCCCAATAAGAGCAAGCCGTAACCGGTATCGGCAAGAATCATGGAAAAAAAGATCCCGAAAGCGATAAAGACCCATAAGGAGGGATCACGGTCGGTACTGGAGGGTGTATCGTAAATGCTGATCAAATCTTGACCTATACGACCAAACCCTTTGTTTTCCAAATAGGTTGGAACCCTGTCTTCTTCTTCGACTTTCACAGGTTCGATAAAGACGTTTAGCTCGCTCGCAACTTTCTCCAGCGTTTTAATCTTATTTTTGGGCACCCACCCTTCAACGGCGAACATCTCTCCATCCAATAGGGGTTGGAGCCGCTCTTTGGAGTCTTCTAGGTGGTAGCGATTCAAGGCATCTATGAGGCCGTTTTGTAAGGGCTTCTTTTTATGAGCTAGCGTAGCGAGCTCAGTCTCATACTCGTCGATCTGGCGTTTAATCTGCGCAAGCTCTTCTTGAAGATCCCCAAGCGAGCGCTCAATAAGGATTTCGATAAAGCCTTCGTAGTTCCTGCGTTCGGAGTTGATAGAGAGAAAATAATCGAGCCCGTAGCCATGGCCGATGAAGATCACTTCAGGGCGCTTCGGAGCCTCCAACAACTCGCTCTTTTTGGAAAAAAAGAATTGGAAAACGCGCCCGGTCTTATGTTCGATATCACGCAGGTCCTCAAGGGAAAAATCGCCGAAGATTTTGATTCGGTCGATCTCTTTTTCCAAAACGCGGGATCTTTCTTCGAGGTGTTCGAGTTCTTGACTACGCTCTACAACATGGCGGGCTAAAACCCGTGCCGAACGATAATCGTCAGTTGGTTCCTGCTTAACGGGAACCATTTGACGCAAAACATGAAGTGCATCGGTGAAGTTTTGAATTTCGGGAGGCGTTTCCAAAGAGGGGGGGCGATGAGAGATAAATTCGACAATCCCCTCTTCTTGGATCCGGCGAAAGAAACGATCGCGGTTGCTCATCGGGCCCATCACAAGATATTTAATCACGTCGATTCGCATGCTTCCTCTTCTCTATTTTCGCTTTGGCGACTTTAGCCTGTCCGACAGCTGCTAATTCCTGGTCTCCTAGAAAGACCTTGATTCTTTTGATGTCACGCTTAGCCTTTGGGATCAGATTTTTCTCAAAAAGATTCACGCGGATTGAGACTTCTCTCAGTTCCTTTTCAAGGGCCGCCTTTTTCTCTTTCCCAATCAATACTTTTACGCGTGCAATCGCCATCTCTCTCAACTCGGTGACTGCTGCGTCAAGCCATGCGGGCGTACTAAAAAGGGGATACTCAAACGGTTCGAATTCGATCCCCTTGTAAATGGGTATCTCGACTCCGGCGATATTTTCGTACTCTTTATCGACCTTTTTGACTTTTGCAGCCATCGTCAGGTCTAACCCAACACGTTGGTTCAAAAGACCTCCTGAGTGTGTTGCGGTCAAACGCGCCTCGTGGAAATGTTCTTCAAGACGCAATATTTCGCTCCGTGCCTCATTCACCTGAGTCTGAAGCATCGCTTTTTTCACCTGGAGGGTCGGCAAGTATTTCTCAAGCTGGTTGAGCCGAACCTGTTGTGAGCGCAACTCGTTCTTTGTCAATTTGACTTCGGCCATTAACTCTATCCGGGCCAGTATTTATCGATCAAACTTTGCTTGATCCCCACTTCATGCCTCTGGAAGCATTCCGAAAGGAGATTCCATCCTAAATCGAGCGCCTCTTCCAATGTGATGTTGACTTCGAGATTCATCATCTTCTTTTCGAATAGGTTTGAGTAGTTCAGCAGCTTTTCATCCCAACGAGAGATTTTGAAACCCATCGCTTGGCGCTCCTTCGACTTTTTGGAGTCGGCATAGAGACGAATCAGCGCGTTGGCGATATCTCCATGATCTTCGCGAGTAACTTTGCCGATCACCTGTTGCTTCAAACGGGAGAGCGAGCCGAAGGGGTCGATATACCCGCCATGCAGGTAGAATTGACCCTCGGTAATATATCCCGTATTGTCAGGAATGGGATGGGTCACATCATCTCCCGGCATCGTGGTGACGCTGATCAGAGTGATGGAACCGCTCCCTTCAATATCGACTGCCTTCTCGTAGCGTGAAGCCAAATCAGAGTAAAGCGATCCGGGATACCCGCGGTTTGAGGGGATCTGGTCCATCGTAATCGAAATCTCTTTGATCGCGTCAGCAAAGGCTGTCATATCGGTCATAAGGACAAGAACATCCTTACCCTGTGTGGCAAACTGTTCCGCGACTGCAAGTGCCATATCGGGCGCTAGCAGGCACTCTACAGCAGGGTCGATAGCCTTGTGGATATACATCACCGTTTTTTGGGCGGAACCCGATTCTTCCGCATTGTCGATAAAAGCTTGGTAGTCGGCGAAAGTCAACCCCATTCCGGCGATGACGACCACATCTGCGTCGGTTTGGTTAGCGATCCTCATCAAAAGCTGATTGTAGGGCTCCCCCGCCACGGAGAAAATTGGGATTTTTTGCGATTTGACAAGGCAGTTGAATACGTCGATCATCGGAATATTTGTGCGTACCATTTGACGGGGAATAATCCGGCGCACCGGATTGAAGGAGGGCTGCCCGATCGTCACTGTCTCTCCTCTAATCTCAGGGCCGTTATCAATCGGTTTTCCTGTACCGCTAAGCCGGCGACCCAAAAGTGCATCGCCATAAGTCGCTTCTATTTGCCGTTTTAAAAAAGTTACTTTATCTCCGGTAGAGATTCCTCGAGTTCCGCCGAATACCTGCAAGGTAACCTCCTCTCCTTCGATTTGAATAACCGAGGCATAGGTGGGTTTCCCATCTTTCTTTTCAATTTGAGCCAGCTCCCCCAAATAAGCCCCTTTGGCGGTTACGGTAATCAAGTTACCGCGCATATCCTTGATTCTATCGTGCACAGTCTTCATAACTTCCTTGCTGTTTCAATCAATTCTTGGATTTCTGAGAGGGCTTTTTTGTACTGATCGGTCTCATAGGGAATCGAATTCATCGACTTGATTTTGCTCTGCAATTGAAGAAAAAATTCCCGTGCCCGATCGCGGGTGCTAAAATCAAAAGCTGTTTCGAAAATGTGGTTGATCAATTTAAAGAGTGGAATCTGCCGCTCCATCGGGCAGTAAGCATCGACCTTATCGAACGCGTTTTGTTGCAGGTAGCAAAAATCGTAAAGTTCGGCCTTCAGGTGGATAACCATATCTTCGATAGAGGTTCCTTCCTCCCCGACCACTTCCATCCGCTTTCCGATCTCATTACCTTCGATGAGGATGCGTTCCGCTCGTTTGACCATAGTCCCCCATCCCGGCACATCTTCTTCCAGCTGCTTTGACACGTCGCTGACATACTTCGACCAGGAGATCAGGGTATCGACCGAAGGATAGCGACGGGCGTCGGAGCGTGCTTTGGATAAGCCGCAAAAAGCTCCGACAACGGCAAGTGTTGATTGGGTAACCGGCTCTTCAAAGCTTCCTCCGGCGGGCGAGACGGCGCCGCAGATCGTGATCGATCCGTGCTTTCCGCTTTTGAGGGAGACAACACCACCACGCTCGTAAAATGCAGCGATCCTGGAAGCAAGGTAAGCGGGAAAGGCTTCTTCACCGGGAATCTCTTCAAGCCTGCCGGACATTTCCCGCAGAGCTTGAGCCCAGCGTGAGGTTGAATCAGCAAGAAGAAGGACGTCAAGCCCCATCTGCCGGTAGTACTCGGCAATGGTAATCCCCATATAAATAGAGGATTCGCGGGCAGCAACCGGCATCGAAGAGGTATTGCAAATGATGCAGGTCCGCGTGATAAGGGGTTCATCTGTGTGAGGATCGATCAATTCGGGGAACTCGCGCAGGATTTCGACCACCTCTCCCGCACGCTCACCGCATGCACACAAAACGACGATATCAACAGCCGAATACTTGGAGAGATGGTGCTGCAAGACGGTTTTCCCGGCTCCAAAGGGACCGGGCGTGCAGAAGGTTCCCCCTTTCATAATCGGAATCTGCGTATCCAATATACGCAGACCGGTATCCATCATCCGGGTTGGCTTCACTTTTTCGCCCTGGAAAAGCCCCATCTTAATTGGCCATTTCTGCAACATCGTGAAGCTGCGTTCTTCGCCGCGTTCATCCTTTCCGCGGGCAATTACCGTATCGACATTATACTTTCCGGGAGAAATTACCCATGTAAGAGTGATCTTCCCAAAAAAAGAGAAAGGGACCATAATTTGGTGCTCAAAGCGCCCTTCCATTGTCGTTCCGAGGGTATCTCCTCTTTCGAGCGTCTCGCCGATCTTCGCGACAGGTAGATAGTCCCATTCCTTTTCACGGTCTATCGCAGGAACATAAACGCCGCGCGGAAGAAAGTAGCCCGAGTGTTCTGCTATGACTTCAAGCCGGTTTTCCAAGCCGTCGAAAATACTCTTTAACAAGCCCGGCCCGAGTTCGGCCTCTAGCAGATCGCCGGTAAATCTAACCGGAGTGTCAAGTTTGACTCCACGAGTGTCTTCGTAAACCTGAAGTTTGACTTCATTTCCAATAATTTCAATAACTTCAGCCTTTAGACTGGTTCCGTCCACCTCGACAAAACCCACCTCACCCTGCCGCACTTGGCCCTCGAATTTCACATGCAACAAGTTTCCTAGGGCGCGGACAACGCGCCCGGTTGCTGTTGGAGATGTCTCTGCACTGGTTGTTGTCATTTTATTTCCTTCTCAATGGTATCAATTACCTCTATTCCTTTTTGAACATCGAGCTCAAGCCACCTTTCGACCAAAATCAATCGGGCCATATAATTCAAAATCCGGTCGAGAGAAAATATCTCTCCTCCCCATATCTCGACGATCTGGTTGAACTGATATTCATTTAGCGCTTTGTGCAAGTCCAAAGGAGAATCCCCAAATTCGTCGAATATAGGCTTCAGCTCTTTGTACTCAAACGGCGGTTCGTAGCTCTTGGCATCTCTTTGCGCGAGAATTTGAGCAACGAGCGGATCGGTCGAATCTTCGTATTGGAGCTCGTAAGCGACATCCCGCCCCATCTTTTTCGCCCGAAATCCTACCATGACAAGCCGCATTTCCCGCAGAAAAATGTAATAGTCCTTCAAGAAACCCGTCTCGTATTCCATATGGAGCTCGAAAAACTGACTCATCAAAAGGGGGAAATGACGCAACCTCTCTTCATCTGTATGATATTTATCTAAAAAATCCTGCAAATAAAGAGGAAAATCTTCGCCGACAGGCCATTGGATATCTAAAAGAGCTTGCTCCATTTCATCGCGATTCAAATTCCCCCTTGGATCGAAGGACTCGCCGGCCCAAAAGGAGCGCAAATTCTCCAGGTCAATCAATCGCAGAAACTGCCGGACCCTTCCTTGATCCTCTTCGCTAAGATTGTTGCGCAAGAGCTCCTTTAACTCGGGAAAACCCAAGCTAGGTACGCGCCCTATTTCCAGAGGAGGGAGCAGATTTGCTAAAAAATAGTATTCCGTCATTCTATCCGTTACGCTTGAAAGAGCAGTTCTCGAAAATCCTTGCGGATATAGTGCCCGAGAAGCTCTTTTAGTGCACCATCGCTTAGATCGAGTGTCAGCTTCCGATCATGCAGCTTAAGTTGCACACCCCCAATAAAATCACCGACCGTTACTGATTTCTCCCTCAATTTATCAAGAACGTCTTGTCCAAGGGCAGCATTTACTTTGTCCGCAGGAACTTGCTCTGGAACGACCGCAGAGAATTCCGCGCTAATCCCCTCGTTTTCGATTGCCTCGACTAGCACAGAGATCAATTTCGCACCTACTTCGGGATTGGCCGTATTTTTTTTTAGCCACTCATCGAGGCCGCTGTTAAACAACCTACCCTCGATATCCTGCCTCAACGCTTCGAGCCCTTGCCGGCAAGCTTGGGTTAAAGAGCTACGGAAAAGTTCCTTTTCTTTTTCAATTTTGGCTTTGGCTTCGTTTAGAATTTCTTCGGCCTTGGATTCAGCGTCACGGATAATTTGGTGTGCCTCTTGACCTGCGACCTCCACGATCTGCTGTGCCTCTTCTTTTGCAGGCAGCAGGGTTTCATTCTTGAGTATCTCGCAGATTTTTTTTATTTTATCTTTGCCAGTTTCTAAGTTCTCCATTATCCTGGACCTCTAAAGTGTTGCGTCAAACTTTTGCTCACCATATCAACTAAGCTATTTAACAAATAGTTCGTTTTTCCTGAAAGTGAGGAGGTAGGTTCGCAAACGACAAGTTTTAAATCAAGCCTATTTCGGCCTGAAAAAGACCTGAGTGTGAAATATCAACAGAGAGGATAAGAAGGATGCGTCTTTTTTTCTGTTTCATCTTACTTTGCTTCAACTATGCCCTTACAGCTGAAACGTTTTCGCTCACCCCTCCTAAGGGATGGGATTGCATCAACGATCCCGGTCAGCTTCCGCAAAGAGTCTCGATAATCTACATCGGGGCGGGAAAGACTCAGTTCACCCCATCACTTAACGTCGCTACCGAGCCAACAGACCTCCCTTTAGATCAATACCTATCAATCGCAAAATCTTATCACCAGGCGCAGGGAGATACCCGCTGCAAACAGCTCGGGACCGTTGACACAAGGGCGGGTAAAGCACAGCTTCTACAGATCGATCGCGTAACTCAGTGGGGAAATGTCCGTTTCATCCAAGCCGTTTTGATACGGGATAAAAAAGCTTATGTCGTCACGGCAACGTGCCTCCAAGAAGAATTTTCTTCCCTTTCCTCCCAAATTTTCAAATCGATTCAATCTTTCACAATTACCCAATAACTTGACGCAATCGAGAAGTTTTTACATTAACTCCTGGAGAATAAAGAACATGAGGTTGAATATCGGGGTCAATAAATTCCAAACCATCCAAAGCAAGAAGATGATTTTCCTGTCCGATCAATGAGGCTTTTGCAAGATCGTAGGGATCATGTCTTACCGTAAGGGAAAAGAGTCTACCTTTACTCTCAGTAAAGAGTCTGTAGCGCTCAATCAAGAAATGCTCCAAACTCCCCTCTTCGGCTTTATAAAATTGATTTTCATGCTCTAATATGAATTTAGAGGTTTGATTTTTTCTTCTTACAAAAAAAATTGTTTGCCTATCTTTTTTCTTTATTTTTATTTCAGAATTAAAATAGGGAAGCTTAAAGAAAAATTTCGCAATAAAAACAGCCAAACGATGATTCGCATCTAAAGAATAAAACCAAACACCTTTATTTCCTTTTAGATCTTTTACATAATACCATTTCGGAAAAATAAATTTAAATTTATGATCCTTGTTTTTCCAAAAAAAATAGGGATTCAAAAATGGGCAAAAAACAAGATGAACTTTCAAAACTCAGAGGAGTAGACTTTTTCAAACTGGCCATCAAGGAGC
>JAFIGI010000002.1 GCA_020831465.1 Chlamydiales bacterium
AATTCCAAATACACGAGCCGCTTCTGTAATCGAACCACATTTTTCTACAAATTGTAGTACTTTCTCTCGTAGGTCAGTTGAATAAGTCATGCAGTAAGAATACGCGCATGAAGTAAAAAATTCAATCTATTTGACTATATCCTTAACAGCAGATCGAATCGTTTCGTATGCTCCTTCAACATTGAACTCCTTCTCAGTTTCCGCAATTGTTAAGAGATTTCCTAAATAATCCACTTTCCGCACTTGGTTTTGATTGGCACACTCTTTTGCAAGTTGAACAAGTTCTATAGGCTTTATTGCATTTCCCAAACGATGATAGTCACCAGCTAGCTTACAACAAATTGAAACGTATAATGGCAAGTGATGACATGCTAATCTAGCGTCTTTGTTTTCTTCTATTTTGCGTTTTAAATCCATCTCCCGTCGCTTCAACTGCACTTCTTCTATATTATGCTCCTCCCAATATGAAGAAATCCCGTAAGCAATTCCTACCCCAACCGGAAGGACAACCGTGCAATAGGAGGCGATTTTCGCCACCGCTATGGAATTGGTCAGGCAATCGTTCTCTGCGTTAATTTCTTGAAAGCCGCTAAAATAGCGTGCGCACGCTTGACTAACTGACATAAATAGCTCCTTAAATCGATTCTAAATGGTGTTTGAAGGCGGCAAGGAATTGGCAGCCGTAAATTCCGTCGATAATGCGATGGTCAAAGGTTAGGGTCAGATAGATCATCTGACGAACGGCTAAAGAATCATCCTCGCGTACGACGACGCGCTTCTGGATCGTGCCGGCGCCGATGATGGCGACTTCGGGATAGCGGATGATCGGAACGCCGATCAGCGCGCCTGTCATCCCAAAGTTTGTCAGAGTGACGGTTCCGCCGGATACCTCGTCGGCCGAGAGCTTGCCGGTGCGGGCCCGGCTTGAAAGATCGGCGACGGAGCGCGCCAAGCTGACCAGATTCCGCTCATGGCAATTTTTGATCACCGGGACGATCAATCCCTTGTCGACATTGACGGCGATTCCGACATTGATAAAGCGCTTCATGATGATTGTCTCTTCTTCCAATGAGGCGTTAAGCATGGGAAACTGCCGGAGGGCCTTTGTCAAGGCCTGAATCAAAAAACTTGTAATTGTGAGTTTGACGCCGTGGGTCTGTTTGAACCGCTCTTTCTCTTGGACAATCAAACGCATCACATCGGTCACGTCGGCCTCCGATACGAGCGAAGCGTGAGGGGCTTCATAGAAAGAGCGGACCATATTGTCGGCGATCATTTTACGCATCCCGCTGAGGCGAATGCGTTCTTCCCCTTCTTGTTCGACAGGATTTGGCGGGGTGCGCTTATTCGCCGCGAAGCGTTCGACATCCTTTTTCGTAATACGTCCCCCTTCGCCGCTTCCGTCGATTTTTCGCAGCGTCTCAAACGCAATCCCCTCCATCTGAGCCAGGCGTAGGACGGCTGGAGTAAAGACCTCTTCTTTTCCTTTACGCGCGGAGCAAGGGACGGCATGCGCCCGCGCAGTCTCGAGAGCCGGAGCGTAGGGAGCTACAGCATCGACCTCAATTTTGAGCAGAGGGGTTCCGACTTCGATCTCTTCGTCTACTTTCACGAGTATCTCTTTGACGACGCCTGCTACGGGAGAGGGAATTTCCGAGTTGACTTTGTCGGTGGAAACTTCGAGCAAGGCTTCATCGACCGCGACCTGGTCCCCCGTTTTCTTAAGCCATTGCACGACGGTGGCGTTAACAATGCTCTCACCGAGTTTGGGAAGGGAGACTTCAATAATCTCTGTCATGGGGGGCTCTCCTGAGAAACGATAGGTTTCTGGTCATAGCTGATATAGACGCCGCTATTGTATTTTTCTTCATCGAGCTCCCCTTCCGATTTTGCAACAAAAACCGCTACAACCGAGTCGCCTAGGACATTGACTACGGTTCCGATAATATCGCGCAGGCGGTCGATCCCCGCGACGATGGCGATTCCCTCGAGAGGAAGGCCGACAGAACCCAAGACGATTGAAAGGGTGACAATTCCTCCTCCGGGAATTCCCGCGCAACCGACGGCGGAAAGAGTTGCAGTCACGACGATTACAAGCAAACTCTCCCATCCTAAATCGATGCCGTAAGCTTGGGAGATAAAGACCGCCGCGATCCCTTGAAAGATCGCCGTGCCGTTCATATTGATCGTCGAACCGAGCGGGAGGACGAAGCTGGCAATATTTTTTGAAACACCAAGGTTCTCTTCCACGCAGTGGAGAGTCGCAGGAAGCGTTGCCGAACTGCTAGTCGTCGAAGCGGCCAATGCGACCGCGTCGGTCATCCCCTTGAAGAAAGGAGCGACGCGCACTTTTGCGAGAAAGAGCAAAATCCCCCCATAAACAAGGATAAGATGGATGATACACACGAGATAGTGGGCGATTACAAGCTTGAGAAGAGGGAGAAGGATTCCGACGCCGAATGTGCCGGCTACCCAGGCCATGATGGCGAAAATCCCATAAGGAGCGAGGCTCATCACCATTCCCGTCATGGAAAACATCACTTCACTAAGCGAATCGAGCAGACGCGCAACCGGTTTCCCTTTTTCTCCTGCGAAATTGATCCCAAGTCCTAAAAAGATGGAAAAGACGATAACTTGAAGAATATTTCCGTTGGCAAGCGACCCGATTGGATTTGAGGGAACAAGACTCATGAACATATTGACCAGCTCTGGAGTCTCGTCGATTGTTAAATCGATCGTTCCGTGGTTAAGTCCGATCCCTCTGCCTGGATTGATCAACTTGGCGGCAAGAAGACCGAAGAGGATCGCAAGAGCAGTTGTTCCCAGATAAAGAAGAAGAGTCTTCAGACCGACCCGCCCCAGTTTTCTGACATCGTTGATCGAAGTCACTCCAACAGTCATAGATGAAAAGACAAGCAGGACCACCAACATGTTGAGAAGGCCAAGAAAGACGGTCCCGAACGGCTTGAGATAGGCGGCTCTCGGACCAAGAAGAATTCCAGCCAGAGTCCCCAGCGTCAAGCCGATCAACATTTTTTTCCATAACTTCATCGTCTGATTCCTGCAAGTAATGTAATCTCTTTCATCATTCTATCCCAAGCCTCTCGATTCCTTACAATTTCCAACTCTACTCCAGCCCACCCAATCGGAACAGGGCATGAATCCACAAAGCCTGGGAGCTTCACGCGATCTTTCTCCGTACAGAGAATATATTCCGCTCCTCTTTGCTTGCAAAGAGCTGCGAAGATGCGCAATTCCTTTTCCCCAATCGTTCGATGATCGGGAAGATAGCGAACGGCGACTAATTCGGCTCCAAGCTCTTTCATGCTCGCGGCAAACCGTGTTGGATTTCCGATTCCGCAAAAAATCCCGATTTTTTTCCCTTCTAAAGAGTGAATCGGTTCATCATCCAGCAAGCGCAACTCTCTTACACATACTTGCGTTTCTACGCAAGGAGCTTGTGTCAATCCAGCGACCTTTTCTTCGACCCACTTAGCAGGCTTGCCTACAAAAACAACCAGGTCGGCCCGCTCCAAACGCTCAGGGTCTTCCCTTAGAAAACCTCTAGGTAGGAAACTTCCTCCCCCAAACGGATCACTTCCTCCCAGCACCACGATTTCAATATTACGAAAGAGCCTGCGGTGCTGCATGCCATCGTCGAGCAACAGCACGCGCGCCCCCAGCTTTTCGGCCTTGAGCGCGCTCCTATAGCGGTCGCGGTGAACGATGACTAACGCATGCGGAAGACGTGAAGCAAGCAGGCGCGGTTCATCGCCGCACTCTTCGGCCGTCCGCTCGGGCAAGACCAAAAGAGGTTCCTTGCCTTTTTCAGCCTGCCCTCGATACCCCCTGGAGAGAATCGCGACATCTTTCAGCTCCTCGGCCAACAAGAGCGTCACTTGGGTTTTTCCAACTCCTCCGGCCACCAAATTGCCGATGCTCACAACAGGCAGAGGAGTCTGTTTTTGCACAAGCCACTTGTTGTCGTAGAGCCAATGGCGCGCCCGTATCGCGTAGGCATAAAACCAGCTTAAGCAGCGGGTAAGCGGCGCCCACTTACCTTTTCGGATCATGTCGACGAGACGCGATTCGATGCGCGCCTTCATAACGTCAACATTTCCTCGAGAATCTCCTTCTCGGCGCCGTAAAACAACCTCTCTTCAACCATCTCAATGATAATATGCATGGCCGTCATGTGCGCCTCTTGAACCCGGTCCGAGGTCGGAAAGCCGTCAATCAAAAGTTCCAAGTCGGCGACTCCTTTTAACTGCCCTCCCCCTTTTCCCAAAAAGGCAATCGTTTTGAGGCCGAGCTCTTTCGCTTGCTCAAAGGCGTTCACCAAGTTCGGCGAATTTCCACTCGTCGTGAGGCCGATAAAGACATCTCCCTCTTCTCCATAGGCCTCAACCGCTCGCGAAAAGATATGTTCGAACCCCAGATCATTTCCCACGCAGGTCAAATGCCCCGGTTCGCATAATGCGATTGCAGGCAGCGCCCGCCGCTTTTTTCGAAAAAAACCGGTCAATTCTTCCGCGAAATGGGAGGCATCGCACAAACTTCCCCCATTTCCGGCTAACAAAACCTTTTTCTTTTCCCGAAAAGAGATCGCGAGCATTTCGGCGCATTTTTCGATAGTCTCGACGTTCTCTTCTGTTGAGAGTTGTCGGATCGCATCGATACCATCTTTAATTGCGTGTAAAATTTTCTTCTTCACAAATTCAGTTCACTTGGTGAAAAATTATTAGGAAAAAATATACGTGAAAATGGTTTAAAAAGCAACTTTCACGAAAAAGCCATTGATCAAAAACTTCTTGAATCACATACTACTTCTCCTCTCTTAAAATAAGGATTATATGATGCCATTTACACTCCCTCTCGGCAGCAAGGCGCCCGATTTCAAACTGCCTGCAACCGACGGAAAAATTTACCGTCTATCCGATTTTGCCGAGGCCAAGGCCTTGGTGATTTTTTTCACCTGCAACCACTGCCCCTACGTGATCGGTTCCGACGAGGTTACGCGTCAAACAGCCGATAAATTCAAGGAGAGGGGGGTTCGGTTTGTGGGGATCAACTCTAATAGCAGGCATACATATGAGGAGGATTCGTTCGAGCATATGGTCGAGCGGATGAAAGTTCACCATTTTCCCTGGGTTTATCTCTACGACGAGTCACAGGAGGTTGCGCGCGCTTACGGCGCCCTGCGCACCCCGCATTTCTATCTCTTTGATGTTGATAGGAGACTTGTCTATTGCGGCCGCGGCGTCGACACACCGCGCGACACCTCGCGCATGTCGGAAAATACTCTCGAAAGGGCTCTGGAAGAACATCTGTCAGGCAAAAAGATATCCACCCCTCTCACCAACCCGATTGGGTGCAATGTTAAGTGGGAGGGAAAGGAGGCTCACTGGATGCCTCCCGAAGCTTGCGACTTGGTTTGACTCTTATTGGATTTATATAGGGTATGAGTGTGTTGAAAAAGTCAGTCTGCAATCCCTTTTGGAACCTTTTCGCCTCACTCGGCAGATCCCTCGCATTGCGTATCGCCTATACTGCCTGCGCTCGGGATCTAGAAAATATCTTTATTGAGAAATGGTATAGGTCATCGCAACCGCTTGGAGCATGAAGATTTTATGCCGCCAACTAATGGAACTAACGCTGAAATACTTCCTAATGATGATAAAACTACCACTGCTGCAATTTGTGTCCCTAGAGGAGGAAAAACTCCCCCTTGCCATACAGCAGGTGAGTATAAAGCAGCGATAGCAAGTGCAAGGAATGTAAGACCAATTATTGTCATAAGTGCAGAATACTTGGGATATTCTTTGTAAACATTTAATATTGGAGGGCAACTAACTTTATTAAAACAACCAGGAAAATTCATATATAGTCAAATAGATTGAAAATTTTACATATTGAAAACATAATCTATCGCCTCTCCTAGAGTTTTAAAGTGATTGATCACAGATCTGACTTTCTTTTTGAACCATGCCCAAAACTTTTCGATCGGATTGAGATCAGGACT
>JAFIGI010000003.1 GCA_020831465.1 Chlamydiales bacterium
CTTCTTACCTCCATACAGTCCTGATCTCAATCCGATCGAAAAGTTTTGGGCATGGTTCAAAAAGAAAGTCAGATCTGTGATCAATCACTTTAAAACTCTAGGAGAGGCGATAGATTATGTTTTCAATATGTAAATTTTTCAGCTGATTCTGCTATAGTCTTGATCTCTACGCCATGAAAGATAGGGCATGGTTTCCTCCGCCTCGCAGGCACGCCAGGCAACATGCCCATCCGGTCTTACTAAAACGGCGCCCTGCTTCGAGATTCCGTATTTTTCAAGAAAATCATGATTTTTGTCTAAATAGTCGCCCTGTTCGCCGATCGTCACAATTTTACAAGGAAAGCGGCGAAATTGATCTTGCCAAGAGCGCGCTTCAGGGTGGCATACTAAAACAAATTGAGTGTTGTATAAGTCTAAGGTGGATGCCTCTTCCTTCCCCTTTAGTAGCCAGCAATGGGGCGCTCTTGCTCCTCTCTGGGCAGAGGGTTTGTAAATTTCTTGAGTTTGGTATTCACGACCATAAATGAAACCTAAGTCAAAAAGGATATTATTGAGATGGTGGTTTTGATCCCTTAACGCTTCTTCAAATGTCGCGATGTCATTTTGATCGAGAGCGATAAAGATTTTTTCAAATCTCTTGGCATTGATGACACTCCAAAAGGTGTTGGTTTTCGCTATTTGAACACGTTCCTCAAAATATGTGTCTAGAAGGGATTCCTCAGCCTCTCCCTTAATCACCATAGCCAATTTCCAAGCCAGATTATGGACATCCTGAATCCCGGTATTCATGCCAAAGCCTCCAGTCGGGGGCAGACGGTGTGCGGCGTCTCCAGCAAGAAATACCCTTCCGATTCGGTACTTTTTGGCAATCAAGGCAGCCATCGTCCAAAAAGCTTTGTTGATTAGGCGTACTTCAATTTCGGGATCGTTGATGACTTTTTTGGCAAACTCAACGCAGAAATCGTCCGTAAAAGAATCTTTTGTAAAATTAGGATTTACATCTATCCGCACCCCAATAAGCCACCTCCTAAAACCATGTTTGGATAAAATAAATGTCCCTCGAAGATCGGGCCGAGTAAACATAAAGCCTGCACTGGGCCGATTCGCAACATATTTATCTAAGTTCATTTCACAGTAGATGTTGCAAAATTCACCTAAGTTATCCATCCCTTCCATTTCAATGTTAAAGAGCTTTCTTACGGAACTGCTTGCCCCATCAGCCCCAATTAAATAGCGCGCGCTGCACCTCTCCCGTTGATTTGTTTCTTTATTCAGCAGTTCAACGGTAACCTCTTCTTCCTTTTGGAAAGCATCGATCATCTCGGTATTCAATCTCAGATCGATCAATGGCATGCTTTGCGCTTTTTTGAATAGTTCCCGCTCCAAATCGTCTTGTGCAATTAGAGAGCCTCCGGTAGGGCTATAGAGGGAGTAGTCAACCTTGGCCTGCACACGGGTTATTTCTCTTCCCTGAAAATCTTCCAGCCAGGTGAAACGATGCGCTTCCTGGGGCATTTGATAGCGGTTCATCTCTTCTTCTAAACCCCAGGAACGAAAGAGTTCCATAGTGCGCCCATTTACTCCCCTTGCCTTAGGGTGATTGGTCGTTGTCGGATTTTTTTCAATTAGTAGGGAGGCTATGCCTTGGTAAGCGAGGCAAATTGCGGCCGATAAGCCGACAGGCCCTCCTCCGATGATAACCACTTGATGCATAATGATTCTCCTTTGATCCTCTTGAAAAAAGATTTTCTCGTCAAAAAATAGACAAAGTCGAGATGATACCTTTTGGCATAGCCCGGCTATCGGATCAATTTGCCGGTAAAAAATATATAGAGCGTTTTCTATGGATGATCAAGCAAAACAGTACCATTTCATCGGAATCGGGGGCATTGGGATGAGCGCCCTCGCACGGATTCTGCTTGGTAAAAAGATCCTCGTTTCGGGGAGTGATCTTTCGGTTTCGCAAAATATCTCGGATCTCACGGAAAAAGGAGCTGTCATACGGCAAGGACATTCAGCCAAACATGTCTCCCCGCGCGACATCGTCGTTTTTAGCTCGGGAATTAAAGAGGGCAACCCCGAATTCATGGCGGCAAAGGCGCTCAACTGTCAGCTCATGCACCGTTCAGAGCTTTTAGCAGGTCTGATGAAAGGCTACCGGACCTTCGCATGCGCGGGTACACATGGTAAGACGACGACTTCTGCGCTTTTGACGGCAGTGCTGAGGGAGGCGGGACTTGACCCGACCTTTGCCATTGGAGGCATGATCCAAGGTGTGAACGGCTGCTTGGGCCAAGGGAGCTTTTTTGTGGCTGAAGCCGATGAAAGCGACAGCTCCTTTCTTAATTACCACCCCGAAGGGGGGCTCATCACGAATCTCGAACCCGAACATATGGACCACTTTAAAACGGTTGAGCGTCTCTATGCGGCCTTCGAGGCATTTGTTGGACAGGTGCAAAACCCCCAGCTTCTTTTCTATTGCGGCGACGATCTCGAATTGACAAAGTTGATGCAATCGAAAGGTGTTGCCTATGGATTTTCCGCGCATTGCCCTCTTCGCCTCTCAAATTTTCGGCAGGAAGGGTGGAAAAGCTACCTCGATCTCGCCTTCGAAGGGAGACTCTATAAAGATGTGGAAGTGGCATTGCCGGGAGAGCATAACGCATTGAACGCGGCGGCTGTTTTCGGACTCGCCTTGCGCCTTGGAGTAGAAGAGAAAAATATCCGCTCCGCCCTTGCAACTTTCCCAGGAATTGCAAGGCGCTGTCAAAAAAGGGGCGAACGCGGGGGAGTGCTCTATCTCGATGACTACGCTCATCATCCCACAGAAATTGCAAAGACATTGAAGGCGGTGAAGTTAGCCGTTGAGGAGCGCCGCCTGGTCGTTCTTTTTCAACCCCATCGCTACTCTCGAACGCGCGACCAGCTCAAGATATTTGGGAGAGCTTTCGAAATGGCAGACCTGGTTTATGTCGATGAAATTTACGCTGCAGGGGAAGAGCCGTTAGAGGGAGTGACCGTCGACCGCCTGCTCGAAGAGATACGCGCCGTTTCCCCCGTTCCTTGTGCCAAATGGAGCGAAGCCGCTCCTCTCATGCCTCATGACGTCTTTATTACAGTGGGAGCGGGCGACGTTACCCATATCCACGCCAATCCGCCCCTTCCGCGCAAGCTGAAGGTTGGAGTTGTATTTGGTGGGCTTTCATGCGAGCATGAGATTTCACTGCGCTCTGCCCGCTTTGTCGCCTCATCTCTCGACAGGAATCTTTACGAAGTGTTCTATTTTGGCATCGACAAACAAGGAAAGTGGATCACAGGTGACCGAGCAAAAGAGATCCTCGAAAGCAGGCCCGTTGTCGATTCAGCCGATTGCCGGTCGATTTTCGATGTGGCCGAAGAGCTAGAAGCATGCGATCTTTTTCTGCCGATTCTTCATGGCACTTACGGCGAAGACGGAACCATCCAGGGATTTTTCGAAATGCTCGGCAAACCTTACATCGGCCCGGATTACCGTTCGGCGGCCCTTTCAATGGACAAAGTTCTGACAAAACGGCTAGTCGCATCCTACGGGGTGCCGGTTCCGGAAGATATCTCTTTCGGCTACCTCCAATGGCAAAGAGAAAAAGCGGCCATTTTAGAGAAAATCGACCGCTTCCCCGTCTATGTGAAACCGGTCCATTTAGGATCAAGCGTTGGAATCAGCTGCGTAAAGAGCAAAGGGGAACTTGAAAAGGCCGTTGAAGAGGCTTTTCGCTTTGACACGCAAGTGATGATCGAAGAGGGGAAGAAAGGGTGCCGTGAACTTGAATTTGCGGTGCTAGGAAACACCTATGGATTTCGCGTTATCGCCCCCGACCCTGCGGAGAAATTGTCAGAGGGGCAGTTCGTCGATTATGAGAAAAAATATCTCAATCCGATCGCAACAACCCTACATCCAGATCTTGATCCCAAGCTAATCGGGGAAGGAAAAATATTGGCTGAAAAGGCATATCGAGCAGTTGGATGCAGCGGCATGACTCGCGTAGATTTTCTCTTGGACAAGGAGGGGAGCTTCTGGTTTTTCGAGATGAATCCCATTCCCGGCTTGCAGCAATTCAGCCTTTTTCCCAAGATTTGGAAGCGCGAGGGGGTCGAGCCGGAAAAGCTTTTCGACCGCCTCGTTATCTTGGCCCTTCAACGAAAACGGCAACAGGATAGACATTTTAAATGTTTAGAAGGTTGTTAAAACCCGGTCCCAAATATAGTTGGAAAAAAGTATTTTTGGTCTTGGCTCTTTCCTGTTGCGGAATTTCGGGCGGAACGGCAGCGGGCTATTTTTTCTACCGCTATACATGCCGTTTGCACGAAGCCGACGAGGCTTCGGTAATCGAAGCCATCGTCCAAACCGCCGCGCTCTACGCCCCTCTGCAGACCGCCTACTTGTCCGAGGTTTTGGATCTTTCCGGAGACCGACCCTCCAATTTCAGTCGATTCGATCTCAAGGAGGCTTATGAACGTTTGGTGGCGACTTATATCATACGCGAAGCGTGCATCAAGAAAATTAAACCCAATATTCTCTATCTTGAGTATGAAGCGCGTGAGCCAATCGCCTACTTGGGCGACTACACGAACACAGCGATAGATGGGGAAGGGGCACTCTTTCCCTATCTTCCATTCTATCCGCCTCGTCGGCTTCCAGAAGTTTATTTAGGAGCTTACGCTCCTCCTAATCCGTGGGGAGAAAAGCTTGAAGGGGAGTCGCTCGCCTTTGTGCACGCTATTTTAAGAGGATTCCAACCGGGGAGTGTTGAACGCATTGACCTCTCCCAGAGCAAGGCAGCGAGTGCCGGAACCCGCCAGATTGTGGTCGTACTCAAAAAGGGACCGATTTTGCGCCTGACTCCAAAAAATTATGCACAAGAACTGGAGTATTATCATATACTGGCAGCACAGATCTCCTTAGATGGAGGTTGTGTGCTGGATTTTAGAAACCCGGAAGTTGCTTACATTTTTTATGGAAAGTGATTTTGTACAAATTTATTGGACATGCGGAAATCTCGACGAAGCCCGACAAGTAGCGCGCTACCTTGTTGAAAAAAATCTTGTTGCTTGTGCCAATATCATTCCCTGGATCGAGTCAATCTTTCTTTGGAATGAAGAGTTGGATACAGCCCAAGAGACTAAAGTAATATTTAAAACCAAAGCTTCGCAGTTTGAAGCAGTAAAGGAGGCGATATTGGCGCGGTCCAAATACGAGGTACCCGAGATTTTAATGGTTCCCATAGTCGACGGGAATCGGGAGTATCTCGAGTGGGTTGCACAAAACACAGTTGCTGTGAGATAGTCCTTTTTTTTCTCTACCATTCCAACCTATAGGTATTCTTATGGAAGAATTTGTTGCGTACATTATAAAAAATCTTGTTTCTCATCCGGAAGAAGTTTCTGTTTCCTCTTCTCTCGATCAGGAAAAAGTCCGGATCGAAATCCGCGTTGCAAAAGAAGATGTGGGTAAAGTGATTGGCCGCCGAGGTAATACTATAAACGCGCTGCGGACAATTGTGCGCACTGTAGCGACCCGCCTTGGCCAAAAAGCTCAAGTCGAGCTGATTCAATCTGATGATGAAGCGCTTGATAACGAAGCTCTCGTCGTTCAGGAATCCTTCCAGGAAGAAGAGTGCTGCGTGGACGATCCGATCGAAGGCGAACCTGCCTTGGTCTAATGAATGAAAACAGAGGGAATCGATTTTCCCTCTGTTGAATTATTATTCTAAATGGCGATAATAGGGGAAAAGGATAGGACTTTTATGGAAGCTCAAGTTGAAGAAAAAGGCGATATTGTCGTTGTACGTGTAAACGGTCGTTTGGATGCGGCCTCCTCCCCACAGCTCGAAAAGAAAATCAATTCGATCATCGATTCCGGCCATTTCAAACTCATTCTCAATTTTTCGGGAGTCGAATATCTCAGCAGTGCAGGGATGCGTTTAATGCTTTCCGTGTCAAAAAAACTGAAGCATTTGGAAGGGAAAGTCGTTGCCTGTTCGATTAACGACGAAGTGATGGAGGTGATCAAGATGGCAGGCTTTCATCAGGTTTTGGAGCTCTATCCAAATGAAGAAGAAAGTTTTAGTCATTTATAAGATAACGCCATGTGCGCTCCCACTCCTGAAACCAAAGAAGAGCAAGTCGTTTCTCAATTAGGTTCCATTCTACCCCTTGAGAAGAAAATCAAGGATCTCTCGGGTCTTAAACCCCAAAAAATCATTCTAATTGCAGGTCCTACCGCATGCGGCAAGAGTGACCTCTCTCTCATATTGGCTGAGATGCTCAAGGGGGAAATCATCTCGGCTGACTCGATGCAGGTTTATCGAGGGATGGATATCGGAACTGCCAAGGTTTCGCAAGAGGATCAAGCGCGTATTCCTCATCACCTGATCGATATCCGTCAAATTCAGGAGAGTTTCAACGTCGTCGATTTTTATTTCGAAGCGAGGCAATGTATCGACTCTATTTTAGCCAGAAGCCGCGTTCCGATTATTGTCGGGGGGTCGGGTTTTTATTTTCGGGCGCTGCTCTATGGACCTCCAAGCGGACCTCCCTCTATTTCCGAAGTGCGCGAAAGACTCGAAAATGAGCTGGAGCTTATCGGAAACGAAGCGATGTATGAGCAATTGAAGGAAATCGATCCTGCTTATGCGGCCTCGATTACTCCTAACGATCGTCAGAAAGTGATCCGCGCCCTTGAAATCGTAACGTTAACTGGGGAGAGGGTGAGTAAAAATCAATGGACCCGTTCAAAGCCTTTGCCGGACTACGCTTACCATAGTTGGTTCATCTACCGACCCCGGGAGGTGCTTTATCCCAGCATCGATATGCGTTGCGAGCAGATGCTTGAAGCGGGATTGATCGATGAAGTCAAAGAGCTCGAAAAGCAGGGATTGCGGATGAACCCCTCCGCTTCCCAGGCGATCGGATACCGCCAATGCCTTGAATTCCTGGCGACCTCGCAGAGTGAGCAAGAGTACAAAAAGTTTGTCAGGAAGTTTAAAACCGCATCGCGCCAATATGCCAAGCGGCAGTTCACTTGGTTTCGCAAAGAGCCTCTTTTCCCCTGGCTGAACGTCGACCTCCACGACCTTGAGATTGCCGCGGATATGATCGCCCAGGAATTCAACTCGACCGTCTAAAGATGAAAATCACAGGGGAGACAGAGAGGCTAAGGCACAGAGTTGGTCAAGCCCGCATTGCGGACTTGGCCAAGCGCTATCAGTTGCGCGCTTGCACGCAAGTGATACTCTGTGTTTCGGCAGCTCAGCCTTCTCTGTGATTTATTTTTTCAACTTGTTAAGATAGGAAGTCTATCAGCTTCCTTAACCGCCTGTTCCTCAGGAATTTCAACAGACTCAACCCCCTCGTAAGTGCGCAGGATGTTGTAAAAAGTGTCGCGTTGGGCCGGCTCGAAGCCCGCCTGGCGGATCATCCGCAGCATGTCGTTATGGTCTGCTTTGTTAATCCACTCGGTTGCCCTATGAACGTTCTCTTCCATGATCGTCCCCCCGAAATCGTCGGCTCCATATTTGAGCGCTTCGATGCCAACCTCCTTGCTCTCCCCAAACCAAGAGGCGCCGATGTGGCTGAAGTTGTCCAGATAGATTCGGGAGAACGCCAAGATGCGGAAATAGGCATCTTTTCCGGCCCAATTCTTCACTTTGCGGCGTAATGCAGTCCTGTTCCGCTTGTAGCTCCAAGGGATGAAAGAGGTAAAGCCGGGGATCTTATCCTGATGGAGGCGGAGGGTCTCGAGGTGTTCCACCACCTCCTCCGGTTCTTCAACATGGCCGTACATCATCGTTGCAGTCGTTTGATAGCCGATCTGATGGGCAAGATGGTGGAGTTGAATCCAGCCGCCCGGTCCCATCTTCTTAGGGGAGACCTCAAGACGGACGCGCTCCGATAAGATTTCAGCCCCTCCTCCCGGAATCGTTCGAAGGCCAGCCTCCCATAGCCTTTCAAGAACCTCGCGGACCGAGAGGTTTGATACGCGGGCGCAATTCCACAACTCGACCGCGCTAAAAAAATGGGGATGGATCTCTGGAAAACGCTCTCGTGCCGTACGCACGAGATCTACATAATACTCAATTTTCAGCTCGTCGTTCACCCCTCCCTGCAGGAGCACGGTCGTTAAACCTGCTCTCTGAGCCCGCTCCATATGTTCCATCACCTCGTCGACAGTTTTTGTGTAGGCGTCCTTTGCTCCCGGATGGCGGTAAAAAGCACAAAATCCGCAGTCGATCTTGCAGACATTTGTGTAATTTGGATTTGAATCAAGCACAAAGGTCACACGGTTTGCAGGGTTTTTCTCATTTCGGATATTCTGAGCCCTTCTTTGCAATTCAGCCAGGGGAGCGCTGCGGAATAAATCGAGCCCCTCTTCAAAAGTGATTCTTTCATGCATATCTTTCTCCCAGCAATTGACTAAAACTTATGGAAAGATTAACATCTTCACTTTAAACTTTTTTGTCAATTCACCGTACATATCTCCCGCTATGAATCAATCGATTGCCGTTGAAGAAAAAGATCTGCCCAAGCAAGAGACGGGCGTTTTTCTTAAAAAACTTGAAGAAATCTCTGATATTGAGGAAAAGCTGCGGGCAAGCATCTCCTTTATGCGCGACGCCCTCGCCCAAAACGGGACAGCAAACTTCAAAGGATTTTGGGAGGTGCGGAAACTCTGTCTTCCCCTTTTTAAAGAACCGCTTGCCGGACCGGTCCGCGCCCAGCTCTGGGCCGATTACATCGAATTAACACGCGAGGGAAGGCGTCTAAAAAATCTACTTGACGAAGAGACAGCCTTTGCTGTCGAACAAATTGATCTAGCGGTTGTCTCTCTTGAAAAGGAGGTCGACGCTTTTCATCAAGATCCCGAAAAGGCTTTAAGCGAGGTGCCCGATTTCGAATTTCTCAAAGAGCCTGCAGCCTTAGAAGAGCGCTCTTCTCTCTATAAGCATCTCCAAAAACAGTTGAACGCTCTCAATGTCTATGCCTCAAGGATTAACAGCCTTCGGAAAGAATTAATCCGAACGGAGATGCGAATCCGTCAAAAAAACCAGTTCTTCCAACGTCTTTCTCATCTCGGAGACAGGGTATTTCCTCAACGTAAAGATTTGATTCAACAGGTGAGTGAATCCTTTTTCGAGGATGTCGAGCGTTTTGTCAGCGCTCACTTCTCAGATGAAAATTTCTCTCAAGAGCAGGCACGGCGTTCCCTCTTCTTCTTCCGCGAAGAGATTAAAAATCTCCAGGCGACAGCAAAGATGTTGACCTTGAATACCTATACCTTCTCGAAAACCCGCGAACAGCTTAGCGGCTGTTGGGATAAATTAAAGGGGATGGAAAGAGAGTTAAAGAAAGAGTTTGCCAACCAGAAACAAAAGTCGAGTGAGAATACAGCACAGGTCCAGGAGAAGATTAAGGCGTTTGAGTCCGATTACGTAGAAGGGAAGTATAGTATCGAAGAGGGGTGTAAGGAACTTGATGCAATCGCCAAATGGATGCGGGAGATCGAGCTGACCCGAAGCGATGTCCTTCACCTGAAAGATCTTTTAGCCAAGGCTCGTGAGCCCTTAGAGGCCAAACAGACAGAAGAAGAAGCGGCCCGCCGTCAAAAACAAGCAGCTTTTGAAGAGGCTCGCCGAGAAAAAGTCGAGCAGTTTAAGCAGGAAATCGATTCTCTGTCGCAAAAAATTGTAAGCGAAGATGTCAATACTCTCCTTGCTCAACTCGAAGAGTGCCGCAAAACGTTTTCCTCAATCTCTATGTTGAAAGTCGAACGGCAGCAAATAGAGCGCAAACTCAAAACGATTCGAGATCAAATTGCCGAAAAACAGGAGCAGGCGCTTCTAGCCCTTTCCGATGATGACAGAGAGACTTTGGATAATTTGAAAGAGATCCTCTCCCAAAGAAAGGAGCGCCGCAAAGAGATCAAGGCACAAATCGAAGAATACCGAAAAATTAGCGGCGGGTCAGATTTAGACTTTGAAAAAGCGATGCGCACACAAGAATTGATGAATTCCGAGAAGGAATTACTTTCCCAAATCGATGAAAGTATATCCCAGATCGAAAAGAAAATCAGCAGGTTGAAGGGCTCGTCTTGAGAACGGCCCTTTTCGATCTCGACGGGACTCTCTTAAGCGGGAATAGCAGCTTTTTATTTTGCCGTTTTTTGCGTCGGAAGGGCGTTTTATCCTCATCAGATCTGCTTTATTGCACCTCCCTCTACGTACGTCACCTTTTCTTCGGCCTTTCCCTATGGAATCTTCATGTGCGCTCCTTTGAACGTCTCTTTCGAGGAAGAGCTGTCGCTTTATTAGCGGAGTATCTTCCCTCTTTTATCCAAACGCTTGAATGGTATGAGCCCGCCCTTTCCAGATTAAAAGAGTTGCGGCTAGGAGGGGATGAAATCCATATCTATTCAAACAGTCCTTTCTTTCTGGTGAAACCAATTGCTGAAATGATTGGGGTTGAATATGTTAGAGCAACAGATTATGAAATTGACAAGAGAGGGCGCTTGTGGAATATTGCGTCGCTTGTAGATGGAGAAAAAAAAAGAGAGATGTTGTTAAAAATCATGAACGAGACAATTGCTTTTTCTGACAGCCATCACGATCTTCCTTTTTTAGAATCGGCTACAAGGGCGGTTGCTGTAAATCCGACTCGTTGCCTCTCTAAAATCGCTCGGACCAGAAGTTGGGAAATTTTGTAAATGAAAAGAAAGATAGGGCTTTATGGAGGTACGTTCAATCCCGTCCATTTTGGACATCTCAATTTAGCCTTCGAACTAATGGAAAAAGCCGGTCTGGATGAAGTCTGGTGGATTCCGACTAACCGTTCGCCTTTGCGAGCAGACGAAATGCAAGTAGACCCCTCTTTTCGCTTTAAAATGGTCGAGCTTGCTGTTGAGGGAATACCACAGTTCAAAGTACTTAGCCTTGAGGCTGAAAAGACTTCACCCTCCTATACGATTGACACTGTAAGAGAAATTTTGAAACTCTATCCTCAAGAGAATTTTTTTCTTCTCTTGGGAGAAGATTCTCTAACACACTTTATGGCGTGGAAAGATCCTCTTGAACTGGTTAGGCATCTCCCCCTGCTTATTGCGGGACGCAGCCGTGTCGAATTTCCCCATTTTCCCGAAGAAATTCAGGCTGCGATCGACGACGGTATGGTCGAAACCTGCCTCTTTGATATCAGCGCGACGAGGATACGCGAACGTCTAGAAAAAAAACTTTACACAGCTCATCTTATTCCGGCAAAAGTCCTAGACTTTATATATGTAAATCAATTATATTTTACTGCTTAAAGATGAAGAATGACCCTGTTCAATTTCTTAGCCAGATCGCTCAGATTCTTTTCGATAAAAAAGGGTTCAATATCTTGGCGCTTGATGTGCAAAAGGTTTCGACATTAACCGATTTTTTTATCATCGCTGAAGGAAATGTTGATAAGCATGTGATTGCTCTTGCAAAAGAGGTGATCAGTGCCCTCAAGAAAGAGGGTGAGAGTCCGATCCACGTGGAAGGATTGGACCAGGGAGATTGGGTTGTCATCGACTATTTGGAGCTTGTGATTCACCTGTTTAAGCCGGGGATACGGGAGAAATACCGCCTTGAAGAGTTGTGGCACGAAGGGAAAATTGTGGATTTGGATTTAAAGCTGTCTGAGGTAAATTTATGAGTAAAAAACGGATTGTAGTCACGGGAATGGGGGTTGTTTCCTGCTTTGGAAACGACGTTGATGCCTTCTATAAGGCTCTGCTTGCAGGGAGAAGCGGAGTTAAGACCATCACCAATTTTCCTTGTGAAGAATATCCGACACGCTTTGCCGCAGCAGTCCCCGATTTTGACGCGAGCGAATATGTCGACCGCAAGCAAGCCCGCAGAATCGATCCCTTTATCCGCTTTGCAACCGTGGCCGGAAAGAAATCCCTTGAGATGGCGCATATCGGTCCCGAAGAACTTGCCCGGTTTGATAAGACCCGTTGCGGCATCATAATCGGTTCCGGCATGGGAGGCTTGAATACTTTTTACGACGGGACGGAGATGCTGTTGAAAAAAGGACACCGCCGTATCACGCCTTTCTTTATTCCGTTCATTATCACGAATATGGCCGGAGCTCTTCTTGCAATCGATCTTGGATTTATGGGGCCGAACTATTCGATTTCGACCGCATGTGCAACGGGAAATTACAGCATCGTCTCAGCTGCCAATCACATTCGCCAGGGACACGCCGATTTGATGATCTGCGGCGGTTCCGAGGCTGCTGTAACTCCTGTTGGTTTGGCCGGATTTGTCGCGAACAAAGCGCTTTCCGAACACAACGAGAATCCTGAAAAAGCTTCTCGTCCCTGGGACAGGGAGCGTGACGGATTTGTGATGGGAGAGGGGGCCGGAGTTCTTGTGCTAGAATCTTTAGAACATGCGTTGGCGCGTGGTGCTCCAATTATCGCTGAGTACCTCGGAGGAGCTGTTGGCTGCGATGCCTATCACATGACCGCTCCTCGCGAAGATGGGTCAGGTGTTGCCTTCTGTATCGAAGAGGCGTTGAAAGACGCCCAAATCGCAAAAGAGGATGTGAACTACGTCAATGCTCATGCGACCTCGACTCCTCTGGGCGACATGGCTGAAGTTGAGGGAGTTCACAAAGTCTTCGGATCCCACACGAAAAACATGAAAATGAATGCGACTAAGTCGATGATCGGCCATTGCCTGGGAGCTGCTGGAGGCGTTGAGGCGATCGCCACGATCAAGGCGATCCAGTGCGGCAAGATTCATCCGACTATCAATCTCGAAAACCCGGAGCCCGGACTTGGCGGTCTTGACCCCGTCGCTAATGAGGCGCAAGAGCTAAAAGTAACCGGAGCCCTCTCCAATTCTTTCGGCTTCGGAGGCCACAACTCGACCGTCATTTTCGGTCCTTACCACCAATAAAGTGAATGTGATTTCTTTATATTTTTCAATAAATATCTATAAAATGAACATTTTTCTTTTATAACTGTCTAATTAGTAAAGGTTGCGGGGAGCGTGCCTCCGCTTTCCCTTGGACAAAAGCAACCGATAATGCGGCGATGCCGGGACGATGTTTCCCAGAAAGAGTTTTACTCTTTCACAGGCAACCGAGAGAGCACATGCGATCTCAAGCGAGGTCGTGTCCATTGAAGGGAAAAAGTGAGTTGATGGAGGCCATGCTTAGCCTTTTAAAGGCTAAGGACCGTTTTCGACGGCGGTTTATAGCGATCCGTCTCTCTATAAGTCCATAAAGGTATGGCCTGAGGGTTCGGTCAACTTAGGCACAAGGTCTTAACCTTGAACTTTAAGCCGAAAACGCGCATTCGATCCACATCAGCTCATGCACGCTTTTATCCCTATCTCTTTTGAGATAGGGTTTTTTTACGCTTTAAATAATATTAACGATAAAATATTATAGTTTGTAATTATGGTAATTAGTGTACAGAAAAGCGATGCGATCAAAAATGTATGTTCAAATATTGGATCTATTTTAGGTATTTCAGTAACGAAACTTTACGTTTCTAGAAAAATTTCTAAGTTAGTAAGTCAAGATTTTGGGTTTTGCTTTAGCCAATTGATCCCTTCTCAAGGATATCCTTATTTAAACCGTCTTGTATGTTGGCTCTCATTTCCAAGAGAACAAATCGGATCTCTCCTTAATTTGAATGAGTTGGCTCAAGGGATCTTGATTGCGCCTTATGTCGAAGAAGTCGAGTTCAGGTTGGTCTTGCAGCAATATCTCTTAAAGAATCTGCCTAAAACTCTTATTGAAAAGTATTTTCCGAATCATCGCATCAATTTTGATTCTGCCCTTTCAAAGGGTGCACGCATTTTGATCACAGCCGCAATTTTTGCTATTCTCCATCTCAAGGTCGTGGAATGTGAAAAAGGTGGGGCGATTTCTCAATTTTTGGGTGGGGTCTTATACAGCTCTCTGATCGAATCGGGAGCATCTATTTTAACCACAATGAACATCCATCTGATGTTTAATTTATTAACACATATCGACTATACTGCTTTTTAATGGATTAAACAAGATTATTTGATTAAACTCTTTTCTCATGGAACATTCTTTCGGAATCATTCCACTTCGTCGGTCGGGTCAGGAATGGGAGGCGCTTCTTGTTAAACATCGAAAGGGGCATTGGGCCTTCCCTAAAGGCCATCTTGAGAAGGGCGAATCCCCATGTGAGGCTGCAGCCCGCGAGCTTTGCGAAGAGACAGCACTCAACGTTGCGTATTTTCTCGCTATCGAAGACCTTCGGGAGTATTACGTTTATGAGCTCCAAGGGAGGCTTATTGAGAAGAGCGTAACCTATTTTGCAGCAGAAGTGAAAGGGGAGGTCGAGATTCAGGCCGAGGAGATAGAAGATTTTCGATGGGCTTCGCTCGCTGAGGCAAGGAGGTTAGCGACCTTTCCCGAAACCAAAGCCCTCTGTTCGAGAGTGGAAAAACAACTTTCTGAACCACCTGCTGATACCAATAATCGAAATTAAAGGTGTTGAAAATGTAAATTTTTCAGCTGATTCTGCTATATTACTTGTTTCCTTCTCTTTTGCTTTGAAGGAGTTCGCGGATGCCGGCGAAGTGTTCGTCGTAGTCTTGCTGAGAAAGGCGGATAATCTCTTTTGCTTCCTCTTGGCCATAGATATCGGTAATCTCCATACGCCGATGGTCTTTTTGAGTAAGGTCCTCGGGAGACTCTTTATAGGTCAGGAAGTAATGCATCAGCCTTTCGATGAGATTTCCGGGACAATCCTTGATATCTTGAATCTTTTCATAGACCAAATCACCTGTTAATACGGCGATAATCTTATCATCGGCCTCATTCCCATCGATCGCGCGGATGCCCCCAATTGGCTTTGCGGTGACCAGAATATCCCCCCGCAGGATTGGTTTTTCAGTTAAGATGCAGATGTCGATCGGATCATTGTCTCCCTCGATATTCTTCCGCCCTGTCTTTTCGCTGCAGAAAGCCCCGACTCGCTTTCCTGCATGGGTTTGAGGAATAAGGCCGTATAAGGTTGGGCAGTGGTTGGAATATTTTTGGGGGCGGTCGGCTATTAGCAACCCTGTGAATTTATCAAGTTCAAATTTTACTGTGTCGGTCGGGACGATTTCGACATAACAATGAACTTCGTCGGGAGAGTTATCGCCAATATCCACGCCATGCCAAGGGTGGGCCCGGCAAAACATGTTCATTAAATTCCAGATCGGCTCATTCTTCATTGTTAGTCCTTATTTTATATCGATACCATGTATAGTTTATTCAACGCATTTTCAAGAGTCAAGTGACATTGACTTTAAGCTCTTTTTAAGTTACACTCTTACCATCATTTTTTGAGGGAAGAGATGGGAATACTTGCAGAGCTTACGTTTAACGAAATCAAAGTCGAGGGCTTTGAACGTGTGATCGAAGTCATTAATGAGGCGGCGGGACTTCACGCGATTATCGCGCTTCACAATACTACACTTGGCCCTGCCTTGGGGGGGGTCCGAGCTTATCCTTACCCTTCTTTTGAGGATGCATTGAAAGATGTTCTGCGCCTCTCAAAAGGTATGACTTATAAGGCTTCCGTAGCCGAAACGGGAACGGGAGGGGGTAAAAGTGTCATCATCTGCGATTCACGCAAACCTAAGTCGGAAGAACTTCTCCTTGCCTTTGCTGAAGCGGTCAATGCGCTCGAGGGGAATTATATTTGTGCCGAAGATGTCGGCATGCGTGTGGACGACCTTGCCATCATACGGAAGGGGACCCCTTATGCAGTCGGCCTTCCCCACCTGAAATCGAGCGGAGACCCTTCCCGTTTTACTGCTTATGGGGGTTTTCTCGGTGTCCGGGCTGCTGCCAAAAAACTATGGGGAGTTGATTCTCTGAAAGGACGCTGCGTCGCAATTCAGGGTTTAGGGTCTGTCGGGATGCGTCTTGCCGATCATCTTTTTTGGGACGGAGCAAGGCTGCTAGTAACCGATATTGATGAGGCTGCCGTGCAGCGGGCAGTGCGCGAGTATGCTGCGATACCTGTCTCTCCGGACGACATTTTTGAAGCAGAGTGCGATATTTTTGCTCCTTGCGCTCTTGGAGGGATCCTCAACCCTGACACGATTCCTCTCCTCCGTTGCAAAGGGATCGCAGGACTTGCCAACAACCAGCTTTTAACGGAGGCTGACGGACAGGCACTGATGAACCGCGGCATTCTCTACTCTCCCGATTATGTCATCAACTCGGGAGGGCTTTTAAATGTCTGCGTCGAGCTTCACAAGGAGGGTTATAATCCTTCTACGGCGCGCCTGCATATAGAGCGAATTTACGACCTTCTGCTCAAGATTTACACTCTTTCCGAAGAGAAAAGGCTGCCTGCCAATATTATAGCGAACGATCTGGCCGATTCCAACCTTAAGCAAGGGAGTGGAAAGCGTACGGAACCGGTTATTTTCCATCATTAGACAGGCTGTGTGGAAAAACTTAGGGCGTTCAGATTCAGTCAGATTTCCTTTTCAATTTTTAAGGCTTTAAGTACTTGGTCGTGCAAATAGCCGTTTGTCGCGACAATCCCTTCGTTTTCTGACAAGATCTTTCCGTAAGAGAAATCGAGCCGTTTGCCGTGCACATCGGTCACCTTTCCCCCCGCCTCTTCTACAATCAACATCCCCGCTGCGTGGTCCCAGATTTTTTCGGCGCAAGCTCCCGATGTAGGGATACGCAAGTAGATCGATGCATCCCCATTCGCAACATGAGCATATTTGACCTGACTGTCGAGCCTAAAAGGACGAGGATGGGCTTTCAATTTTTTTGCAGTTTCGAAGGCGCGAGAGTGCGAATGGGTTCGGGAGGTCGCGTGAGGCTCGCAGTAGATCAGCTCCTCCGGCATAGTGAGAGGGCTGACCTCTACCGGGGAAGGTTCGAGCGTCTCGTATGGTATCCGTACGGACCCTTCGCCTTTCACAGCGGCAAAAAGCGCTCCTTTATTGCTTGGCAAAGGGAAACGAGGACATCCTAAAACCCCGACAACAACTTCCCCGTTTTCGATGAGCGCGAGAGCGATGCAGTATTGCTCCTGACGGATAAATCCCCGTGTCCCGTCGATCGGATCGAGCACCCAATACCGTCCCTTCGGCTCTCCGCCCTCCCCAATCGCTTCCAATATCTCCTCTTCCCGAATTGAGGGATAAAGATTTTCGATTTGCCGGACGACTTTTTCCTTGATGGTGTTATGCTGGGGAGAAGAGAGGAGAAGCGAATCTTCTTCTCCTACAAGGGCATCATGTGGAAAAATCTCCCTCAAATGCATGTGTACAAGCGCTTGCACGCTGAAATCAGTGATAGTGACCGGAGAGAGGTCTTCTTTATTCACCACATCGAGCGCCGCCAAGCTCCCCTGCATACGGCGGGCGAGATCGGATGCCCTAATCACAGCTTCGATGGCTGCTTCTTTCTCTTTTTGATACTCTTTCATTGGGCGCGTCCCTTAACTTTAAATAGTGGCTTCTTCAAAAAATCTTGTCAACAAACCGCACTAAAGTATGCTAGGATCATTGTATGAAAACGATTTTGGCATATCTCTACTATTTTGTGATCCGTTTCCTTCTCTCGCTGCGCTATCGAGTTAAAGTGAAAGGACTTAAGCAGATCGAAAAAGAAAAACTCCCTCATCAGGGGGGCATTCTTTTTTTAGCAAACCATCCGGCTGAAATCGATCCCTGCATTTTACTCTGCGTTTTTTGGCCTAAATACCGTCTGCGTCCTGTTGCGATCGACTATCTCTTTGATATACCTATCGTCCGTTATCTTCTTGAGTTCATAGGTGCGCTTTCGGTTCCGAATTTCGATACCTCTGCCAATAGCTATAAAAAACGGCTCATCGAAAAAACATATGAGAAGATCTTTTCTATTCTAGATGGGAAGGGGAACCTTCTGATATACCCCGCAGGTGGGCTGAAAAGCCAAGCAGAAGAGGTCATCGGCGGAGCTTCGGGCACGCAGACCATTTTAAAAGAAAGACCGGAAACCAACATCGTGCTTGTGCGCACGACAGGCCTATGGGGAAGTAGTTTTTCCCGCGCTCTGACCGGGAAAACGCCTGACTTGAAAAAAACCTTTAAGCATGGGCTGAAGGTGTTGTTGAAAAACGGCATCTTTTTTACGCCCCGGCGCGAAGTGGTGATTGAATGCTCTCTTGCACCTCCGGATTTTCCGCGAAAAGAAGAGCGCCGCGAAATTAACCGGTACCTGGAGAATTGGTATAATACCCCAGCGCCCGAACCATTGAAATTCGTCTCTTTCAGCTTCTGGCAAGAGGAATTTCCCAAGCCCTATATCCGTCCTCTAGAAGAAGAGATTGATCTTTCCGAAATTCCTGAAGAGATAAGAAAGAAAATCTTCGATGAAGTGGCGACTTTGTCGAAAACCCCCGCTGATCAGATCAACCCCGGAGATGATTTGGCTGCCGATCTCGGACTTGATTCTCTTGATACCGCCCAGATACTCGTTTTAATCAAAGAAGAATACGGTATTTCCGGAGTCCAGGCATCCGATCTGACTACCGTAGGGAGTGTCATGGCCTACGCGGCCCGCTTGAAAAAGGGAAAAGAAGAAGAGGAAGAAAAGGAAGAAAAGCCTTCCAATAAAGGAAAATGGACCACCCAAAAAGGGCGCCCTCCTCCTCTCTATCCCGAAGGCGAAACGATCCCCGAGGTCTTCTTCAAAACATGCGACCGGATGGGAAGTTACTTGGCCTGCGTCGATCAATTAAGCGGCGAACTCTCCTACAACCGTCTCAAAATCGGGGTGATTCTCCTTGCTCAAGCGATCAAAGAGTTGCCGGGAGAGAGGATAGGAATCATGTTGCCCGCTACGGTTGCCGTCAATGTCGTCGTCCTTGCGACGATGCTGGCCGGCAAAGTACCTGTCATGATCAACTGGACGTTGGGGGAGAGGAATCTCCGTTCGGTTGTCGAGCAGTCTGGTATCAAGAGGACTTTGAGCTCTTGGGCATTTATAGACCGCCTTAACAACATCAATTTCGACGGCCTCGACGATCAAATCCTCCTTCTTGAAGAGATACGCCGTAATCTCACGTTAACGCAAAAGCTTAAGGCATTTTTACAAGCGCGAAAAAAATCAGAGGATCTGCTGAAAATATTTAATTCCCACCGGGTAAAAAAAGAGGATCCCGCTGTTATTCTATTTACTAGCGGCACCGAGAGCGCACCAAAGGGAGTGCCTCTCAGCCACAAGAATATTATGGAGAATCAAAAAGGAGCTTATGAATATGTCAATGTCGGTAGCGAGGATATCCTAGTAGGGGCTCTTCCCTCTTTCCACTCCTTTGGTTTTTCGGTTACGGGCCTCTTTCCTCTTCTGGCAGGATTGAGGGTCGCCTATACACCCAATCCAACCGACGGCCGCCGGGTTGCCCTTGCAATCCAAAGGTGGTCAGGAACTCTCTTTTGCATGGCCCCGACTTTTTTGAAAAATTTGCTCCGCGTTGCCAGCGAAGAGCACCTCCGCTCGCTCACCCTTGTCGTTACCGGAGCAGAAAAGACTCCCAAGAAGATGTTTGAAGAGATAAAGTCTTTAAACCCAAATACGAAAGTCATTGAAGGGTATGGAATTACCGAGTGCGGTCCGATACTTACCCTTAACCCCCCCGATAAACCCTTGCACGGCGTCGGAATCCCTCTTCCCGGTGTCGAGCTGCTTCTTGTCAACCCTGAGACACTCGCCCCTTTGAATGTCGATGAGGAGGGAGTAATATTGGCGCGGGGCCCCAATGTTTTTGAGGGCTATTTGGATCCTGACCTTCCCTCACCCTTTGTCGAAGTTGAAGAGAAAATGTGGTACAAGACAGGCGACCTCGGTTCTCTTAATTCTGAAGGGTATTTGACTCTTTCGGGACGGCTCAAACGGTTTGTTAAAATTGGAGGAGAGATGGTCAGCCTGGGCGCGATTGAGGAAGTTCTCACAGAGGCTGCTTCGGATAAGGGATGGGAGCTCGATCCTGAGAATCCCTCGCTTGCTGTGTGTGCGCTTGAAGAAGAGGGAAAAAAGAGCGAAATTCACCTCTTTACGATTTTCGGAACCTCAAGTGAAGAGGTAAACAAAATATTAAGGCAAAGCGGGATGAGCAACCTTATCAAGATCCGCAGCGTCACAAAGATCTCTTCCATTCCGCAGCTCGGAACAGGAAAGATCGACTACAAAAAATTAACAGAAAAGCTAAAAGATAAGGAGTGATCGCCAAATATGGCCAGATCGTGTATGCTCACCACTCTTTTTTTTGGTTAGAAGCTTTATGACTGAGAAAGATCTCTTCACATTTCCTAATCTGCCGATTCATCTTTACAATACGGAATCGCGGAGAAAAGAGGTTTTCCGCCCCCGTACCAACAACCACGTGCGCATGTATACATGCGGCCCCACTGTCTATCACTATGCTCACATTGGGAATTTCCGCACCTATGTCTTTGAAGATCTCCTTCGCCGCACCCTAAAATTCTTCGGCTACCAGGTGACCCAGGTGATGAATCTTACCGATGTCGATGACAAAACCATCCGCGGCGCAATCGAAACGCATCAAACGATTAAAGAGTTTACTCAGCCTTTCAAAAACGCTTTCTTTGTGGATATTCAAACACTTGGGATTGAAAGAGCTGAAAACTATCCTGCAGCAACAGACCATATTACCCATATGATCGACTTCATCCAGAAGCTGCTAGATAAGGGAATCGCTTACAAAAGCAAAGACAATAGCATTTACTACTCGATCGACAAATGCCCCAATTATGGACGTCTTTCCCACTTGAAACTTGAGGAATTGAAGGTCGGGGCCGGAGACGAACGGATTGCCTCGGATGAATATGAAAAAGATAATGTAGGGGACTTTGTCCTCTGGAAGGCATACGACTCTCAGCGTGACGGCTTGGTTTTTTGGGAGAGTCCTTTCGGGCCAGGACGTCCCGGGTGGCATCTCGAATGCTCGACAATGGCTATGCATCTTTTAGGCGAGACCCTCGACATCCATGTCGGCGCCGTCGATAACATTTTTCCTCACCATGAAAATGAAATTGCCCAATCGGAAGCCTTTTCTGGAAAAAAATTCGTCTCCTACTGGCTCCATTCCGAACATCTGATTGTCAACCATAAGAAGATGTCGAAAAGTCTTGGAAATTTCTATACCCTGCGCGATTTGCTTGATAAAGGCTACAATGGAATGCAGGTGCGCTACATGCTGATGCACATCCACTACCGCACTCAGCTCAACTTCACCTTCGAGGGGATGGAAGGGGCAAAAACCTCCTTACATCGCCTTAATGACTTTATCCACAGAATGCAGGAGATCGCCGATCTTCAGATCAAGCCCACAGAGAGTTGCCGAGATCCTCTTCAGGAAGCGATCAATCAATTCAGCCGGGCGATGGCCGATGATTTGAACATTTCGGTTGCTTTGGCGGCGATTTTCGACATGATGCACACTATAAATAGCTTATATGATAGCGGCTCTTTAAATGGCGGTGACGCCGGCGAAGTGCTTATCGTGATGCAAAAGTTAAACCGTGTTCTGGGCGTTCTATCTTTCGAGCAAGACGAAGCGGCACCTGCCTACCTTCAGGAGATGCTCGAAAAACGCGAAGAGGCGCGTAAAGCCAAAGACTGGGTCCTTGCCGACCAGCTCCGGCAAGAAATCCACGCGAGCGGCTACTCGATCGAAGATAGGGCACACGGCCCCAGATTGAAGAAAAATGACTAAGGATGAGCGTTTTCTGGTCGAGCTTTATAAGAAGCTTAAAGGAGACCTAGAGTCAACCTGCAACCCTTATTTGCTAGGGCGTGAGCTCAACTACAAAGAGCATTTGATGAAGAACATCCTCAAGGGTTTAATGCAAGCTAACCTCGTTAAACGCTATTCCGAGGAGGAGATCGGATTGACCAAGCGCGGCCGCGAGGTTGCCGAGTCACTCATGTCGTGATATAATCAGTGAATGGGGGAGTGGAATCAGAGGCCGCGGATTCAGGACAAGCGGCTCATCAATTGTAGAATCACCGATGTGAATCAGCTGATGCCGATTCGGTATCGGTGGGCCTGGGAGCACTATCTCAATGGGTGCGCGAATAACTGGTTCCCGCATGAAATTTCCATGGGCGACGATCTTCTCCAGTGGAAGTCGGATGCTTTGTCCGATGACGAACGCCTTCTTTTAATGCGCAACTTCGGTTTTTTTAGCACGGCTGAAACCCTTGTGGCCAACAATTTGGCTCTTGCCGTTTATAAACATATCTCCAATGCCGAATGCCGGCTTTATATCTTGCGGCAAGCGTTCGAAGAGGCGGTCCACGCGCAAGCCTTCCTTTATATCTGCGAGTCGCTCTCGCTCGATGAGGGGGAGGTTTTCAACATGTACCGTGAAGTGCCCGTAATCACTGATAAAGAGGCTTTTCAAATCAAACTGACGGCCAATCTGCTCGATCCCCACTTCTCTTCCGCATCTGAAGAGGGAGCGCGTCGCCTCCTTGAGAATCTTATCGGCTTTTACTTGATTCTGGAGGGGATCTTTTTTTACGGAGGCTTCGCGATGGTCCTCGCCTTCCAACGGGTTAACAAGATGCGCGGCATCTGCCAGATGTATGAGTTCATTTTACGCGATGAGACCATCCATCTCAATTTCGGCATCGACCTGATCAATGGAATCATTGAAGAGAATCCCCACCTTTGGACACCCGATTTCAAACATCACATTACCCGTCTGATCAAAGAGGCTGTCGACTTGGAGGCGCGCTATACGGAATATTGCCTTTCCGGAGGCATTTTTGGGCTTAAACCCGCTGCATTCCGCAGTTACATCGAATACCTTGCCGATCGTCGCCTGGAGAGAATTGGATTGAAAAAGGTCTACGCAAGCGAGAATCCGCTTGACTGGATGAGCGAGGCAATCGATCTCCACAAGGAGAAAAATTTCTTTGAACAGATTGTCACAGAGTACCGTCCCGCTTCCGACTTAAGGTGGACGGACTAGGACTTCTAAAGTTAATTAATTTTAATAAATAATTTAACATATATTAATATTAATTTTAATCAATATAAATATTCATATTGTAAAATATATAAATTAATTAATTAACAAAAAAATATGTGTTTTATATGAGTGTTAAAATAGATTTTAATCAGAACAATAATGGAATATTATCCTCCGGGGCAAAAGAGGAAAAGGATTCTTACTCAACTGTCAGGAGGCTTGCTGCAGAAAATTCCAAATACAATAAGATATTTAAAGGGTAGTGTAAAAAATTGTGTGCAAATTCTGAGGTGACAAAAAAAGGTCATGGCGTATGAAATTCTCCATTAACTTCAAAACCAATGGAGGAGCCATGACCAAAAAGAAGAATAATTCACTTAAAGACGAGATGAAAGCCCT
>JAFIGI010000004.1 GCA_020831465.1 Chlamydiales bacterium
CTTCTTACCTCCATACAGTCCTGATCTCAATCCGATCGAAAAGTTTTGGGCATGGTTCAAAAAGAAAGTCAGATCTGTGATCAATCACTTTAAAACTCTAGGAGAGGCGATAGATTATGTTTTCAATATGTAAATTTTTCAACTGGTACTGCTATAAACCATTCGAGAGAGCCTAGTCCAAGAGGTTGAAGTCTTCGAAGACAATATCCCTGTTTTTTATTTTAGCTTTTTTAAGCCTATTTTCAAAAAACTTCATCATTTTTAGAGGGCCGCATATAAAAAATGATTTGTTTTTCACTGTTTCTCCCGTTTGAATTTGGATTTTTGCGATGTTTAAAAGCTCTTCTTTCGAAAGAAATAAGTGGTAACGAATCGAAGGATTCTTCTTCGTATAAGAGAGAATTTCTTCATGAAAATCGGCCCGTTCTCTATTTTTGACGCAATAAAATACGTCTGTCTTACGCGGATTAGGGTTATCGGCCTCGTACGCAAGCAGGCTTAAAAAGGGCGTGATCCCGATTCCTCCCGCAATGAAAACGGCATCTTTCTCTTTCCGTAGGAGATAGTTCTCATACAAACGCCCGTAAGGTCCCCAGATAGTGGCTTGATCTCCGCTCTTCAGCAAATCCAGGCGAGAGGTATAATCGCCCAAATTTTTTATGGTTAAGCGTAAAGGATGCTCCGGAGAGGATGAAACGGAAAAGGGGTGGATCTCTCTGCCTATTTCTTTATTATGGAATGAAATGTAGAGAAACTGTGCGGGTTTGTATTTTAAGACTTTTTCTGACGTGGGTTCTAAATAGACATTCCAAGTCGTGCGGATTTTTTCTATGCGTGCAACTCGATAGCGGTAGCGCGGGCCGAATCTGAGATAGAAAAAACGGATATAGATAAAGGAGGCAGAAGCCACAGTAAAAAATCCGTATATCCAAATACTTAAAAGTATCGATTCATTGACTTGCCTGTCAATAAAGACGACATGCAAAAGGGCAAGTATCAGAACAGCTCCAAACCACTCATGTGTTTTTTTCCAGATATGGTAAGGAATGGGGATCCAAAGAGTCAGAGCAAATAGCAGTGCAAATGCCCCAAAACTGAGCAAACCCCAATCAACGGCGCCAAATGAGAGGGGAATGAAAAGTCCGACTGCCTCTCTCCAATTTGGGATGAAGCGGAAAAACTGAAACAAAGGATGCAGAGAAATCAGAATAAAACTCCAGGTCGCAACCTTTCGATGGGCGTGGTAAGCCTTGTCAAGTCCATGGAAAAGCCTTTCGAATAGTTGAAAGCGTGTCGAAAAAATAATGGCCCAGCACATGCAGATCGTTCCCGTTAGGGCGGCGATTTTAGAGAAAAACAAAAAAGGGTCGCGGATGATAAAATCGTAGCTCTTCAGAGTCGCTAACCATATGGCAAGAGTCAGGAATAAAGAGGAGAAAATGATCTTCCATCCTGAAGGGGCTGCGACAATTTTTTTCTTACTTATCGATGGCATTATCTCATTTGTTTCAAAATAATTTTATGTGCAACTTGTCTAAAAAAATCCTTAGACCATAAATCAATCTGAGAGGTTTTTTTGACAAAATTTATAATATCATTTTTAGCCGCGGCGATATCCAAACGTTCGATTTTTTGGTCAAACAGGTTTAAAAGATCTGCGCGGCTCATCCTTGTCTTTGTAGGCCACTGCCCGCTTTGCCTCATTCTTTGTTCAAGATAAGGAAGATTCAATGGGATCTCCATCGAGACAAACCAAACAAGATCATACCAATCCCTTCCTTTTACCCGCCCTTTCCATTCTCTGCAAAGAACTGCATGAACTTTTCCGGCAAATAAATCTTCTAAACGAAATGTTTTCACTGAAAATGGAGCCGGCAATAGAAGAAGAGAGCTTTCGGTCGTTGTCTCACCGGAGGGAGGATCTCTATCCACTTCAAGACGTATTTTCATTATTTCCCCGGGATGGATTCCTTTGTGGATGCCGTCAGGAAGACCGATTTGAAGTAAATGCAGAATCGTATTAAGCTTGATGAAGGCTGAATCAACAACGTTTTTTTTGGTTTTTATCTTTTTCTCAACGGTTGCTTTAAATCCAAAACTATTCAGTTCTTCTATGACGGCTTTTTCATAATGGACTAAATCGAAATGAGGATCAGGTTGAACCAAAGAAAAGTCCAGATCTTCAGAAAAACGATCCAATTGATGCAATATTCTCAGAGCGGTTCCTCCATAAAATGCGGCCTTTTCGAAAAATTTCGCTCTCCATAAGCCCAAAAGCGCGATCTCTTGCACGATTTCTTTTATGGCATTTCTGTAATCCTGGAGGCTACTCAACGTGTAACGCTTTAGCATCCGGTGGATCACTTCCGGAGCTTTTGTTTTTTGAGAATCTCGCATAAGTAATCCAGATTTTTGCTTTGAAAAATATGTGCAATTTCTCTTAAGAGAGTGAGCCTGAAACGTAGGAGTTCGCCCGGGTCTATTCTTATCCCTTCGATTAAATATTCAAACAGATCTTCACTATTTTCGAACGGTTTAAGCTTTCTTAAATAATCCGCAAGAGCTTTTTCTCTTGTTGCGATCAAAAAGTGTGTTTGTTCATCGCACGATTCCCATGTAATCCCTAAAGGGAATTTTTGCGGTGGAACATAGTAATAGATAAATTCTCCAACAGGAGTAGTGAAATGTTTATTTCTCTTATAAGAAGCGCTTGTGACTCTGGTAACCGCTTCAGGTATCAGACCATAATAGCTAAGAGCGTATTCAAAAGAAATATAGGAAGGACCATAGATCAGGTTGGCAAGCACTTCCAGGCTATAGGGACGTCTTCGGTAACTCTCGCCGAATACATATAAACCTTTTTTTATTCGAATCAACTGTTCGGTTTTCAAAAGAGAGGTTAGCTTGTCTCTAGGATGTTTGTAAGAAGATAGGCAATCCATCAAAAAAAGATAGTCCAACTCCTCGGTTTTGGCCTTTTTACGAATTTCTTGCATGATATTCATGGAAAACTCCAGTATGTCTGGATTTTACCGACATACTGGATGTTATTTCAAGTTATTTTTCTTGAAGCCATTCTCGGGGGATATAGGTGCGCCCCTCGATGGCCTCGATCCGCTTTTCGATCGGTGGGTGTGTTGCGAAGAGGCCGGACCAAAAAGAGTGGTTGTCGAAATAAAGGTGGGCGTAGGCCATGCCGCTGCGGGGCATGTCGCGCACCTGCTGCATTTTGGTGATCTTGCGCAGCGCTCCGGCAATCCCATCTGGATTGCGGGTAAATTGCACCGCGCATGCATCTGCCAAGTACTCGCGCTGCCGGCTGACCATCGAACGGAGAATCGCCCCGCAAAACCAGGTGAGCGCGCCGGCGAGCAAAAAGACAAGCGCCACGAGTGCTACCGGATTAGATCCGCCATTGCGCCGCCGTCCGCCGAATAGCAGCGACCCTTCGAGCAGCCTCACACCGATAAAGAGCACGAGCATAAATCCCATGACCATAGCAGCCAACCGCATGCTGATCTTCATGTCGGCGTTGTAGATGTGGCCGAACTCGTGCGCGACGACGCCCTGCAGTTCATCGCGGGAGAGGAGGTTAAGTGTACCGCGGGTGACGGCGATGGCAGCGTTTTCGGGTTTGATCCCGGCGGCAAAGGCGTTGATCTCTTTCGATTCAATAACATAAACAGGAGGGACGGGCTGACCGCTGGCGACCGCCATCTCTTCGACAATGTTGAGCAACTGGAGCTCTTGGTAGTCAGTCGTGCTGGGGGAGACCCGGCGTCCGCCAAGCGACTCGGCGACAAAACTCCCTCCCTGGCTCTTGTAGGCGAGGTAGTAAAACCCGGCGATGAGCAAGGTAACCCCTAAAAAGAGAAATCCTACCCAGGGCATTGGCTGGGTATATCCCTCTTCCGCAAGCAGGCGCAGAACGAATTCAATGAGGATTGCAACCATTAGGGTTAAAAGGATAAAAACAAAGAGATAAAGAGAGGTGCGCGAACGGGCTTTAGCTTGAGCTTCCCAGAAATTCATCAGAACTGCACTTTTACAGCTTTTTTAGCCTCTTCCTCTTTTACTTCAAAAAGATCGGCTGCTTTGTGGCCAAGAGCGGCAGCAAAAAGGACGGCAGGAAATTCTTGCTGAGCCGTATTGTAGAGCATCACGCTGTCGTTGTAGGCCTGCCTTGAAAAGGCGACCTTGTTCTCCGTTGAAGCAAGCTCCTCCTGAAGGCGTTGCATATTTTCGGTCGCCCGAAGCTGTGGATAATTTTCCGAAAGGGCGAAGACGTTGGCCAGCGCACCCCTGAGCTCTGTTTCGGCTCCCATCAGGTCATGGAGTGAACCCTCGGTAGGCCCTCCTTTTTGCTCAAGCCGGTCTCGAGCCGCCTTCGCCGTGTTGCGTGCTTCTACGACTTTTTCAAGTGTTGTCTGCTCATAGGTCATATACCCTTTCACCGTTTCGACGAGATTTGGGATTAAGTCGTATCTTCGCTGGAGCTGGACATCGATTTGGCTCCACGCATTTTTGACGCGATTGCGCAAGCGAACCAATCGGTTGAAGATCCCTATTATTCCCCCGACGATCAACGCGATCACAATGATGATGATGAGGATGATCCACCACATACTACCCCTCCTGAAACCAATTTAAGTAGGTCCATTCTCTAAACCAGAGCGGAAGCGATTCTTCGGCTTCCTTAAAGGCTTCTCCGCCTTCACCCTCGATCATGGCGCATGCCTCTTGAATAGAGCTCCCTTTCTGAAAGAGAGTCAAGAGGCGGTATTCCCCAATCGAGCTCTCTTTCCATTTTACCCGGTTTTTAGAATTTCTATAGAGGACAAAATAAGAGACTCCCTGCCTAATTTTTGGCAGGGGGGAGTTGCTCCAGTAGGAAGTCTCTTGTTCTAAAAGGGTTTCGCGAAATGTGAACAAATCGGCTCCCAATTCAAAAAGGTGGATATGAGGCTGCAGAAAGAGTTTTTTTTTGACAGCGGCTTCTTGTCCTAAATCTGCCGGGTCTCTCTCTTCAGAGAAAAAAGCAGATTGCGCTGCGGCATCGATTAAGGTGAGGTCGCGTTCCAAATCTTTTTCTTTAAACCATTCAGGAAGAGATTGACCAAGACGCCAGAGGGCCCAGTGTGAGGGGGGATTGTCGCAGAGATAAGGAATTCCGATTTCTAGATTGAACCGTTCGTAGCCATAGAGACGCGTGAGTGTGGGAAAGTTCTCCTGTAGGCATTTCAGCAGGCGCCACCAATATTGCTGGTGGTAGAGCTCAAGCCTTTTAAAGGGTTTCAAGGTCGGACTGGGAGCAATGTGCTTCCCCGCCTCCTCTTCGATTGCGGTTCCAAAAGGGGTTGTCGAGGGAATTTGGCTGGCGGGTTGGAGAGGCTGCGCGATGAGCTTCCCAAACCACTTTTGAATTTCAGATAACCTCGTCACGCTAATGTCAACTCCTTTTGAAAGGCCTTTGCCCGAAGAGCCTCTTTCCACGTCTCTTCAAAACTTACAAAATTTTCATCCCATTCTAGAAGGGTTGAGACGCCACCCGTACGCGGCCAGACTTCGGCATAGAGTTCCCACACCTCGTCGCGTACCGGATGGTCGTGCGTATCGAGCACGTAGTCGCCATGATCGCTATGCCCCGCTAAATGGATCTGAATCACCCGCTGCATCGGAATATAGTCGATATATTCGAGCGGGTCGAAGCCGTGGTTGCGGCTTGAGACATAGATGTTGTTTACGTCGAGCATCATGTAGATATCCGCTTTCTCCACAACGGCCGTATAGAATTCCCACTCTGCCATTTCATCTTCATTAAAAGCGACGTAGGAAGAGAGATTTTCGAGCGCAAAAGGAATTTCGAGATAGTCTTGGACGATCCGTGCCCGCTCCGAGACGTATTTGACCACCTCTTGCGTATAGGGAAGGGGGAGCAAATCGTGGAAGTGGGCTCCCGGAAGGCGCCCCCAGCAGAGGTGGTCCGAGAGCCATGGAGTTTTCGTGCGTCGGGTGAGCGCTTTGAGTTGTTTTAAATAGTCCCAATCAAGAGGATCGGGGCTTCCAATCGCCAAGTTGACGCCGTGTTGAACGACCGGGTAGCGTTCCAAAATCCTCTCGAGGTTTTCAAGAGGCTTACCCCCTTTGACCATATAATTTTCGCTGATGATTTCGAACCAGTCGATTGCAGGATTGTATGAGAAGATCTCTTCGTAATGGACGGGTCGCAGCCCAATTCCAATTCCAAGTTTGGGGATATATTCTTTCATAAAAAAGGTGTCTATCTTTCGATAGACACCTTAGCCGTTCAATAAACCCTTTGCAACTGGTTATTTATTTTTGTTGTTTTTAGGGGCGGCGTTGTTTTTGCCCATTTGATTTTTATACTGAATTTCTATGGCTTTATTCGGATCCTTCAATGCAGGACCGCCCTCTCCTTTGCAGGAGTTTTGTCCTGCGCAGTTATGCTCTGCAGTCGCGCAACCGCCCATTCCGGCGCATTTATTTTTACCGTTGCACTGTTGATGCGCCATTTCCATTGCCATCTGCTTGTGCCGTGCGTCGAGTTGATCGAATTTCTTCTTTGCTTCGGGGGAGAGCGACTCATAAAACTTCTGAATATCCGCATTCATGTGTTCCGCTGCGTGCAGCTCACCGTTATGGTTGTTGTGATGGTTTCCGTTCTCCCTTTTATCTTTCTCTCTTTGCTGACAGCCGCCTGCGATCAAGCCGGCGCTTATTCCAATCATGGCCAATGTTGTTAAATCTCTTTTTTTCATTCTCCCGACTCCTGTAAAAATTAAGACTCTTATTCGGGATACTAAAAAAATAGGTGATATCTAGCAACTAGTCAGGAAAGGGGGCCCTTAAATTATTAAGGGGGTCAATCGGCGGAGTTTAATCTAAAATCTCTCGTAGTTGAGCCTCTATAGAGAGTTGCGCGTCGCTTTCGGTATTCATTATAATGACAGCGTTTTCTGGCACAATACATCCAAATTTCTCTGCCATCGTCACAAAGGCGGTATCAATTTGAATCTTGCGTGCTTGATCTTCTTCGTTTAACGGAAGATTAAAGGTGTAAGTTGAAAAGAAGGAAGAAGCAAATGGATCAGTAAAGTCCCTTGCCATGCAATCCCTGATGACATGGTATTTAGGCCAAATAAGAGAATCAGATGCGGGTAGTTGATTGGCAATTTCGGTTAAGGATTCGATTTTTGGATCAAGTTCTTCTGTCGAACTTGCGAGTTGATCCATCAACCCCCATGTATTTTCAAGAAATTCTATATTTCCAAACTCACTGTAAACGTCGACTTCGATGCCATACGCCTCTAAAAACCGCCTCTCTTCCTCATGGATGTATTGTCGGATCAAGTTGATGTCTTTCAGCTTAAGGGGCGGAACTTCGTCTTCTTCTTGTGACTTGTATTGGAAGAGGCTTTGGATATCCTCTTTTAGCTTTTTGACAAAAGGCTCGGCAGGAGATAGAGGAGAGGGAAGATCTTTGATTTCGAACCTTTCTCCCAAGGTAGTGAATAGGGCCGCGGCTGCCTCAGGTTCGTTTGTCGGCTTATCGACCAGCCGGCGGAGGGCTGCTTGAAACTGAGGCTTCAGATGAACAGGAGCCTGAATCGCCGCAAGACTTGTAAGCGCATCTCCATCAATGATAGGCCTCCTCTCAAGCTCTAAAAGCTTATTCCACTCTTCTGCTTCTAAGGCGATCGATTTAAAAGCTTCGATTTCAGCCCAGTCGATTGGTGTGACATCTTCAAGTTGGTTAAAAGCAGCGATGCGTTCTTGGGCAAACTCTAATACCATGCTGACCTGAGCCGGGTGCGACAACTCTCCTTCAAGCACCACGGCATCTTGATAAAGGGTCTGCTCGATATCGATATGTCCTTGCAAGAGCATGGTTACATGGCCTTTAAGATTCAGTAGAAAGGCTTCTCGTTGGTTTTGGATTTGAATTTCTTTTTTAGGAGCAAGTGTGTTTTCACTAATATGCAGCGTGGGTTCGGGAAGTTGTCTTTTCAAGTCTTCGAGGAACTGAAAGGACTTAGGAATGGGAGCCGCTTCTTCAGTTTTAAGTGGAGGCAGGAGGCCAACTCTCTCCTTTTTAAGTTGCTCTAAAGGCTCATAGGTCTCAAGGAGAGATTCTTCCTTTTTGGGCTCATAGGTCTCAAAGAGAGATTCTTGACTCTTACGAGGGCATGAAGTGCTGAGCAACCATGCTGTGCTGAGCGTGCCGATTAAAAGGGATGAAATCGATAGCCAGGCTCCGCTTTGAAGGGGGAGCATGCTTGCATTTAGGGCATGTGGGTGCGACCCCGATGAGGCGAGAATCAGGAAAACTCCCGCAACTATGCCGATTGCCGCCAAGCCTACGATGCCGGCTGCAACCGCTTTTCGGGCCGGGGTTGGCTGATAGTTCCAAGGGTTTAAAGAGTGGCCGCATGCGCGATTTGTTTTCATTATCAATCCTTTAGATTGTTAAGAAAAATGGGAGAGTTCTTCTTCGGAAAGCTCTCGGTAACTGCCTAAAGGGAGCCCTCCTAACGTGAGAGGGCCGATCCTGATTCGTATTAGCTCCCTCACTTCAAGACCGGCATGGGCGAGGAGGAGGCGTACTTCATGCTTTTTCCCTTCCGCAACGACGACTTTCACCGTTCCCTTGCGTACTTTTTTCACCGAGACGGGCTTGATCCAGGATCCCTCAATTTTTCCCCCCCTGGAAAGGGTGAAGAGGTGCTCGGACGTGATCTCCTGACCCGTTTTGGCGAGGTATTCCTTGGTGATGTTGTAAGAGGGGTGGATCACTCTGTTGGCAAAGGCTCCGTCGTTGGTGATCAGAAGAAGTCCTGAGGTCTCTCTATCCAACCTTCCCACGGTAAAGAGACGCAAAGGAATGTGCGAGAAGAGGTTGAGTATCGATTTCGATCCGGGAGCGCTTGTACAGAGATAGCCAGCCGGTTTATGAAGGAGATAGTAGACCTTTTTCTCTTCTTTAGCTATCCGCGTCCCGTCGACTGCGATCCGATCGCTCTCCCCATCGACGAGTCTCTGGGGCTGCTTAACGATCTCGCCATTAACCGTAACGCGTCCTTGAAAGATGAGCTCTTCAGCGGCTCTTCTTGAGGCTATCCCGGCTGCAGCTAATGTTTTACTGAGTCTTTTTTTCATTTTTTGCCTTTAATTATATAGTTTATATAATCTTAAGGTCAATAGGAGATAGAGATGGCGGAGCTCATTTTGCTCAGACATGGTGAATCGGAGTGGAATAAAAAAAATATTTTCACCGGCTGGATTGACATCCCCTTGAGCGAGAAAGGAATCGAGGAGGCGCTTGCAGCAGGTAGGGTGATCAAAGAGATTCCGGTCGACCTGATTTACACCTCCACTTTGATTCGGGGAATCATGACCGCCATGCTCGCAATGGCGGTGCATAGTTCGGGAAAAGTGCCGGTCATCCTCCACCCGGGAGAGGGAAAGCTCGACGAGTGGGGCCGCTGTTATGACGAAGAGAGCGAAGCCGAGTTGATTCCGGTCACCCGCGCCTGGGAGCTTAACGAGCGGATGTACGGGGAGCTTCAAGGGCGGAACAAACAAAAGACACGTGAGGAATTCGGTGATGAGCAGGTAAAAATCTGGCGGCGCAGTTTCTCCACCCCTCCCCCGAGCGGAGAGAGCTTGAAAATGACGGCCGCGCGGACGATCCCCTACTTTGAGTCGAAGATCGTCCCACAGTTGGCGTCAGGCAAGAATGTGCTTGTCTCAGCGCATGGGAACTCATTACGCTCGATCGTGATGGATCTTGACGATTTAAGCGAGCAAGAGGTTTTGGATCTCGAAATTCCCACAGGGAAACCGTTGATTTACACCTACAAAAAAGGAAAATTAATTAAAACTAATGGAACTTGAAGAGGCCTATTCCACCCTCTATAACCTTGTCGGGGCAAAAAAAGAGGACCATTTCATTTTCACTTCCTCAGGAGCAGAAGGGGTCAATCACGCCGTCTTTGCCGCCTATCTCGATATTACCCGTAAAACAGGCAAAAACCACTTTGTCAGCGGTTCGCTTGACGAGGCTCCGGCGATCATGGCGATGAGCCGCCTCTCCGAGCTCGGCTGCCTCTACGAAATGGCTCCCGCAAATCAACAAGGGGTCATCACCGCTCACTCTGTCGCGGAAACATTGACCCCGCGCACGGCGATGGTCTCTCTTTCCTGGGCGAACGGGCTAACGGGGGTTATTCAGCCTGTTGGCGAAATCGCCCAGCTCTGCCGCGACAGGGGGATCTTATTTCATGTCGATGCCACCCATGTTCTCGGAAAAGGGTATTACACGCTCGAGTCGAGCGGAGCCGATCTACTCACCTTCGATGGGCTTCCGGGCGCGGGCGGGCTCTTCATCCGCGACGGCGTCGAGATCAGCCCGTTTATTGTGGGTGGAAGCGAACAGGCCCACATGCGTGCAGGAACCGTTAATCTTCCTGGTTTGACCGCGCTTGCCCGGTCGGCAAAAGAGGCCGTCCGCTTCCGCGATCATGTTTGCATGGAGATAGCCCGCTTGCGCGACCGCTTTGAAGAGATCGTCGGCAAAGGACTTTTTAGCGAGCAGGAGCGTCTGCCCCATATCTCCGCCCACATTTTCTCCGGCACGACAAGCGACGCGCTTCTCTACATGTTGAATCGGAGAGGCATTGAAAACGCGAGTTTTGGCGGCAACCGCTTTCAGCATCTGATGCACATTCTTCAAGCATGCGGAATCGAAGGACCCGACATCCAAAGCGGATTGAGCTTCTCCTTTTCGCGCGAGACGACCGAAGAGGAGATTGAAAAAATCGGCGAGAGAACAGTGGAAATCACTGACCATTTAAGGAGATTATCTCATGAGCTATGACGATCTCTTAAAGACCTTTCCCTGGGCGCGCTATAGCAAGAAAATGGCGGCGAAAATCGACCGCCCTCGCAGCGCCGGATATTTCACCGAAGAGGATGCGGTCGAGCGGGGGATGAGGCGCGTAATTGGGCGTGAAGGATTGATGGAAGAGGGGAACGTGGTTGCGCTTTACTGGTTGGTCGACCCTACCGACGGGGTGATCGCCGACGTGAAATTTCAGATTTTCGGTCAATCGGCCCTCATCGCAGCCGCTGAGGCGGCGTGTGAGCTCCTTATCGGAAAAAACTACGATCAGGCAAAACGGATCGGAGCGGAGCTGCTCGACAAGCAACTGCGCGACAAGCCCGATACCCCCGCTTTTCCCGAAGAGACTCTCGGACATCTGAATCTCGTGATCGACGCGATCGACGACGCCGTCGAAAAATGCCTCGACATCCCTCTTTCGGAGCACTACGCGACTCCCATTCCGAAGGATAACGCCTGCGAAGGTTATCCCGGCTGGCTCGACCTCTCTTACGAAAAGAAGATCGCCGTAATTGAAGCCGTACTGGATGAAGAGGTACGTCCTTACGTCGAGCTTGACGCGGGAGGCATTCAAGTCGAGAAATTAGTCGATGATAGAGAGCTCGTCATCGCCTATCAGGGGGCATGCACCTCCTGTTTTTCCGCGATCGGAACGACCCTTTCCACCATTCAGCAAATTATTCAGACAAAAGTCCATCCCGGCCTCGTTGTCGTCCCCAACATGGACGCCTTGAAATTGTAGATTCTTTTGAAAAGCAGTCGCGATTTCCTTTAAAATCCCGGAAATTTCCCACGTTTTTTTGGTTTCCTGTTTCAAGGAGGTCGCCGGCTGCCCGATTTTTGAAAGTTCTTCAGCGGACATGTTGATATTCAGGCCGACTCCGATCACCACCCCCAATTTAGGGGAGAGATGCTGGGTTTCGCATAAGATTCCGGCGATCTTCTTTCCGCCTACAAGCAGATCGTTAGGCCATTTGATGGCGCACGTCACGTTGTAGGACTTCAGCACTTGAGCGAGAGAAAGGGCGAGCACGCGGATTAAAGAAAAAGAGTCGTGCCGCTCTTCGTCGATAAAAAAGCAAAAGCTGGCATAAAGATTCTTTCCTTTAGGGGAGATCCACTCCCGCCCGTATTGGCCTCTGCCCCGGGTTTGCTCATCCGCGGTCACAAGGGTGATTCGGTCTTGCGGCAAGTCGGCAAGCCGGCGCATCGCCCATTCGTTGGTCGAATCAAGGGTTTCAAAATGATGGTGGATCATATCCATACGAAGAGATTATACTCCTGTCAGACTATATGTGGAATCACCGTCTGATTTTTCGCATCGACTGGCGGATCATCCCCGTCATCCTCGCTTTGATGGCGATCAGCCTTCTTGTGATCTCCGCCACGGATCCCGCCTGCATGAGCGGGCAGGGTAATAGTTTTTTTACCCCTAAAGTCCTCAGCCAAATCCAACGCTTCTTCCTTGGCTGGGCCGTTTTTCTCCTCTTCGCCGGGATCGACTACAATAAATTGCGCGAGTGGGCCTGGATCCTCTATATCTTAATGGTCCTCAGTCTGCTCGGACTCTTTTTCGTTCCAACCATCCAAAACGTCCACCGGTGGTACCGCATTCCTTTTATCGGAGCAAGCATCCAACCTTCTGAATACGCCAAGCTGGTCGTCGTGCTCACTCTTAGCTGGTTTCTAGAGAGGAATCGTTCTACAGCCACCACGTGGAATACCTCCATTCTCGGCTCGCTGATCGTAGGGGTGCCCTTCCTCTTGATCCTCAAGCAGCCCGATTTGGGGACGGCTCTGGTCCTTTGTCCCGTAACGCTCGTCATGTTTTACCTAGGAAATCTCCATCCCGGCTTTATGCGGATCATGACTAGCTTGGGGGTCCTTTTCCTTATCTTTGTCTTGTTGATTTTCATGGGCGTTTTTTCCCACGAACAAATGCGTCCCTACGCAACAAGGGTCCTCAAAGAGTACCAATACGAACGGCTCAATCCCGATAACCACCATCAGTGGGCCGCCCTCACCGCGATTGGAGTAGGCGGTGTGACCGGAAGTGGTTGGCGAGCGAGCGAGTTTACGGGAAGAGGTTGGCTTCCTTATGGTTACACCGACTCGGTCTTTCCTGCTTTCGGGGAAGAATTCGGATTAATGGGATTGCTCCTTATCCTCGTTTTATTTTATTCTCTGATCTATTTTGGATTTCAAGTCACGGCCGTAGCAAAAGACCATTTTGGCCGGATGCTTTCCGCGGGCGTCACCGTCTACATTGCGATGCACATACTTGTGAATATAGGCATGATGTGCGGCTTTCTTCCGGTGACGGGAGTTCCTCTGATTCTCGTTTCGTATGGAGGCTCTTCGATTTTTGTGACCATGGCGGCGCTAGGAATCCTACAAAGTATTTACAGCCGTAGGTTTATGTTTTGACACATCGATTTATTTTTACTCCCGGCGTTTGGAGCGGGGAGGGGGTCATCACATTCAGCATGGCCGAGGACGTCCTTAATTTTAAGATGGAGTGGACGATTCTTCCCGCCGAGGAGGGGAAGATCTATTTCAATCAGGTGATTGCCGTTGCCGGCTTCTCAGATAAGATGCGCAACAATTTTTCTGTTTCCGATATAACGGCTTCCGATTTCGAGATTGAATTGGAAAATGGCATTGTCGGGAGAGTTGTCGGGAAAGGTGTAGTCGGCCCCAAGGTGATCGCTTGGGAATTTCGTCGCAAGGATCAGGAGTTCGAGGGCTATGAGATCTATGAGTTGCAAGAGAGCGGCAGCTACAAGATGCGCGCCGAGTTCACTGCGGGCGACGGGCTGCGCACGCATGTCGAAGGGTTCATCGATCCCAGTGCGAACAATTGAAAGTTTCTCTTGGATACTGTTTTTTTACTATAAATGAATTTATTTAATATAATATAAAAAATTTTTATACTAATTTAGTAATAAATAGTAACTAGGAGGTAATACCATTTCGGAAAAATAAATTTTAATTTTTAGCCCAATCCCTTGTGCATAACTGGCGTACTGCTCCCGATCTTGCGGTAAACGAATTCCACGCTTCGCAACAAGAATCAAGAATTTGTTCATATGATTCAAAGCAT
>JAFIGI010000007.1 GCA_020831465.1 Chlamydiales bacterium
GAATCGAACCATTTTTACGAACTGTATTTGAGTAGCAGTGAGGACAAGAGATATTCATGAGTTTCTCCTATTTTTTTCAAAAAAAATAATTAGAATCCTCATAAATTAAAACCTTTAAATCACTACATGTTTAGGGCTACCAAAAATTTCGCGATCCGTTTTCTTGTTGATAGAAAGTTGAGCTTAGCATTAAATTATTATCTTTTTTAAATTCTCCGTAATAGCATGGAAGGCACAGGCGTAAAAGTCGCGTCGAAACTCTCTATCCAATCTGATGAAGCGGTTGAACCGCGCTGCCCCCATTTCGGTAAGTGCGGAGGTTGCAAGTATCAACATATCGCCTATGATGAGCAGCTTGCGCAAAAGGAAGCCTTTGTACGCGCCCTTTTTTCCCGCGAGACCGATCCGATTCTGGCTTGCGAGCCGCCCTGGCGCTACCGCAATAAAATGGAGTTTTCTTTCTCTCAAGCGAGAAGCGGAGATAAATTTCTCGGGTTGATGCGCAAAAAGAGTAGAGTGGAAAACCTCGAAGCGTGCCATCTTACAAGCCCATGGTTTATCGATCTACTCGGCCGTGTGCGCGCATGGTTTGCCGAAAGCGGGCTTGATGCCTACCATCCTCCGACTGATAGGGGAACGCTTAGAACCCTTACTGTCCGCGAAGGAGTGCGCACCGGGGAAAAGATGGTCATCCTTACCATTTCCGGGAATCCCGATTTTAAACCGAGCGAGCGGCAGATCGCAGATTTTGAGGATGCCGTCGGAGAGGTCGACTCCTTGATTCTGCGAAAACAGATAATCGCAAAAAAAACGCCGACCCGATTTGAAGAAACCCTCCTCAAAGGAAGAGAGGCTATTCATGAAAAGCTCTATGACCCTAATGGGAACCTTTTCGCCTTTCGCATCCGCGCCGCCTCCTTTTTTCAGCCCAATACGGTTCAAGCCGAAGCTCTCTATCGAGTTGCATTGGAGTATGCGGATCTGCATGAAGAGGAGACCCTCTTCGATCTTTATTGCGGCACCGGCACCATTGGGATCTTTGCTTCGAAATCGGTCAAGAAAGTAAGAGGAATTGAAATTGTTCCCGAGGCAGTGGAGGATGCGCTCGAAAATCTAAAACTCAACGGAGTGCGGAATATGGAAATCTCCGTTGGAGATGTCGCTGCCTCTCTTTCTAAGGAGAATCCTTCGACCGTAATTATCGACCCACCCCGCGCCGGCCTTAGCCCTGAGGCCGTCAATTATTTGATCTCCCTTAAACCGAAAAAAATCGTCTACATTTCGTGCAATCCCTCGACCCAGGCGGAGAATTGCCTTTTGCTCGAAAGGGCCGGCTACCGGGTTGAACGTCTAGCCCCCGTCGACCAGTTCCCCCATACGCCTCATGTAGAAAATGTGGCCCTCCTGCGCAAAATTTAAACTTTCACAGAATCATTGCCGCGGCCATTGAAGTACATAAAACCCTAGGGCCTGGCCTTTTAGAAGCTGTCTATTTAGGCCCTGTCTTGAGGTGAAATCCACAGACGTTATTCTTCCTGTACACGAAGCCCAGCTCCTTACTTATTTACGTTTTTCCGGTAAGGAACTAGGCCTTCTAATTAATTTCAATGTTGCTGTTTTGAAGCAGGGGATTCGACGGCGCATTTTAAGTCTTGATAACTCAAAGAAAAAGATATTGACGAACGCAGAGCAACATGGAGGCGCCGAGACACTGAGGTAGAAAAAATCGCCTCTTGTGCGTAGCACATCTTCTCTTCCGGAGATTTTGAGCTAGCTCAAAAAGAGGCGATTTTTCTCGCGTCTCAGCGCTTCTGCCTCCTCTGTGTATTACTTGTCAGTGTCTCAGTTATCTCTTCATCGGAGTCATCTCATGAAACGCAACCACATCGAAAAGAAAAAACTTATTATCACCAGATTCTTGGAGCGGTAATCTGGGAGGGGAGATCTAATGGATGTTTTATGTCAGAAAAAAAGGCGTTGTTTGAATAAAAAAATATTTTACTGGTTCTTTTAGAAATTTCCCCTTCGGTGGGAGTACCTGCAAAAATTAGAGAATTCTTGAATTTACATGCCGATTCTGCTAAACTACCCCTTCTTAATTAGACACCATCAGAGGAAACCACATGTTAAAAAAAATATTTACCTTCTTTCTCTTGTTCTCAGTAACCCTCCCTCTATTCGCCGAGGAAGAAGAGACCGTCCGAAATGCAGGCTCCTTTTGGCAAACCTTGATCATGATTGCGATCGCGATCGTCTTCTTCTATTTCATCCTCTGGCGTCCTGAGCAAAAACGGCGGAAGGCGATGGAGCAGAAGCGAAGCGCGATGAAAAAAGGGGACAGAGTCACTGCCATGGGCATTGTGGGAACGATCGACCGCATTAAAGAACAGACTGTGATCGTCAAAATGGTCGACGGCTCCAAAATCGAATTTGTCAAAGCTGCCATCTCGGAAGTCAAAACGAAAGAGGAGGGGGGCGCAGAAGAATCTGCGACCAACCCTCAAGAGGCTTCAAGCTAGTTTGCATACAAGTTTTTCCAGCACTTGATTGCTGCGGGAAATAAAGGTTGTAAGCGCTTCGGGACTCATTTCTTTTTGTGAAAGGCAAGCTAAATCATAGACCTCGTGCGCCATTTGCTTGGCAAGCTCGGGGTCTTTCTTTTCCACGGCATGAATCGCATTGATTAGTTTGCTATTTGTGTTGATCACGAAAGTCGGCTTCATCAAACCGTTTATGGATTGGCGTGTCTGGTAGGCCATGTGGTCGCGTAATCGGCGCTCTTCCTCTTTGAGCATGATAAAGGCAGGCATCGACTCGGAGGCTAGGCTTTTCGCCTCTACCTCTACTCCGAGCTTCTTATGGAAAAATTCCGCTAACCTGGCCGCCTCGCTCCTTCCTTCGGCATCAAGCAAGCTCTTTTCCTTGGAAGGATCCAGAATCTTGTCATCCAGGCTGGCATCGATCCGCTTAAAGGTGGCGTTGACCTTACGCTCCAAAAACTGGATCATTGCCTGGTCGATCATGGTCGGGCGGACAAAGAGCACTTCAACCCCCTTTTCACGGTACAAATTGAGGATATCTCCCTCTTCTCTCGTGTAATAAACCGTTTGATCGGGATGGCGCTCACGGTATTCTTCAACGGTTGTCCACTCCTTGCTGCTGTTTTTCCAAACGAGAAATTCCTTTACACGCTCGTAAAACTTCTCGTCCTGTAGGGCTCCAAACTTAATGATCAACTCGATATCTTCCCAATAGGAAAGGAATTTCTCTTTTTCGCTGCGGTAAAGAGAAGAGAGCCTGTCGGAAATTTTTTTAGAGATGTGCGACCCGAGCTGCCGGACAGTACGGTCCATCTGCAAGGTGCTTCTCGAAACGTTGAGAGGAATGTCGGGGCTGTCGATCGCGCCGCGCAAGATAGTGAGGTACTCGGGAAGCAGGTCGTGGCAATTGTCGGAGACAAATACACGGTTGCAAAAAAGTTTGATTGTCTCTTTTTTCAGATCGCCCTCTTGAGAGAGCTTTGGAAAATAGAGAATGCCCTTAAGATGAAAGGGATAGTCGACATTGAGATGGATCCAGAACAAGGGGTCGGGTTGCATCGGGAATAGATGGCGGAAAAAGTCGAGGTATTCCTGCTCGGTGCAATCGGAAGCGGGTTTCATCCATAAAGGGGGCTTTTCGTTAATCCGTTTATTATTGAGAAAGATGGGGTAGGGTAGAAAGCTGCAGTAGTGGTCGAGGATTTTCTTAAGCTTCGCATCGTCGAGATACTCCTCTTCCTCTTTCGAAAGGGTGAGGATCACCTCCGTTCCGCGTTCTTTCCGCTTCCCTCCTTCCAGCGTATAGTTCACAGATCCATCGCAGCTCCAGCGGACGGGCTCCGCTCCCTCTTTGTAGGAGAGCGTTTCGATTTCCACATTCTCGGCAACCATGTAAGCTGAGTAAAAACCGAGTCCAAAATGGCCGATGATCTGATCCTCTTCTTTGTCGGACTTGTACTTTTCGAGAAATTCCTCGGCTCCTGAGAAGGCGATTTGGGCGATGTAGTTTTCGACCTCCCCGCTATCCATTCCAATGCCGTTATCCGAGAAAGTAAGCCTGCGTTTTTCTTTATCGATTTTGATATCGATGCGCCACTCTTCCGGCGCGTCGTTTGTGAGTTTACGCAGTTTCGAGATCGCATCGCAGCAATTCGAAACAAGCTCACGGACGAAGATATCCTTGTCCGAGTAAAGCCATTTTTTGATGATTGGTAGAATATTTTCGCTATGAATCTTTAACGTACCCATTTCAACCTCTGAAATAATAAATCGATATCCAGTATACCACTCTGTTCAAGCATTATCAAGACCACAGCGATCGGAACGATCCACCTTACCAAGAAAAGCCACGGCTTGAAAAGCCATAGCCAGCTCGATCCCTCCAAAAAACCCGCGCGCCTCAACATTTTGTCGATCACCCAGCCGGCAAAGAGGGCGGTAAGGATCGCGTTGAGGGGCAAAAGCCAAGTAAATGAAAAGAAGTCGATCGTTTCAAAAAAAGTTTTTCCGTACATGGCAGGCCAGTTTTTAAAGATCCCCTGCGAGCCGGAAAGGGCGCTTGGGATCGCGAGAATAAAGGTTCCGCAGCCGACGATTAGGGTTCCTCGTTCGCGCGACCATCCGAAACTTTCGGTTACTGTCGCAACCATCACTTCCATAACCGAAATAGCTGAGGTGAGCGCAGCGAAGACAACCAACAAAAAAAAAGTTGTGGAGATAAGGATCGTTCCGGGCAGTTCGTTAAAGAGGACGGGAAGTGTTTTGAATAGAAGCCCCGGTCCCTCTTCAGGACTGAAACCAAAGGTGAAAATTATCGGAAAGATCATCAGAGAGGCCAAAAGCGCAACAAGGATATCCATCGAGGCGACAGTAAAGGCGGTTTTGGGAATATCGTCCGTTTTCCTCATGTAGCTACCGTATGTAATGAGAATTCCCATGCCGACGCTTAGGGTGAAACAAGCAAGACCTAGAGCTTGCAAAAGGCCCGAAGCTTTCATTTTGGCTGCAACCGGTTGGAAAACAAAGAAAAATGCCTCAGAAAAACCGGTCAGAGTCGAGCTGAAAATAAAAAGAAGGATCAAGATCAGCAATAGGGCAGGGGTTAGAATTTTAGCCCAGAACTCGATCCCTTTGCGTATCCCTCGATAGACGATGGCTGTCGTCAATCCGATGAAAAGAAACGTCCAGAGAAGGTTAATTCCTGCCGCTTCGTAGAGAAGGTTGAAAACATTGCTAATCTGCTCAGGGCTTTTTCCTGACGAGAAATTGAGAAGGGACATGAAAGTGTAATTCAAAGCCCACCCCGCGACAACCGAATAGTAAGATGAGATGAGAAAGGTGACCAGCGCGCACGACCAGCCGACGAAGCGCCAGTTTTTCCGCAGCCCGCTCAAATCGGCGAAAGCGCCGACAGGCGCTTTGAATGCCGATCTTCCGATCAAAAGTTCCGCGATAAAAATGGGCACGCCGATTACAAACGTAAAAACTAAGTAGGCTAAAACAAATAGACCTCCTCCGTTTTCGCCCGTAACGTAGGGAAATTTCCAAAGACTTCCCAAACCTATTGCCGAGCCGGCCGTTGCCATCAGAAAGCCCAAACGGCTTCCCCAACTTTCTCGAGGTTTGGTGAGGTTCATATTGAAAAGGGATAACAGAAACAGTAATATTAAAGAATATGATTGTTGCTCAATTTGTTCAGGGTTTAACGCTCGCGTTGGTTGCAATTAGCGCCTTCATTGTAATTGGCTTAGCGCTAACAGTCATGATTCTCTTTACGAAGAAGAAGCTCGTGCGCACCGCTCCTTGTGAAATCCGCATCAATGAGGATGAATCGCTTACGAAAACCGTCGCCGGAGGCCAGACCTTGCTCTCTGCTTTAACTGCAGAAGGAATACCCGTGCCCTCGCCTTGCGGTGGAAAAGCGACCTGTAAGCAATGCCGGCTGCAAATTCTTGAAGGCAGGGAAGAACCTCTCGAAACCGATAAAGGGACCTTTACTAAAAAGCAACTTGTCGAGGGATGGCGCCTCTCTTGCCAGTTGAAAGTGAAGCACGACATGCACGTGCATATTGAAGAGCGCTATCTCGAAGTCAAAGAGTGGGAAGGAAAAGTTGTCAGTAATGATAACGTTGCGACTTTTATTAAAGAGCTTGTGGTCGAACTCCCGGAGGGAGAAGAGGTTCCTTACAAATCAGGCGGTTACCTGCAGTTTCATGTCCCTCCTTTTAAGACCCAAACCGATGAGTGGAAAAAGACGATGGATCCTAAATTCTACGAAGATTGGGAGAAATTCGGTCTTTTTGGGAAGACGATTGATTATAGCCATCTTGCAGAGGGCGAAGTCATCCGCGCCTATTCGATGGCATCCTATCCTGCCGAAGGGAGAATTTTGAAGTTCAACATCCGGATTGCAACTCCACCTTTTATCAAGGGGCAGTTGGTCGAGAAAATTCCCTGGGGGATCTGTTCGAGCTACACATTTGGCCTTAAGCCTGGGGATAAAGTTAAACTCTCCGGTCCCTATGGAGAGTCTTTTATGATCGAAGACGCGCGCCCACTTATTTTCTTGATAGGTGGGGCGGGCTCCTCATTCGGGAGAAGCCACATCTTGCAGTTATTTAAAACTGAAAAAACCAATCGTCAGGTCGATTTTTGGTACGGGGCGCGTTCTCTTAAAGAGAATATCTATCAAGATGAGTATGAAGCGCTTGATCGGGAACATGAGAATTTCCGTTACCACCTAGTCTTATCCGAACCCCTTCCTGAAGATATCGAGGCAGGCTGGCCCAAAGAGGATCCTACAAAGACGAATTTTCTCTTCAAAGCTTTCGAAATCAGTCAATTAAAGCAGATGGAGGAGCCTGAAGAGTGCCTCTATTATGTCTGCGGACCTCCGTTACACAATTCGAGCGTTCTGAAGCTTTTGGACGATTACGGCGTGCCGCGGGAAAACATCGTTTTAGACGACTTCGGAAGTTAAGTTTCTATGAAGGTGGCTCTCGCGCAGATCAATCCGGTTATTGGATCCTTAGCGGAAAATAGGGAAAAGATCATTAATAACATTGGCAAGGCGCGCCGTCTGGGAGCGAATATCGTCCTCTTTTCGGAAATGGCTCTTTGCGGATACCCGCCTAGGGATCTTCTTCTCTTTCCCAGCTTTATCGAGGCTTTGACGCAGGAGCTTAAGAAAATCATCGAGGCTTCATCCGGCATCATGGTGATTGTCGGGAGTGTGCGTGAAAATCCCTCAGGCGGAGAAAAGGGGCTCTACAATACAGCGGCAATTATTGAAAATAAGGAGCTTGTCGGGTTTCAAGATAAAGCCCTTCTTCCCGATTATGATGTCTTTAACGAGCGCAGGTATTTCGAACCCGCTGCGCGAACCGATTTGTGGAGCCTCTCTTCAAAACGTGTGGGCGTGACGATCTGCGAAGACCTCTGGCAACATGCCGGCGCCGTGGAATATACGACCTATTTGCGAGATCCCGTTCAGGAACTCGCCAAACAAGCCCCCGATTTTATCGTCAACCTCTCAGCTTCTCCCTATTATTTGCGGCGGCATGAAAAACGTTTGGATGTTTGCTCCCGGGTAGCCAAAACTTTGCATTGTCCTGTCCTCTTTTGCAACCAAGTTGGAGGAAACGATAGTTTAATCTTCGACGGCTACAGCTTTCATCTCAACTCTTCCGGTGAGTTGGTTCAGTATGCAAAGGGATTTGAAGAGGATCTCTTGCTTATCGATTTGAATAAAGAGCTTTCCCCAATTGGTATAAAGACGAATGCCATAGAGGATCTATACAAATCCCTTGTCCTCGGCGTGCGCGACTATTTCCGCAAGCTCGGCTTTTCCCGAGCCTGTTTCGGCCTTTCGGGAGGGATCGACTCTGCAGTTGTGGCCTGCATTGCCAAAGAAGCTCTTGGGGCAGAGAATGTCTTAGCCCTGATGCTTCCCTCAAGATACTCGTCGGAGGGAAGCATACGCGATTCAGAGGGATTAGCGCGCCGCTTAGGGATAAAGTCTCTTGAATTATCCATCGAAAAACCGTTCGAGAGCTACCTCGAGATCCTATCTACCAGTTTTGAAGGCTTGCCTCCCGATACGGCAGAAGAGAATCTGCAGGCTCGTATTCGCGGGATGATTCTGATGGCATTTTCGAATAAATTCGGCTATCTCGTCCTTGGAACCGGAAATAAGAGCGAAATGGCGATGGGGTACTCAACTTTGTACGGAGACATGTGCGGGGGGCTTGGGGTAATCAGCGATGTTTCTAAGGAATATGTCTATAAGCTGGCCGATTGGATTAACCGTGAGAGTGAGGTGATCCCCCGAGTTATTTTAGAAAAACCTCCCTCAGCTGAATTGAAACCCGATCAGAGAGACAGAGACGCTCTTCCTGAATATGCAACAGTCGATCTTGTCTTGCAGGAGTATGTCGAAGAACATCGATCGCCGCAAGAGATAGCCAAGCTCCATAACCTCTCATTGCCTCTGGTTAAAGAATTAGTGCGCAAAATCCATCTGAACGAATATAAGCGTCAGCAGGCGCCGCCTGGGCTGCGGGTCACAAAACGTTCGTTTACGGTCGGCTGGCATTTTCAGATCGTGCAACACTGGAATATGAAGTGAAAAAAAATAAGTGGTGGGTTTTTCTTGTCACAACAAGCGGAACCTCGGTTGTTTTTCTCGATAACACCGTTATGCCGGTCGCCTTGCCGACGATACAAAAACAACTCATGTTCACACCTCTCTCGCTTGTCTGGGTTGTCAACTCCTATCTGCTGAGCTTAACCTCCCTTCTATTGATCGGGGGAAGGTTGTGCGACCTTTTTGGGAAAAGGTCTCTTTTTGTTGCGGGACTTTCCCTTTTTGGATTCGGGTCGGCAATGAGCGGGGCTAGCATGACTCAATGGTGGATGATTTTGGGCCGTGTCATCCAAGGTGCGGGTGGGGCTCTAGTCGTTCCCGCTACAAGCGCTCTATTGATTTCAACTTTTCCTTTAGGCGAGCGTGCAAAGGCGATTGGCATCAACACTGGTATCAGCTCCATTTTTTTGATTCTAGGTCCGGCTGTCGGCGGATTTTTTACCGAATACCTTAGCTGGAGGGGGATTTTTTACCTCAATCTCCCCCTGGTAGGATTTGGAATTGCAATGGCCTTTTTGATTCTCCATCCCGGTAAGCGGAAGAAAGAGTCTTTCCATTTTATTGGCGCTTTTATGATGCTCTGTGGCGTTGTGAGCCTTGTGGTCGGACTGATGCAAGGTAACGAATGGGGATGGAATAACCCGGCAGTCTTAACTCTACTTGTGGTTAGTCCCATATTCTTTTTTCTCTTTTGGTGGATTTCAACCCATACTCCTCATCCCCTAATCGACTTCAATTTTTTTAAAAGCCGGCTCTTCACAGTTGCGAATGTCTTTATCTTCTTGACGCAATCGATCATCATGGTGACTGTTTTGTGGGCAATATATTTTCAAAACCAGCTGGATTACACCCCTGCCCAAACAGGTTTGGTCATCTTCATTGCCGTTCTTCCCGTCTTTTTAATGGCTCCGTTCGGCGGCTATATTGGAGACCGTTTTGGGCCCCGACTTCCGCTCCTTATAGGTTATTGCCTCCTTACCTTCTCTCTTTTTTGGCTTCTCTTCACCGCGCAATCGGAGACGGTGGGAGTGCTTCTGCCCGGACTACTCACCTTCGGAGGAGGGATCCCGATGATCCTCTCCCCGACGATCGCGATGGGTCTCTCGCAAATTTCATCTGAAAAACTCGGAGCGGCTTCAGGAATCACAACAGAGACTCGCCAGCTAGCCAGTACTGTTGGAATCGCGTTTATGACAACGATATACCACTCAACAGTTCAAAAGACCGGATCGAATTCTTTGGCATTTTCCGCAATTTCGCTAGCTGCCGGTCTCCTAGCAGCAATCGGCTTGATCGTCGCCTACTACACGGTCAAAAATCCCCGCTAATGGTCTATATAGCAGAATCAGTTGAAAATGTAAATTTTTCAACTGATTCTGCTATAGTATTTTACATGTTTTAGCAAAGAGGATCGAAGGTTTCTTTCTTTCAAGTTTGGGAAGATTTTGAAACATCGTGGGTGCTAATGTTCTAAGGAGATTCAGCTCTTCTAATTGATCATGGGGGAGTTTTTGAATATTAAAAACAAACTTATTTTTGTTGAGATCGATTACATCAATACCACCCCATCCATTATTTAGAAAGGCAAGGCTCTTGATGATTCCAAAGCATGCATCTCCCATTTTTTGAGTTTTATGTATAGAGATAAGCTTTAAGCTTTCCCGCTGGTGAACATGAAGCCTAGAGTTAGTCGTCCAGGTCCAAATTTTATTCTTGTTAATTCCGGGACGAAAAGCCATATGTGAGCCTGGTTCATCGTAGAAAATAGTTCCAAGATGCGAACCCTCTGAAAGATTCCACACAAACAAACTGCCACCCTGTTGAACAAAGAGATTCTCTCCATCAATTTGCATGCTGTGTGGAAAACAGATGTCTTGATTCTCTATCCAAAAGGTCCTAAGATCTCTATGAGAAATGATTTCCATAAAGGGATGACTTGCATTACCATAGGCGAGCACGATAAACCCGGAATCGACATGAAAGCCATTGTAATTCGTGATTTTATTCGATTCACGCTTCGCTTTACATAAGCGTTGATCGCCTTTTGACCAAGCTGTTTGGTGCTCATGATATAGTATCCCTGTCTCATAGTTCCATTGAAGTATCGCTCCGTCTGATCTTAGGGCGAACAAGAAAGAACCGTCTAGAGCCAAATGAGAAAAAAAGAGAGATCCGCTCCGATCTGTGTCTTTTAGTGTAAAAATTAGATTATCTTTATGCTTTACTGTGACATTATTGGAGTCGGTTATAAAGAATTCATAGTAGCCCCTTTTCGCGTAGGGTCTGGGCATAAGGACAGAGATTGTATCTATATTAGCGTTGAAGGGGGGGTATTTACTGGAAAATTGCGGATTATTTGAACGAATGCGTTCTGAAGAAGGATTTTCATACTGAAACAACTCAAAGATTATATTTAGTTTAGCAATGTATTGAACGACCTCTTTCCATGATAACTTGTTATTCTCGACTAGTTGTTGCAAATCACCTTGAACATTCGTTCCCCCTAATTGAGATGCTTTTATTTTCCATGTTCCTTCGTCGCTTGCCAAACTTTGCCAGCCTTTGCTAACTGACATACATCTTACCAGTTCCGAATGACTCAGCTTAGAAAAGATCAAGCGGCAAATATCGGGTAGAAGATATTGGACGGGGTCTAATTTTATTTCATTAGTAGCGCTCCCATTAGGTTTATATGAGGTTAAAGAAATAGTCATATAGTCTTGATTTTTTAATTAAAATAAATTTAGGTGTTGATTATCTAGGCGGGAGGAGGCGTCCCGGCGGGTCCCGCCGGGACAGACTGACTAAAAACTTACTTTTTTGGAGGCTTGCCGCTTCCAGGTTTGCTTTTTGCCATATGACCTCTTAAGGTGGTGTTAGCAAGTATCTTTGAGACTGTCTCTCGGATGTACTTACTTCGCCCAAATTTTCCTAAAAAAGAGATTTTTTTGGATAGCAAAATTTGATCGAAAGCTTATTTTTTTTGCATAGCAGAAGTGCCTGATATCCAACCTGTTGTCCAAGCATTTTGAAAGTTGAAGCCTCCGGTCACTCCATCGATGTCGAGGATTTCTCCCGCAAAAAAAAGCCGGGGGCAGATTCTGCTCTCCATCGTCTTGAAATTCACTTCCTTCAAAGAGATTCCGCCGCATGTTACGAACTCCTTTTTGTAGGTCGTCTTGCCTTCGATCAGAAACCTATTTCCCGGCTTTTCCCTTCGGAGTCTTCTGGGTAGATCTTCACCCCATTCGATCATGCAGGTTGTCCGGTAGTTATTTTGATGCAGAAAGCGCGCCTCCCAAGCAGAAAGCTTGAGGATGGGTGGGCCGCTAAACCCCCAGTGGGTAAGGAGGAGAGGACCTCTCTCTTTTCGAGATCCTCCTTCAAGCCAAACGGTCGCGTTTGGCGCGACGACTCCTGCCAAGTGGAGAAGGGGAGAGCTTGGGACATTGAAGCTGAAAAGGGAAGGAACCGTTGGGACGATCGTGTGTCCGGCCTCACGAGCGATCTCGTAGCCCTGCCGGCTGCTACCTGTCGTTAGAATCAACGCATCGGCTTCGGGTAATCGGTCGATTTTCGCTCCAAGAATTAATTCCACGCCCCTTTTTTCAAGCTCGCTTAAAAAACAGTCGATAATCGTTTCCGACTTGTCTGTGATAGGAAAGATCCGCCCGTCTCTCTCGGTTTTGAGTTCAACTCCCCGTTTTTTGAACCATTCGACCGTATCGGCCGGTCCAAAGCGGTGGAAAGGGCCGAGCAGCTCCTTATATCCCCTGGGGTAGTAGCCGCAAAGGATTTTAGGGTCGAAACAGGCATGCGTGACGTTGCACCGCCCCCCTCCTGAGATACGTACCTTGGCGAGCGGCTGTTTTGTTTTTTCAAGAATTTGGATATGCGCGTTGGGATATGTTTCGGCGCATGCAAGTGCGGCAAAACAACCGGCAGCTCCTGCGCCTATAATGATGCACTTTTCCATGCTGCTTCGATACAATCGTTAACCCCGACTCCTGAATAGCTATTTCCAACCAGCTCGGCATCGAACCGCTTCTGAAAGAGGTCAAGGCGCCTATGGTGGCCGAGAAGATATTGAGGGATGGCGTCTATCGCCTTCCCGACATCGACTGCGTCGGGGGAGCGGCTGATACCCAGGTACTTCTTTACCGCTTGCTCTGCACTCTCAAAATCTCCTTCGCCCTCGATCATCACGCAAATCCGTGTTTGATCTCCACAGTTCTGCTGTGGAAAAATTGCCGAATCCCAAGTCATTCCTAATACACGTTCCTTTTCCATCGATGGAATGAGAAAGCCGTAACCCTGTTTAGGCAGTAGATTTCCTTTCCATCCCATGTTTACTGTTGTCAGAGAGGCGTAGGTGAAGGGATGTTCTTTCGCAAGGGCGTAGGCTGGAGCGGCCGCAATGATTTGATCGGCTTCAAGAGTCCTGTCGGTTAGGATGATTCTCCCTTTTTCTACACCAAGAACAGGCGTATTCAATAAAAGGGCCTCCTCTAGGCGCTCTGCGAGCCTTCTCGTAAGCGTTTCCATCCCTTCTCGAAACGAATAGAGGCTTGCAGGGGGCTTTTCCTTCTCTTTGGAGAGGTTTTTTACCACGGGCCCCTTTTTCTCCGCCTCCCAAACAAGAGGAAAACAGCTGCGCATGGAAAGCTTCTCAATATCTCCTCCAAAAATCCCTTTGACAAGGGGATCAACCAAATTACGCGTGATTTTGGGATTGAAGCGTCGGGTGCAAAAATCAGAGATTGTCTCGTCCTCCTCTTCCGTTGCAGGGGCCCAACGATCGCGTAAATAAGCACCGATTATCCCCTGACGTAGGAGCAGGGGAAACGAAAAGGGGCGTAAGCCTCCATTGAGCACGACATAGCGCTTGCGCGCCGCTTTATCGGCAGCGACAAGCTCGCTTTCTAGCCCTAGTTCTTTGACAAGAGCGAGGGTACGCTTTCCCTTGCCTGCCGGGCGAAAGCCACGGGGCCCCTTTTCAAAAAGGAAACCGTTTTCGCGGATAGAACGGATCCATCCTCCCGCGCGCCCGCTCTTTTCGACGATCGTGACGCGATGGCCTTTTTGCTTGTGAAACCAACCCGCGGCCAATCCTGAAATTCCGGCTCCGATAATAATGACTCTTTTCATATCGATTGAGAAAACTGTTTATGTCCCTGTTGAATATAGGCGTCAAAAGTCATAGCGATAACGCGGATAAGCAATTCGCCGAGCTCGGTGACGACGATCCTTTCGGGAGTATTGAGGAGGAGCCCTTCCGCTTCGAGCTCTGCAAGCCGCTCGAGCTCTATGGCGAAATGGAGGTCGAAAGACTCTCCATACCTCTTTTCGAATTCGGCTTTGTCGAGTTCGAACCTCCCCATTAGGGTATGGATGACCCATTTTCTCAAGATATCCTCATCGGTTGAGACTTTCCCTCTATGGACGGGGAGTCTCCCCTCGTCGAGCGCGGCGTAATAAGAGGGGAGATCTTTGAGGTTTTGGACATAAGTGTGCCGCACGCATCCGATTGCGGTCACGCCGAAGCCAAGCATCTCGTCGGCAAACTGGGTTGTGTATCCTTGAAAATTACGTCCTAATTTCCGATTACGGAAGGCGTGCGCCATCTCGTCCTCTTCAAGAGCGAAATGATCCATCCCGATCGCGAGATAACCGGCATCAATAAATCGCTCCCGAGCTTCGCTGTAGATCGAGAATTTCTCTTCCGCTGAAGGGAGGGTCTCGTCTTTAATGGCGAGTTGGTGCTTCTTTAGCCAGGGAACTTTAGCGTATGAGAAAAGAGCGATCCGGTCGGGACGCATTTCCAGAATATCTGAGACCGTTTTGCGAAAGGTATCGACCGTTTGATAGGGGAGACCGTAGATCAAGTCGATGTTGACCCCTTTAAAGCCGAGGTTTCGAGCCATTTTGTAGGTCTCGATTGTCATTTCCAGACTTTGCCGCCGTTTGACTGCCTCCTGCACTTTCCAGTTGGTATCTTGTACACCGAAGCTAACCCTGTTGAAGCCGATTTTCCGCAAAAAACGGAGTTTCTCGAAGTCGGCCGTCCTGGGGTCGATTTCGATTGCGACCTCTTGGGAAAAGTCGATATCGAAGGAGGTGCGGATCTTTTCAAACAAGCGGGCAAAGAGGGGAATTGAGAGCTTTGTCGGCGTCCCGCCGCCAAAATGAAGTTGAACGACCCGGCGTTTGCCTGTTAATGAGGTAACGAGGTCGATCTCATGCATCAGATAATCGACATACCGCTCTTCGTTCTCCGGTTTTCGATTCAACACGACAGAGCAGGCGCAATAGAGGCACATCGTTTTGCAAAAGGGGATGTGAAAATAGAGGGAAAGGGGGAGGTCGGGCAATTCTTGCAGTTTTTCCCTATAAATATCAGGAGATAACTCTCCCCACTCCGGAGCGGTCGGGTAGGAGGTATAGCGGGGAGCGGGAAAATTAAACTTGCGCAGATCGAAGGCGGACATAATCGACCATGAATTTGACGTTTTTGACCGGAATATCAGGTAAGAGGCCGTGCCCCAAGTTGAAAATATAACCGGGATCGCCTCGCATTCCCTCAAGGAGCCGATCGATTGCCGCTGCAATTTGCGTTTGCGACCCGTAGAGGAGCATTGGATCGAGGTTTCCTTGCACGGCAATTGTTTTGGGGATGGACTTGCGGATTGTCGGCAAATCGCCGCTCCAGTCTATGCTGATCGCGGCCGGATTCAAAGAGGCAAGCTCCGATGCAAAAAGTGATGAGCCGCGGCAAAAAAGGATTGCGGGCGCTTTGATCGACTCAATGATGCGTTTCATCGGCTTTAGGCAATATTCTCGAAACTCCCAAATGCCCAAAGAGTTGGCCCACGAATCGAAAAGTTGTACAGCGTCAACCCCGGCTTCAATTTGACACTGCAAGTAGGAGATCGTCGCTTGAGTAATCTGCTCGATTAAGCGGGTAAAGGCTTCAGGTTCGCGGTAGAGAAGCTGTTTCGTTTTCTTCAAGTCGCGGCTCGATCTCCCTTCGATTAAGTAGCTCGCGATTGTAAAGGGAGCCCCCGCAAAACCGAGAAGGGGGACCGAGAGCCGTTTTTTTAACGTTTGGATCCCTTGAATCACAGGCGAGTAGGCCTCTTTAGGGGTTCGAAGTTCGATCGCTTCGGGAGAATCAAAAACAACCGGCCCGATATTCTCTTGAAAGTCGTAGCGGATCCGCATTCCGTCAAATACGGTCAGGATGTCGCTGAAGAGAATTGCCGCGTCAACATGGAGAATTTCGAGAGGGAGCTCGGTGACCTCGACAATCGTTTTGGGGCAATGGAACATCTCCAAAAGGGAACGTCCTCGCCGCATCGCCCGGTATTCGGGCAAATAGCGGCCTGCCTGCCGCATCAGCCAGATCGGCGGCCTGCCTTGGTTTTGGCACTGCAATGCGTCCATCAATAACATAGAAGATAGACTACCATTTATCGGTCTTTTTTAGGAAAATTTTTCCGAAGGGCTTCCAATAGAACTTGCTCAAGTTCTCGTGGAGTTTTCGGACATTGGATGAGCATTTTCTTGCTGATTTTCTTCTTTTTGCCGTGAGACTGCTCAGCGAGAAAGACGAGTTTAGTCAGCTTAAGGAGCGTGAAATTGTTGCGGGCAGCAAAAATGCGCAGGCGCGTCAAAGAGCGGAGCCACTCGACTTGAGGGGGAAGCGGGCCAAAGCGGTCGCGGACCTCCTCGATGATCAAATCGGCCTCCTCCTCATCCTCGGCATCTCCCAAGCGCTGATAGAATTCCATGCGTAAGCTTGTTTCGTTCACATACTCTTCGGGCAACCGCGCGTCAAAGGGGAACTCGACCTTCACTTCATGATAAAAGAGCGGAGCTTCATTTTTCTGGAGGGCTGAAACTGTTTTTTTCAAGAGCTTGCAATAGAGCTGGAAGCCGATTGCCGCCACATGTCCCGATTGTTCCGTACCGAGAATGTTTCCGGCTCCACGGATCTCCAAATCGTGCATGGCAATTTTCATGCCGTTCCCTCCCTGCGTCAATGCGGAGAGCCGCTTGCGTGAAATTTCGCTTAGCTCTTTGGTACTCGGAACCATGAAGTAGCAGTAGGCTTTGCGGTTCCAGCGGCCCACACGTCCGCGCATCTGGTAGAGATCGGCCAGCCCGAACCTGTCGGCGCGGTCGATCAGAATTGTATTCGCGCGCGGAATGTCGATCCCGTTTTCGATGATTGAGGTCGCCACGAGGATATCGGCGTTGCCCGATTTGAAGGTGTGGAAGACTGTGTCGAGCTCTTGGGCGCTCATCTGGCCATGACCGACAACGATTCGAGCCCCGGGAATGAGTTTGCGGATCTGGTCAGCCATTTTATAAATCGTCTCAACTCGGTTATGGACGACGTAGGCTTGCCCGTCGCGTGCAAGCTCGCGCATCAGCGCGTTTTTGATCAGCTCGTCCGAAGTGGTGCAAACGACGGACTTGATGGGAAGGCGGTCTTCCGGCGGAGTATTGATTACGGAGAGATCACGCGCGCCGACCAAAGACATGTAGAGGGTGCGCGGAATGGGCGTGGCGGAGAGAGTTAAACAGTCGACTTCGCTGCGGATCTTTTTTAGGTGCTCTTTTGCACGCACGCCGAACCGCTGCTCCTCATCAATGATCACAAGCCCGAGGTTTTTAAAACGGACGTCTTGACTGACAATCCGGTGCGTCCCGATCAGGATATCGACGCTCCCTTTTTCAGCATCTTCCAGCGTCTGTTTGATCTCTTTGGGCTTGCGGAAGCGGGAGAGGAGGCCGATTTTGATTGGAAAGTTCGCCATCCGGTCGGAGAAGGTTTCAAAATGCTGCAAGGCCAGCATCGTAGTTGGCACGAGAACGGCAACCTGCAATCCGCCGTCTACGACGGTTTTAAACGCGGCGCGCATTGCGACTTCCGTTTTGCCGTATCCCACATCGCCGCATACGAGGCGGTCCATCGACCGTTCGGTCTGCATATCTTTGCGGATCTGGTCGATGGCAAGGAGCTGATCGGGCGTCTCTTCGTAGGGGAACTCTTCTCCGAATTGGGCGACAAGCTCGCTGTCGGAGGGATATGCGACGCCCCCTTTGAGAACCCGCTCGGCTTGAAGCTTTAAGAGGTCTTGCGCGTAGCCGATGATTGCTTGCTGCGTCCGCTCGCGCGAGCGCTGCCAGCGGGTGCTTCCGAGCGTGTGCAATTCGGGGGGAGCTTCGGTCGCTCCGATATATTTCGAAATGAGGTTTGCGTTCTCCATCGGCACATAGAGCTTTCCTCCTTGCGCATATTCGACGAGCATATATTCCGTCTCAACCCCAAGATGATTCTGCCGTCTCTCGATTCCCAAATAGCGGCCGATTCCGCTATTCATATGGACAACCGCCTCCCCGGGATTGAGCGAGAGCATTTCAACGGGAAGGGTGTGATAGTGTGTCCGCTGTTTTTGCCTCCTCACCTTATAGCGGTGGGTGAGTTCGGCCATCGGAACGAGGGCAAAGAGAGGTTCGCTCAACCTAAAGCCCGACGAGAGATATCCCTGCTCGTAGTCGGCGGATAGTCCCGCCTCTTCGACTCTTTTCGCAAGCGCCTTTTTTTCCGATTCGTTTTGGTAGAGGCAGAGAAGAGTTGAGAAGTCGGAAAGGTAGGCGAGGGGATCCTCCTCATCCAGCGCGAAAAAGGGGGAGCGCCAGCGATGGGCCGCCAGCTGCTGATTGAAGCACTCAAATTGCACGCGGTCTGACGCAAGAGGCTGCAGAGAGCTGATCTCTTCAAGCGGGTTTTCGGTGAAATAGATCCTCTGGCCCATCGGAAGCTCTTCCAAGGCAGAAAAGGAACGTGTTTTCGCTCCGGCCAACTCCTTGAAGGAGATATACTTGTCTTCAAGCTGCTGGATCTCATCGAAGATTAGGATCGTATCCGGACCTAGATAGTCGAAGAGAGTCGCCAACTCTTTCTCCTCGGCAAGCAGCTCGAGCTCTTCGCCCGGCGTGATCACGATTTCGTCGACTTTGCCGACAGATGTTTGGCTGATCGGGTCGTACTTCCGGATTGAGGCGATTTCGTCCCCCCAAAACTCGATGCGGAAAGGGTCGGGCGAGTTCACCGGAAAGAGGTCGACAATCCCTCCGCGCACCGCAAACTCGCCCTTGTCTGCGGCTACCGCGCGCCTATGGTACCCCATTTCGGCCAGATGATCCGGGAGAAGATCGAAAGGGACCTCGCCTCCTTTTTTCAACACAAGATGCAGCTTCTCTAAACGGTGGGGAGGCAGAAGCTTTTGTAAGACGGCTTGCAGATTCGTCACGATGATCTGAGCAGACTTCCCTTCCTGGATGATCCGCAAGAGGCGGTAGCGTTCCCCGACGATATCGGGACTGGGAGGAATTTCCTCTGAAGGGAGCGATTCCCAGGCAGGAAACTCAAGAGGGGTTTTACCCGAAAAATAAGGAATGTCATCGAAGAGTTTTCCGCTGCCCGTCAAAATGACGAGATGTTTCCGGGAAGCCTCTTGAGCGAGAGTCGCTAAAAGCGCTTTAGGAGCTTCCCACAATCCTTCGATAACCAAGCTCTCACCCGCTTGGATCCGCTCGCAGAATGCTTGAAGCTTTGAATTTTCTAAGAAAACGCCATGTGTGAGTTTTTTGCCATGCATGAGCGGCTGCGACTTTGCCATATCAATCCTCCCTCGTCGGAAATAGCGCAAGACTATTCCCTCCTCGTTCGGACCGCTTTGCTTTGATCTGGCTTTGTCTCGCTCGCTCCTGCATGGCAAAAAACTCACACATGGCGTTTAGAAAGTTTCTGTTCGAACCATCGGCGGGCTGCCTCAAATGCTTCAGGTATCTTTTCCATTTCGGTTCCGCCGCCTTGCGCGCTATCGGCTTTTCCTCCCCCTTTTCCACCGAGGAGGGGAGCGATCTCTTTGATCAGTTCATTAGCGCGGACGCCTTTTCCGATCAAATCTTCTGAGACGCGGATCAGAAGGGAACATTTTCCCTCTTGTTTTCCGATTAGAAAAAGAAGAAGCGCCTGCTCTTTCTGCATCACGATATCGGCGCACTCCCTCAATTCCCTCGGTTCCAAAGTGGCGGCATGTCCTAAATAGGAGACGCTGCCGATCCGTTCGATCTGTTCCATCAGATTTTCCACCTCGACAGTCAAAAGCTCGCGTCTCAAATGAGAGAGCTCCTGGGCGAGGTTGCGGTTTTCGTCTACGAGTTGATCAAGGCGCGCGGCGAGCTGGCCGGGCTGGACGTTGAGAGTCGCGGCGATTTCGTCGAGCCGCTCTTCGCTTTCTCTAGATAAACTCTCAGCCTCTTCGCCGGTCACAGCTTCGATCCGCCGCACTCCGGCAGCGATGCTGCTCTCTTTCGAAATCCGGAAATAGCCGATGTTTCCGACCTGCGAGGTGTGCGTCCCGCCGCATAGCTCTTTAGAGAAGTCAATATCGATTACGCGGACGACATTTCCATACTTTTCACCGAAAAATTGTTTGATATCCTCTTTCTTTTGCACCTCGCTAAAAGAGAGTTCGTATGCGTGGACAGGCCGGTTTTCCCGGATTTTCTCATTCACAAGGTCTTCGATGAGGTGGATTTCCTCTTTGGAAAGAGCTTTGTGGTGGCTGAAATCGAAACGCAAACGCCTCGGTTCCACGACCGATCCGGCCTGGCGTATATGAGGGCCGAGAACTTGCTGCAAAGCCCAATGAAGAAGGTGGGTAGCGGTGTGGTTGTTCGCGATTTTCCCGCGCCGCTCGACATCGACCGAAGCGGTGACTGAATCGCCTACCCGCAGGCTCCCTGCTTTGAGAACGCCGTGGTGGGAAATCACATCGGTATAAGGGGTCTGGCAATCGGTGACCATAAAGCGGCTCTCATCACCGACGATCAGGCCTTGGTCGCCGACTTGTCCCCCCTTTTCGGCGTAAAAAGGCGTCCGGTCGAGCAGAACGATTCCCTCTTCGCCTGGATGAAGCGCGACAACTTCTTCTCCCTCCTTCATCAGGCCCAGCACGATAGCTTCTGATGTCAGTTGCTTGTAGCCAAAGAACTCACAAGCGCCGTGTTTAGAGATATAGCCCTCGTAGGCCGACTCTTCGGCCATTTGGGCGGTTGTTTTGCGCGCCCCGCGCGAACGCTCTTTGGCTTCACGCTCCAACTCTTCGAATCTGTTGATGTCGACGGGGAGATGGGCATCTTTTGCGAGCAGGAGAATCTCTTCCAGTGGAAGCCCATAGGTATCTTTCAATTTGAAGGCATCTTCTCCGGAGATGTGTCCCGAAGCTGTCGAATCGGTGATGATTTGGTTGAGCAGCTGGCCTCCACGCTTAAGAGTGCGTAGAAAGCCCTCCTCCTCAAGGGTGATGATTTCCTCAATTCGCGCGCTCGAAGTGACCAGCTCGGGAAAATCCTCTCCCATCATCTCGATCAATCGGGGGAGGATCTTTCCGAGGAAGGGTTGGTCCAGGCCGAGCTGGCGCCCATAGCGCACGGCGCGGCGCAGGACCTTGCGCAGCACATAGCCTCGTTCTATATTACTCGGCTGCACCCCATCGGCGATCGCAAACGAGAGCGAGCGCATATGGTCGGCAATGACCCTGAAGGCCGGCGCCGTATCGGAGTGGGGATCGTAAGCTTTGCGTGAGATCTTCTCAACCTGGGCGATCAAAGAACGGAGGATATCTGTTTCGAAAAGCGATTCGGTTCCCATTTTGATCGAAGCGACCCGCTCCAGCCCCGCTCCCGTATCGACCGATTTTTTTGGCAATGGGTGCATTTCACCCGAGGGGTCGCGGTTGAATTCCATAAATACAAGGTTCCAGAACTCGAGAAAACGCTCGCCCTCGATATCCTCCGCAGGGCTCCGCGCCGGGCCGAACGCAGGTCCTTTGTCGTAATAGAGCTCCGAGCAGGGGCCGCATGGGCCCGTATCCCCCATCGCCCAGAAATTATCCTTCGCGCCCATGCGGACGATCCGTTCTTCGGGAATATAGGGCTTCCACAGTTCGAACGATTCTTCATCTTCGTGGAAGACGGTCGCCCATAGATATTTCGGGTCGTATCCGAAGACATGGAGGGTCACCTCCCACGCAAAGGCGATTGCTTCTTTTTTGAAATAGTCGCCGAAGGAGAAATTTCCGAGCATCTCGAAGAAGGTGAGGTGGCGATTGGTATGGCCGACATTTTCCAGGTCGTTATGCTTCCCTCCGACGCGGATGCACTTCTGCGATGAGGCTGCCATCGAATAGTCGCGCATGCTTTTCCCCAAAAAAACGTCTTTGAACTGATTCATCCCCGCATTGATGAAAAGCAGGGTCGGGTCGTCGTGGGGAACGACAGGCGAGGAAGGGATAACAGTATGCCCTTTGTCTTTAAAGTACTGTAGAAAACGGCGGCGGATCTCTTGGCTAATCATAATTTCTCCCTTAGGAAAGAGGGAGAATAGCATGCACTTGAGATTTTTTCTATGACCGCGTTACACTTGTTTCTTTTTAAAGCGCAACCGGTGAAAAAAATGGATAGCAAAGGGTTGGATCCTGAACTAAAGAAAATTTTGGGCAAAGTGGCGAATGCGATTAGGGAGTTGTCGATGGACGCGGTCCAAAAGGCCAATTCAGGGCATCCGGGACTCCCCCTCGGGTGCGCTGAAATCGGCGCCTATCTCTACGGCGTGGCTCTCCGCCACCATCCGAAAAACCCTAAATGGCTCAACCGCGACCGGCTCGTACTCTCTGCCGGACACGGTTCGATGTGGCTCTATTCGTGCCTCCATTTGGCAGGGTTCGACCTTTCGCTCGAAGAGATCAAAGATTTCCGCCAGCTCCATTCGAAAACGCCCGGACATCCCGAATTTCATTTCACTGAGGGCGTTGAAGCAACGACCGGCCCTCTCGGCCAGGGAACGGGGAATGCTGTCGGGATGGCCCTTGCCCAAAAAATCCTTGCGGCCAAATTCAACACCGAAGAGCACACGCTTTTTGATTCCAAGGTTTTCTGCCTCTGCAGCGACGGCGATATGATGGAAGGGATCAGCCACGAAGCATGCGCTTTGGCCGGCCACCTCGAGCTCGACAACCTGATTTTCATCTACGACGCGAATAATATTACCCTCGACGGCCCGCTATCCGAGTGCATGTCGGAAGATACCCCGGCCCGGTTCCACGCCTACGGGTGGGATGTTTATGAAGTCGACGGCTACAACTTTGATGAGCTGCACGCGACCATTTCGAACGCCCGCAAAGACCAGGAGAGGCCCGTCTTCATTTTAGCTCATACCGTTATCGGGAAAGGATCGCCCAACAAAGCCGGCACCAGCAGCGCCCACGGCTCGCCGCTCGGCCCCGAGGAGGTGGAAGCGACCAAAAAGAACTTGGGCCTTCCGGAAGAACCCTTTTACGTACCTAAGGCCGTTGAAACCTATTTTGAAGAGAAGCTAAACGTTCAAAAGAGACTGGAAGAGGAGTGGAATGAAACCTTCCGTATCTGGTCTAAAGCGCATCCTGAGCTTCATAAAGAATTTGAGCAGATGCATAGCAGGGAGCTTCCCTCAAAACTTGAGGAGATTTTGTGGAAAATCGAGGTCGGCTCTTCTCTCCCCGGGCGGAAAGCCTCCAACATTGTGATTAACGAGCTTGCAAGCCACCTTCCCGACCTCTATGGCGGCTCTGCCGATCTCTCCGTTTCCGATTTGACGATGCTCAAAAATTTCCCGGTTATTACTCCCGGAAATTTCGAGGGGCGCAACATCAAATATGGCGTGCGCGAATTCGCGATGGGAACGATCGCGAACGGCCTCGCCTACACGGGAATGATCACTCCTTTTATCGGGACCTTTTTGACCTTCTCGGATTACCTGCGTAACTCGATCCGTTTAGCGTGCATCTCGAAGCTTCACGTCATCTACCAATTCACCCATGATTCGATCTTTCTCGGCGAAGACGGCCCAACTCACCAGCCCATCGAACACTTTGCCGCCTTGCGCGCAATCCCCAACCTCCACGTAATCCGCCCCGGCGATGCTAATGAGGTAAAAATGGCCTGGCTATCGGCCCTCTCTTTTGAGTCGCCGACTGCGATCCTTCTTTCCCGCCAATCCTTGCCGACCCTTGAAGAGACCAAGGTTCCCTACAAGGAGGGATTAGGCCGGGGAGCCTATATTGTGAAAAAAGAGAGAGAGAAACCCGACTACACCCTCTTTGCGACCGGTTCCGAGCTGCACATCGCGCTTGAGGTAGCTGAAGAGCTTGGAAAGAGGGGAAAAGATGTCCGCGTCGTCTCCGTTCCCTGCTGGGAGCTCTTTGAGATGCAGGACGATGATTATGTCGATTCAATTTTAGAAGGTGATTTGGGGATCCGTGTGAGCATCGAGGCTGGCGTAGAATTGGGATGGCATAAGTTTATCGGTCTGGACGGCATTTCCATTTGCATGGAGAGCTATGGCGCTTCCGCACCTGCGGCCGCTCTTAGCGAGGAGTTCGGTTTTTCCGTCGATGCGATTCTCGAACGCATTCTAATATAAGAGATGTTAGCAGAATCAGTTGAAAAATTTACATTTTGAACTAATTCTGCTATACAAGGAGTCACGAGATGAGAGGAAGTGGAGGCATTTTTTTTAAAATGGTTCTTTCTAATCTAAAGAGGATCAATCTGCCAACTTTTTGAAAAGAAATAGATAATTGAGTGATTAAAACCTAAATTGAGCGTTTGCATGCACGGCTCTCTCATCTAGGAAGCGCCCTTCGACAGTGATGCTCGCCTTTTTAGCTCCGACCAAAGTGATTCCGATGGCGCAACCGATGTGCCGGTTGTTTGTCAGGTTGAGAATTTGGACACTATTTGCGCCCTCCTCGTAGAGCAGGTGTCCACTATTCAAGAAGGCTCTCGACCACTTCAAGGCGATGTAGGGGACTAAAGAACTCTCGCAAGAAGGGATGGTGTACCGGTAAGCAGCTCCCAATCCCGCTTGCCATTCATGATAGACGATGCGGTCGCCCGTCCTCCCATATTGGGGATCGTGATTTTCAGCGCGCACAAAATTCAGTTTCGGGCGCGTATAAAAGTACTGCGCCTCAGCACCGACCTCAAAACATTTGCATTGCCAAATCGTCCCGCGTACTCCTGCGCTCCAGGAGAAATAGGTCTCTGTCTCAAACAGGATATCGTCGTTTTCCGTAACTGCACTGCTAAAGGCTGACCGGGGAGTCCTAAAAGAGATGTTCGTTGTCCCCAAAGTTCCAAAGAGATCGATGCGGTCGTAGAAATTTAAGGCAAGATAACCGGCATTCGTATAGAGCTCGGTTCGATGGATGGTAGTGTCGTTCCCTCGCTCATCAACTCTAAGGTAGCGCTCAAATACATAATCGCCGTAGAACCCGAAGCGGATGCTCCATGCATCGCACCAATTGGCGCATGGATTGGAAGAGTCGGAACAATGTCCATCCCATATAATCCCTTCGGATAACAAGGAAGCGTCCCATGGGTTGCCGACAGGAAGAGCAAAACCGAGAGTTGGCAGTAAAGCGGTTAAAAGTAAGCTCCTAAATTTTTTCATCTTTGATCTCCAATGATTAGAAACGGAATTGCCCATTGATATAGAGCGCCTTTTCGTTGACGAAGCGCGCCTCGGCAGTTAAGCTTGCTCTATTGCATCCAAGAAGTGTGATGCCGAACGCATAGCCTAAATTTTTATCGCTGCGCAGATCGTCAATCGTTAAGCCGCCGCTTTGAATTTTGCCCATCTCTATCCAGGCACGGCTCCATTTTAAGCCTAAATAGGGGAGTAAAGCTGTTGAGCACGATCCAATATTGATCCGGTATGCCGCCCCGAGTCCAATTTGCCACTCCTGAAATTCAAAAAGGTCTCTCCCTCGGTAATCGGGGTTGCTGTTCTCTCTTTTTACGAAGTTGATGTTGGGACATGAAGAGAAGTACTGGGTTTCGGCTCCGACTCCCAAGCAGCCGCATTCCCAAAGGGTGGCTCGAAGTCCGAAGCTCCAAGAGAAGCCAGTATTTGTGCTAATCGCAAGAAAATTGTTCGCGCCCTCTCCTCCGAACGCTTTTCGAGGGGTCTTGATTTCAAATTCCGAAGTTCCAAGGGTCGCGAAGAGATCGAACCTGTCAAACAGGTTAAAAGCAAGGTATCCTGCGTTTGTCGAAATTTCGGTAGTGTGGATTTTATCACGGCCGTTGTGCCGGTCGACTTCCATACGGTAATTGTATACGTAATCGCCGTAAAATCCGATTCGGACGCCCCAAGAGTCGCGCCAAGAGAGGCACGGATCGCGATAGGAGGCGCAATGCCCCTCTCTAAAAAGGCCTTCGCGCATCAAGCTGGCCTCCCAGGGGTTTCCAATCGGCAGCGCATAAGCAGTCGCAGAAAAAAGCAATAGGGTAAGCAGAGCCGTAATGTTATGCATGCATCCTCCAAAAATGTGCAAAGTCCGAGGAATAAAAAATTGATATCAGGTGGGAAAATAAAATTAAATATCTGTTTTGGCCGACTTTCCGCGGAAAGCCCCTTTCGCTTTGTGTTTCAACATCCCTCTCATGATGTTGATCGTGCGCACGCCTTTTTCCAAATGTTCGGTCATGTATCTCTCGAAAATATAGTTCGCACTGCGTTTTGTTTTAATCCCGTCACGACTAAGAGGGAGGTCGGAAATAAGTAAAAGAGCCCCTAAAGGTAGTTTGCGGCGGTAGCTGGCTGAGAAGAGAGTTGCGCATTCCATCTCGATCGCTTGAGCTTTCGTTTCCACGAGCTTCGCTTTAAAAGCCTCGTTGAATTCCCAGAACCGGATATTTGTCGTATGTGTGATGCCGATATGGTACGGGGCTTGATCTTCGTCAAGGATTTCGGTGGCTGCTTTTTGCATCAGGAAGTTGCCGAGGGCCGGCACCTCGGGAGGAAAGTAAAAATCGGAGGTTCCGTCTCCGCGTATCGCTGCAATGGGAAGAAAATAATCTCCCACATTATAATGTCGTCTAAGACCGCCGCACATCCCAAGCATTAAAACCGATTTAATGTTCGGTAGAAACGAGCAAAGGTCGACGATAAGAGCCGCAGCTGGTGAGCCGAGCTTGAAATCAACGATGCTGATGTCAAGTTCCGGAGCGTGCGCAGCGGTGAACATCGACCCTTCCATAAGAGGAACCTGATAATTTTCTGCAAATGCGCGGATGTAGCGGTGGAAATTTGTTAGCAAGAGGTAGGAACAAAACCGGTCTATATCGGAGCCCGAATAGCGTTCAAGTGTGTCGCGGGCAATCTGCGCTTCGTGAGGATCTGACTCGTGAAAGTCCATGCCCTACTATTTAAGCGTTCAAGTTTTTTTGAACAACAGATTCAATATCGTGCTGAGCAATCCCGCCTTCTTTTGTTTTGGTCGGTGGGTGCTGATCCCCCATCCATAGTGTTCATGCATCTCGCAGCCGACGATTCCTCTTCCTGGCTCGACCTGCTCTTTAATCCACGCTTCGTCCGGTTTGTAGTCTTTGTAGTTATTGCGCCACACTTGCTTCAATCTCCTTCTGAAGTTATACTCGCCAATTCGGAGGTAAACTCGAGGTTAACCATATGGCGCAAATTAGCACAAACGAATTTCGAAGCGGCCTGAAAATCGAAGTTGAGGGGCAGCCCTATACGATCGTAACGAATCAATTCGTCAAGCCCGGAAAAGGTCAGGCATTTAACCGTGTGCGCATGAAACACCTGCTTTCTGGACGCGTGATCGAAAAAACATTCAAATCGGGGGAGAGTGTCGAACAGGCCGATGTAAATGAAGCCGAAATGCGCCTTTTATATACCGATGCTCAAGGCGCGACCTTCATGCATGACGAAACCTATGAGCAGATCACCATTCCTCCCGAAAAAATCGAAGATGTCAAGCAATGGCTCGCCGATGATATCATTTACGGAATCGTCTTTTACAAGGGCGAACCCGTGACCATTGAGCCGCCTACTTTTATGGAACTCGAAATAACCGAAACGACTCCGGGTGCGCGGGGAGATACTGCTTCCGGACGAGTTTTGAAACCGGCGACGGTATCAACAGGAGCTGTTGTTCAAGTTCCGATCTTCATCGAACAAGGGGAAGTCGTGAAAGTCGACACCCGCAACGGGGAATATGTCTCTCGCGTTAACAAGTAGACTGGCCGTTTTGCGCGACCGTGCCGCGATGCTTGCGGCGGCCCGCACCTTTTTCAAAGAGAGGGGACTTGTGGAAGTAGACGTTCCCGTTTTGAGCATGCGAGCCTCTATCGACCCCCATATCGACTTGATCGAAGCAGCCTGCTTGGAAAAAAAAGCCTTTCTTCACTCTTCACCAGAATATGGAATGAAGCGCCTTTTAGCTGAGGGGATTGGAGATATCTACCAGATTTCACATGTCTTTCGGAAAGATGAGAGGGGAGAGCTGCACAACCCCGAATTCACGATGGTCGAATGGTACCGCTGCGCGCTCTCCTTTGAAGAGATGATCGAAGAGACTCTCGCGTTTATCTCCCTCTTTCTTCCCTCTAGCTGCAGCTTTCAACGAATCGGATACCGGGAAGCCTTCCTTCGCTATGTAGGCCATTACCCTGAATCGCTCGAAGAGCGCGACCGCCTCTTTGCCTTTGAGATCGAGCCTGAGCTCCATGCGGCAGTCATCTTTGCTTTTCCTCCCGAACAGGCCGCTCTTTCACGAGTTGAAAAGGGCGTTGCCCGCCGTTTCGAAGTTTATTACAAAGGCGTCGAGTTGGCCAATGGCTATCACGAGCTGGCTGACGCTGAAGAGCAGAGAAGGCGTTTTGAGCGCAATAACCGACAGCGCCTCTTGCTAGGTAAAGAGACCTATCCGATCGACACTCTTTTTCTCGAAGCTTTAGATGAGGGAATGCCGGACTGCTGTGGAGTCGCGGTCGGATTCGACCGGCTGATGATGGTGCGCCATGAGAGGCGTTCGATCGACGAGGTGATCCCCTTTGGCTGGGAGAGAAGCTGATGCACGTTGCTTTTTTGTTCGATAACGACGGCGTTTTGATCGATAGCAGTGAACTTCACTGGCAATCGTGGGTTCTTCTCATGAAAGAAGAGCCTGAGCTGGAAATGAACCGTAAAGAGTTCACCAATGGGTTTGGAAAGCGAAATGATCTGATTCTAGAAGAACTCGTTCCTCATATCCCTAAAGAGAAGCGAACCCAATGGGCGAGAAGAAAGGAAGAGCTTTTTCGTCAATGCGCCCGTGGGAAAGTCGAGCTTTTGGCCGGAATAGAATCTTTTTTGAAAGAAGTCGACCGGGCAGCCATTCCACACATTATCGCCTCCTCGACGCCAACCGAAAACCTCGAAATGTATATCTCCTCAACCGTCTTAGGCAACTACTTCCAGCACTATCTCTCCGCTGAAGAGGTGGCTCACGGTAAGCCGGCCCCCGATATTTTCATCGCTGCAGCAGACCGGCTCGGTTTCGCTCCCTCTGAGTGCGTTGTCTTCGAAGATGCACCTGCAGGAATCCGTGCCGGAAAAGCGGCAGGGTCTTTTGTGGTGGCTCTTGAGACCACTCACTCGAAGGAGGAGCTTTCAGATTATGATCTTTTTTACCACTCGCCTAGCGACCTCAATTTACAAGAAATTCTAAAAGCATTTACCGTTTGGAAAAAAGGTAAGCAGTGAGAGAACATTGGACGTCGCGTCTCGGTTTTGTCCTCGCAGCGCTAGGTTCTGCGATCGGACTGGGGACGCTCTGGAAATTTCCCTACGTGACGGGAGACAACGGGGGAGGGATTTTTCTTTTTTTCTATCTGCTCTTCACCCTCTTTTTGGGGATTCCCCTCTTCATCGGTGAATTGCTCTTAGGACGGCGCGCGCAGCGCGGCGCGGTGGGCGTCTTCGCTCAACTTTCAGGTGAATCAAGCGCTTGGAGGACTGTAGGTTGGCTAGGGGTCGCTTCCTCCTTTCTTATTCTTTCCTATTATTGCGTTGTCGCAGGATGGGGGCTCAATTACCTCATGCTTTCCCTCAATCAAGTTTATGAATTGCGGACTTCGGCTGAAATCTCCAATATCTTCGACACCCTCTACCGGTCGGGTGATATCAACCTCTTCTGGGCCTTTATTTTTCTTCTGATGACTTTCGGGGTCGTCTATCAAGGTGTGCGCAAAGGAATCGAGCTCTGGAGCCGCGTCTTGACGATTGCATTGCTTATTTTGCTGCTCTTATTGTGTGCTTATGCCTTCACGCTTGATGGGATAGGCAGGGCAATCCATTTTCTTTTTGAGCCCAACACCCAAACAATCCAACCCTCCGGAATCATCGAAGCGCTCGGCCTATCGCTCTTTACGCTCAGTTTGGCGCAAGGGATCATCCTAACATATGGAAGCTATCTAAAAAGCTCTGAAGATCTTCCCAAAACCGCTCTGATCATCGGCTTGATGGTCGTCTTCGTGGGGCTACTTACCGTGCTCACGATCTTCCCGGTCATTTTCACCTTCGACCTCCCCCCTCACGGCGGCGCGGGGCTAATTTTTCAGACACTTCCTCTTCTCTTTGACTCCTTGCCCGGATCGATGGTTATCTCTACTCTCTTCTTTACCCTCTTTGTTTTCACCGCCCTGACTTCTGCCATGGCCCTTTTGGAGGTCATTGTTGCCAATCTCATCGACCTCTATCAATGGAGCCGCAAAAAAGCTGTCCTCTACTCTACGCTTGCTGCCTTCATCGTCGGAATCCCAAGCGCGCTTGCCGGCTCACAAGATCTTTTCAAAGAATGGCTCCCAATGTACGGCGAGAACTTCTTCAACACAATCGACAATCTTGTGTCGGTCTGGCTTCTCCCCCTTGGGGGCTTTTTCACCGCACTCTACCTCGGATGGCGTCTAAAAAAAGAGCTTGTTCGAGAGGAGTTTTTAAGAGGTACCACTTTCGGCTCTATCTTTACTGTATGGTATTTTTTGATACGTTGGCTGGTCCCTCTAGCTGTGATCGTCATCTTTCTCCAAAGGGCAGGATTTATTGATTTAGATAAGCTTTTGTAAAAATGACTGCTATGATATATCGATAGTTTATGGAAGAAATTTCTGAGATTCAAAAGACTAAAGCGCTAGGTCAAATCCATAAAAAGGAAGGGGTTGGCCGCCCACAAGTCGTCGACACTCTTTCGATCTCCTCCGAATCGGAAAAAAAGGCGATATGGGTTGAAATGCTCAAAGAGATGCCTGATCTCCGCCCCGAAAAAATCGAAGAGGCACTCAATTCCACTTCTCCTTCTAGCCAAAAGCTAGCTTATATAATCCTGAATCAGCAACTGTAGGTGAATCGTTTTTGCCAGTCGATGACCCAAGAGAAACCCTCTTTATCTTTACGGAAGAGGAAACGGTCGACTAAGCACTCCTCCTCGTGCAGCTCGAAAAGGTAAAATGTTCCGTCAGGGCGGTGGGCCGCAGAGCCGCTGTTAAAAACAAGCGGAAGTCCTTCAGCTCTCTTATCTTTTATATAGTACTTATGGTCGTGCCCATGCAGATAGAGTTTGACTTTAGGCCAGCGCTTCAAGACCTCCTGAAGCTCAAAAGCGCGCTGCAGATCATGCATCGACCGATTTGTAGGGTAAAGAGGAAAGTGATTCCCTATGATCACACGGTCCTCCTGGGGGATTTCGTTAAGGATGCGCTCGAGCTCTTTTTCCATTTGTTCCGAAAAGCGTCCTAACGCGTAAAAAGGAGGAGTCGCAACCGCACAGTCAAGGCCGACCCACCACCACCCCTTTCCGAGCGGTTTTTTTTCAACTCTCTTGTTTTTTAGGTCTTCGGAAGGAAAAAAATCGTAAAAGCGACGCGTATTTTCGATCTCCTTAATATAACAGTCATGATTGCCTGGAAGATAATGAACCGGCTGAGAGAGAGATTCGACGAATGCTTTTCCTGCAGCAAACTCTGAATCAAGGGAGAGAGAGGAAAAATCTCCTGTGATACAAACATGCTCAATATCAAGAGCATCAAAGAGTTCAGCTAAATGAGGAAGATGCTCGGTCTGATAGGCGTGCTTTCTGAAAAGGATAAGATTTAAGTTCCCAATCCATCTTTTATTTGTAAACTGTTTGTAACTGAGGGTGATGTGAGAATAATGAAGATCAGATAAATGTATGAGTTTTACTGTTTCCATGCCTTATTTTATAGCAAATAAATGAATTCGAGTCTTTATTGTTATAAGTGATTGAAAATAATAATCTTAGATGAATTCAAATTAATTTTTAATTAAGCTTAAATAATTAAATATTAAACTTATAGATTTGTTTTGAATATTTAAGTGTTTTGTTATTAAATATAAGTAACAGAAGGTTCCATATTTAGGGGCCTCTTGTTTCTCTTTAACTTAAGAATAGGAGAAAAAAGCATGGCTAAAAGAAGACCAAATCAACCTCAGAGGGCGGGGCAGCCTCAACGTGGTCAAGAGCATGAACAGCGCCGTGAGGCAAGCCCTTCTCGTCAGCACCAACAGCACCAACAGCAACAACAGCATCAGCAGCACCAGCAAGAGCGGCCGCGCCGTCCATCGCAACAAGATCAACATCGCGAGCGTCACTAAGGGTTTAGATAAGCTTAAAAGTCAGAGGGATTGCCTAGGTCCGAAGGGATCTAGGGCAGCGGGAGTGGGATGCACTAGCGTTTCACTCCCATTTTATCGAAAGCCCGCAAAACCCTTCCAACCGAAATGAGAGACTTCCACCATTTTTCCTTCATGCGCGCGCCCGGCAAAATATTGGGAGGCGCAACAACAACGTTCTCTCCCCAACCCGGCCGCCATAAACGTGAATAACTCTTGCGCGAAAAGAGGCTTAAGGTAGGAATGTTCAGTGCTGAGGCCAAATGTCCTACGCCGGAATCGTTGCCGATCATTGCTGCCGACTCAAAGAGAAAAGAGGCGAGCTCGTGAATGGTTGGGAATAAGGGGAGCTGGTCTTCAGCGATCCTACCGAACCATTCGCTCCTTTCGGTCGGACTAAGACAAAAATAAGGCTCAAAGCCCAGCTCTTCCAATTTTCTTCCCAATTTGACATATTTTACAGCCGGCCAGTCTTTCTTCTTGTCGGAGCTTGTGGGATGAATAGCAAGCCGTTTTTGATCACTTCTCCAGTTCAATCCCGCCGGAATGACAAGACCATTACCCTTTTCGCAAAAGGGAAGCTCTAAAATCGATTTGCACACCCTTTGCAGGTTATCGGCCATCGGGGAGTTTTTATCGAATCGGCTCTCTTTTAGCACAATTAAACGGTTTCCGAAATCATGGTCTTCTCTCACCATGCTATGGTCGGCAGCGATCACAGTATCGAATCTGGAAAAGGTCTTTTCGAAAACCTCTTTAGAAGGGTAGGGGAGGATAGTATGGTTGGGAAACCAACTGCTCAATTCGCAAAGAATTGAGCTGAATGTTGTAACACGTACTCTTGAGAGTAAGAGATTGTGTGAGACGGTCATGGATAAGAGTGCATCGCCCAAACCGCGGGCGCAAACCACAGCTACATCTTCCATAAAAAAGAAGGGCGGGAAAATTCCCGCCCAAAATCTGGTCTTTTACTCCTCTTCTTCTTCAGGAGCATCTCCAATCAACGCTTCCGAAATCAAGACGACGCCTGCTACTGAGGCGGCATGGGTCAAACAGTTCTTGGTGACTTTGACTGGATCAATGACACCCGCTTCAATCAGATTCTCAATTTTCTCCGTACGCGCGTTGAAGCCGATCGAGTCTTTCTTGTCTCTTATCTCCTCTAGCACAACAGAACCGTCTTGTCCGGCGTTGGATACGATTTGCCGGATCGGAGCTTCACAAGCTGTCCTCACTAGGTTTGCGCCGAGCATTTCATCATCTTCCAGTTTAAGCGATGCGATTACGCGGCTCGCGTGAAGGAGGGATATTCCTCCGCCCGCTACGATGCCTTCTTCAAGAGCGGCTTTTGTCGAACTAAGGCTATCTTCAAACATCTGCTTTTTCTGTTTGAGTTCGGGTTCGGTGGCTGCTCCGACGCGGATAACGGCAACACCTCCCTTTAACTTGGCCTTCCGCTCCATCAGCTTCTCTTTATCGTAGGAACTCGTGCTTTGGCTATGCTCAATTTCAATTTGCGAGATGCGCGCGTCGATCGCTTCGGCATCCCCTTTTCCGCCCACTAGAGTGGAGGTCTCCTTCGTGACGATCGCCCGATCGCACGATCCGAGAAGATCGAGACCGGCGTCTTTCAAATAGACTCCCGCCTCTTCGGAAACGACCGTAGCTCCCGTGAGGGCGGCGATATCTTGGAGCATCGCTTTACGGCGGTCGCCAAAACCGGGAGCTTTAACAGCCGTCACTTTGAGAGAGCCGCGCAACTTGTTTACAACAAGAGTTGCAAGGACATCAGCTTCAAGATCCTCGCAGATGATCAGAAGCTCTCGTCCCGTTGTTGCAGCGGCTTGGAGAACCGGAATCATCTCTTGGATCGAGGTGATCTTCTTATCGACGAGAAGAAGATAAGGATTTTCCATTTCAATGGTCATCTTCTCTTGGTTTGTGACGAAATAGGCGCTGATGTAGCCGCGGTCGAATTGCATTCCTTCAACCATTTCGATCGTTGTTTCAGTCCCTTTCGCCTCCTCGATTGTGACGACTCCTTCCTTACCGACTTTTTCAATAGCATCGGCGATATAGGATCCGATCTCCTCGTTTCCAGAAGCCGAAACGGTTGCGATATTCTTCGTATCTTTCTTCCCTTTAACAGGAATGGCCATTTTCTCGAGTTCTTTGACGATTGCTTCCACTCCTTTGTCAATCCCCCGTTTTAGGGTGATCGGGCTGGAACCTGCCGAAATATGCTTGTTCCCGTTCTGGACAAGAGCGTCGAGAAGAATGGTGCCTGTGGTGGTTCCGTCTCCGCATTTCTCCTTCAGTTTGGCCGCGACCTCCTGAGCCATAGCTACTCCCATATTTTCGTATTGATCAGGGAGTTCGATGTCTTTGACAATGCTGTTACCGTCATTTGTAATAGAGGGGGCGCCCCAACTCTTTTCGAGACCGATATTCCGCCCTTTCGGACCAAGCGTGGGCCTGACAGCATCGACAAGCTGTTGAATCCCTTTAGCTAATTTGTCACGTGCTTCTTGTTCAAAGATAATTTCCTTTGCTTCAGACATAGACCTTCACCTCATAAAATTTTTTATTTATTCTTTAGGAAAGAAAAGTATATCACGCCAGGCCGCAGATCATCAATACAATTTCCCCTTTAGCGGGTTTCACAGAAAAATAATCGAGGAGCTCAGCGGCGCTTTTGTCGATAAATTCTTCGAATTTTTTTGTTAACTCACGCGCTACAACGCATCTGCGCTCTGGCTCGAGCTCGGTCAAAACTTTTAGGGAAGCTGCCAGTCGAAAGGGAGACTCATAACAGATTGTCGTGCCTGGATAGGTGAGAATTTCTTCAAATATACGTCTCAGTTTTCCCTTTTTTCGCGGCAGAAATCCGAAGAACTGAAAGCGTGCCGTATCTAATCCGGAAGCGGCTAAAGCGGCAATAGCGGCGCATGCTCCCGGCACCGGGACGACTTTGATTCCCTTTTCTCGACACGCTGCAACCAAACGGCTTCCCGGATCGGAGATTCCCGGAGTTCCCGCATCTGAGACGAGCCCGACTTCCATTCCTGTGCTCAGATCTTTGACAACGCTTCCGATTTTCCCCCCTTCGCTATGTGCGTGGAAGCTCTTTAAAGGGACTTTTAACTCATAATGATTTAGAAGAATCCGTGTGCGCCTCGTATCCTCGCACAATAGATAATCGAGATTTCGGACCGTCTCGACCGCCCGAAAAGAGAAGTCGCCCAAATTTCCGATAGGAGTGGAGATTAAATACAACAATGTTTCATCCGGAAAACGAACATAAGTATTGAAAATCACAGAGGAGGATGAGACGCAGAGACACAGAGCATCACTTGCGCGTAAACGCGCAAGTGATAGCGCTAGGCCAAGGCCCGCACTTGCGGGCTTTGACCGCTCTGTGCCTTAGCGCCTCTCTATTCTCTGTGATTTTCAATGCTTGTTCAGAAAGGTGGCACCCAGATTCGAACTGGGGAATGGAGGCTTTGCAGGCCTCTGCCTTACCACTTGGCTATGCCACCGTGTTTTAAAATGATCAATTTCGTATCGTAGCAATGCTCCCCATAAAAGACAATTGAAATTTGTCGATCAAGCAGGGTAAGATGTAGTCAATGAAACCGATTCCATTCAATGCGTTAGCTAAAGATCTTGGGCTGCACCACCCGAATCAAACACTCGTCACGGGAGCCGCAATCGATAGCCGAAAGTTAAATCCGGGCGACCTTTTTTTTGCTCTTCCGGGAAACAGAGTCGATGGACACGATTTTCTCGAACAGATTGCTCGAAGAGGAGCGTCAGGAGCTGTAGTTCGGGAAGATTACCGAGGGGAGACCTTTGGCCTCCCTCTTCTGCGCGTCCCTGATGTCTTGCTCGCTTTGCAGGATTTGGCGCGCAGATTGCTGGAGAAGCGGCGTTCCCAAGTAATCGCGATTACAGGCTCTCTGGGCAAAACGACTGTGAAAGAGTTTGCAGCAGCATTGATCCGGCCAAGCTATAAAATCTTTGCAAGCCCGCTTAGCTATAATTCGCAAGCCACGGTGCCTCTAAGCATTTTGCTCGCCGACGGAACGGAAGATTATATCATTCTCGAAATGGGAATGACGCATAAGGGGCACCTTGCCAATCTCGTTTCGATCGCTCCGCCTGATATCGCGATGGTCACCACTGTTGCCGTTCAGCATGCGGTGAATTTCTCCGACGGACTTGCCGGGATCAGCCGGGAAAAAGCCTCGATCTTTTCCCATCCCAAGACACGTCTAGGCCTTTTACATCGAGATATTCGCGACTTTGAGGAGGTTTACAATACCGGCAGCTGTCCAAAAAAAACCTTTTCTACAAGCTCGGCGGAGGCCGATTACTTTCTAGAACAGATCCCTAGTGGGGTCCGGATCTATGTTCAAGGAGAGCATGCTTTTGAGATCCCCCTTGCCCTCCCGGTAAAAGAACACTATCAAAATTTTCTGGCCGCTGTGATTCTTGCTCGCTCTCTAAATATCTCCTGGGAGCTGATTAGAGAGGCTGCGGCTTTTATCAGGCTGCCGTCCATGCGCTTTGAAAAAGTCGTCAAAAAGGGAATCCTTTTTATCAATGACGCTTACAACGCCAATCCCGACTCGATGAGAGCGGCATTGGAAAATCTTCCCAAGCCGCGACCGGGAGGGAAAGTAATAGCCGTTCTGAGCGAAATGGATGCGCTGGGGATCTATTGCGAAAGCGGGCACACTCTTGTTGCCGAGATCGCTTTGAAGCACGCGGATATTCTTTTTTGCTTAGGAAAGCGCTGCGAAACAATGTGCGAAATTTGGAAAAGGGAGAAAAAGCCCGTTGAACTCTTTGAATCGCGCCAAGACCTTGAATCGGCATTAATGGATCGAGTGAAAGCAGGAGATGTCGTCCTGCTTAAGGGGGCGCGAGCCTACTCACTCGATCAAATTTTGGATAAATTTGAATAGGAATTATATTTCCTTAGCTTTTTAATATAAGTATGCTTCTCTTTTTGATCTCATTTTTAAGAGACTACCTCGGAGTTAAAACTCCGGCGGTCTTCGGATATTGCTCGACGCGGATGGCATTGGCGGCGATTACCTCTCTCTTGTTCACGATCATTTTCGGGAAACATTTCATCAAAAAACTCTATGAGTGGAAAATCGGAGACCGTGTCCGAAGTGAAGATTGCCCTCTTCTCGGCGAGCTGCATCGCAACAAAAATGATACGCCGACGATGGGAGGAGTCTTGATCCTTAGCTCCTTGCTGCTTTCTCTTCTATTTTGGATGGACTTTAAGAACCCCTTTACGCTCATTCTCTTTGCGACAACGGTCGTAATCGGATCGCTTGGATCGATCGACGACTATCTGAAACTGCGCTACAAGAATAAAAAAGGAGTTTCAGGAAAAAGAAAGTTGGCGGTTCAGGGGCTCTTTTCTTTTCTCATCGCTCTTTATCTGCTCTGGACCCCGATGACGGAAGCGCTTCACAGAAAAAACTGGTTTCCTCCGCCCCAGGGAAAAGAAGAAATCGAGAATCTCTCTGAGCTTGCTGTTTTGACAACTCAGGAATACGCAGCGCGTCTTTATCTCCCGTTTCTTAAACACCCTATCATGAAGTTTACGGGCTGGGGGCTGATTTTAATGGCCCTTTTTATCGCTCTTGTGATTACCGGAACGTCCAATGCGGTGAATCTCACAGATGGCCTTGACGGGCTGGCGACGGGAACCGTGATGCTTGCAGCAAGCGCTTTCTCTTTAATCGCTTTTGTATCGAACAACCTCGATCTCTCAAGATATTTGCACATTCTCTATATCGGCGGCAGCGGCGAGATTGCAATCTATTTGGCTGCCCTTGCGGGGGCTTCTCTCGGCTTTCTTTGGTATAACGGCCATCCGGCTCAAGTCTTTATGGGCGACACAGGTTCGCTGACTCTCGGTGCCATCTTAGGGGTCTCGGCAGTTTTGCTAAAGCGAGAAGTACTTCTTAGCATTATCGGAGGCGTTTTTGTGATTGAAGCCATTTCGGTAATGCTCCAAGTCGGCAGTTATAAATTACGCAACAAGAAACGTCTCTTTTTATGCGCTCCTCTTCATCACCACTTCGAATATAAAGGGTGGGCTGAAACAAAAGTTGTGCTTCGTTTCTGGATTATCGGCCTTTTACTTGCGATTGTTGGAATCGCCACGTTGAAATTTCAGTAGTACTACTATGCATGTTTTGATTATTGGGCTTGGCGTTAGCGGCAGCGCTGCACGCGCCTTCTGTGAAAAAAGGGGAGATAGGATCACCGTATACGACGACGCCCTTGCACCTGGCCCTCTCTGTTTAGAGGGAATTGATCTCGCGGTGAAGTCGCCCGGTATTCCCTTTTCTCATCCCTTTGTGCAGGCGGTCCAAAAACGGGGGATTTCTATGGTTGGAGAGATCGATCTCGCTTTAAGTGAAATTCGGGGCAAAACCCTTTATGCCATCACGGGATCGAACGGAAAGACGACAACCACCCTACTTGCCGCCCATCTTCTGAATACCGCAGGAAAAAAGGCGGTCGCTGTTGGAAACGTAGGAAAGCCCCTCATCTCACAAATCGATGCAGACGTCGAATTTTTTGTCATCGAGTTGAGTTCATTTCAACTTGAGTCGATCAAAGCAAAAGCCTATTTCGACGCCGGTGCTCTGCTCAATTTGACCCCAAATCATCTCGACCGACATAAAACCTTCGAGGCATATGCCAAGGCTAAGCTGCGGCTTGTCGAGTGTCTCAAAGAGGGAGCTCCTTTTTTTGTAGGCGGCGCAGTGGCCAAGCAATATAATCTATCCGGAATCGTGATATCTCTTGAATCGATTTCCTCTCTCAGTTATAGAGATGAGAGATTTTATCCGCATGATTGGGAAAACATCGCGGCCGCCTATGCCCTGACGGGCGTTGATCGGCATGTTCTTCAAAAGGGCCTCGCGACTTTTAAAAAACCGCCTCACCGCATTGAATTTGTCCGTCAATACAAGGGAATTACCTTTATCAATGATAGCAAGTCGACAAGCATCGACGCTGTAGCGAAAGCCGTAGAGGCGATGCAAACGCCGGTCGTTCTAATCGCGGGGGGAGTGGATAAGGGAGGGGAGTACGCAAAATGGATCCCGCTTTTTCGCGGGAAGGTGCGAAAGGCTTTCCTCATGGGCGAAGCGGCAAAGCGAATAGAGTGCGAACTTAGCTCAGAAATTGTCGTAGAAAAAGTCGCCGATTTAGAGGAAGGGGTGAAAAAAGCGGCCCTTTTTGCAAAAAAAGGCGAGACGGTATTGCTCTCGCCTGGGTGTTCGAGTTATGATCAATTCAAGAACTACGAAGACCGTGGAGATAGATTTAAGGAAATGGTTTCTATACTTGAGGAGACACCGCTATGAGCCGCAGAGATACAATAATCGTTGCCGTCTTAGTAAATGCTGCGTTGCTAATGATTCTATTCGCGACAGCCGTTAGATCGGATAAAAAAGAAATAGACCCGAGAAAACAACCTACCCAGCTCGCGCAGGCTCCAAAAGAGCGCACTGTGGAGGAGGATTTCTTTTCCACTTCGGTTCCAACTTTCGCTGAGCCCCATGATGAACCCATTTCGTTCACCGAAGAGATCCAGCTCGCCTATACCCCTCCTCAGCCTATCGAAGAGAAAAAACCCGTTGAAAAACCAAGGCCTCACTCTAACGCCCGTTATGTCGATGTAACAGTGAAAAAGGGAGATTTTCTCGAAAAGATCGCGAACGCGAATAACACCACCGTCGCCGCGATTATGGAAGCCAACAACATCTCCTCTACCCAGCTTAAAATCGGACAAGTGTTGAAAGTCCCTCTCTCGGATTCCAAGCCCAAGCAGCCTGTCAAGCAGAATGAAGGGGAATTCTACGTTGTCAAGGAGGGCGACAACCCCTGGCTGATTGCTTCGCGCAACAACCTTCGTCTCGACGAACTTCTCCGGCTCAATGGGTTGGACGAGCAGAAAGCTCGCCGCCTGCGCCCCGGCGACAGATTACGTATTAGATGACAAATGAGATTATTGGTTCTTTTCTGTGTAATTTTTATTTTTGCGCTTGGGCTGATGATGGTCTTTAATACCTCATCGGCCGAAATTTTGGACCGCTCCCTCAACAAAAGCATCCATCAGGCCCTTCTTCGTCAAATCACCTTTGGAATCGTTGGGGTGACTTTTTCGATCATGGTCTGGAGGGTCGGCTATACACATATCTTACGGCTCAGCCCCTACCTTCTCCTATTTTCCGCCCTTCTTCTTCTCCTTGTCTTTGCTCCTGGAGTGGGGAAGGCACGCAACGGCGCCCACAGGTGGGTCGGGATCGGCAATTTCACGATCCAGCCTTCGGAGTTCGTAAAATACCTGATTCCAATGGTCTATATAGAGTGGATCGTGCGCCGCTATAAACATCAGGTTTCACTCTTGACCTTCTGCAAAATCGTCGCGCTTCTCTCCATTCCGATGCTTTTAGTGATGATCGAACCCGATAACGGGACGACTGCCGTGATGGGAGCCTCCCTGATCCCCCTCTTTTTTATCAGCGGCATCCGGTTTAAATACTGGGCTCTTCCGGTATTAATCCTCCTTTGCCTCGGAACGGTTGCCGCCTCCCAACTCCCATATGTTCGTGGGCGGATCCAAGTCTATCTCCACCCTGAACTCGATCTCAAAGGAAAAGGGCATCAACCCCACCAAGCGAAAATAGCGGCAGGCTCAGGAAAACTCTTCGGAAGAGGGCCGGGAGCCAGCTTGCAAAAACTCACCTATCTACCCGAAGCGCAAAACGACTATATTGCTGCGATTTATGCCGAAGAATTCGGGTTTGTCGGAATTCTTCTATTGATTATCCTTTATATGCTTCTAGCCTTTGGAGGATTTTCAATCGCCATGCGGACCCCTACCGTTATAGGTTGTTATTTAGCAATGGCGATTACATTTTTGATATCTTTGCAAGCCTTTCTAAATTTGGGTGTTGTGTCAGGTTTGCTGCCGAGCAAAGGAGTTAACCTTCCCTTTTTTAGCCAGGGAGGGACTTCGTTGCTTGCGAATATTATCGGCATCACCATTCTACTCAACATTGAGAGTTATGAGAAAAAGAAGAATCATCTTGAGCGCAGGGGGCACAGGGGGCCATCTCTTTCCCGCGCAGGCAGTCGCGGAGGTCCTCTGCGAGCATGAACTCCTCTTTGTCGCGGGCGGTCTAAGTGAGAATCGTTTTTTCGACCCCTCTCGTTTCAACTTTGAAGAGATTCAGACGGCCACTTTCTCTGCTTCGAAGCCGATAGAAATGCTTCGTGGGGGCAGGCGCATCTTGAAAGGGATGCGGCAGAGCCGAAAGATCCTACGCGCGTTTGCTCCCGACGTTGTGGTCGGCTTCGGCAGTTTTTACACTCTCCCTCTTCTTTTAGCGGCTAAGCAGCGCAAGGTTCCGATTATTCTCCATGAGCAAAACGCTGTGCCCGGAAAGGTAAACCGCCTCTTTTCTCGTTTTGCCCATACGACCGCTTTGACCTTTCCCGTCCAAATCAGAGGAGCGACCCGGCTGGTTCACTTCCCCTTGCGCCGGCGTCAGCAAGCGCATGATCCTTGGAGCTATTTTGGGTTGGAAAAGGGGAGGCCGACCCTCTTGGTCTTCGGAGGCTCACAAGGCGCTCTCCGCCTAAACGCGCTCTTTCTCGAAGCATTACCCCATTTGTCTAGGTTTCAGGTGCTACATTTTACAGGAAGGCATCAGGGGGGTATCGAGGAGCACTATAAGGGGCTCCCTCACTGCGTTAAAACCTTCGAGCCGCATCTTCTAGAAGCGATGCGGATCGCCGATTTGGCGATCTGCCGAGCGGGGGCATCGACTATCGCAGAGTTGACCGAAACCGAAACACCCGCGCTCTTGATCCCATTTCCCTACGCGACCGACAACCATCAGGAGATAAATGCTCGCCACTTTGCCGGTGGAGAAGTTTTATTGGAAAGGGAGCTTACGGGGTTAAAGCTGGCTGAGGCGATCAATACTTTTCCAATAGAGCGGAAAAAGAAGGAGATTGCGGAATTTAAGCAAAAACGGAATCTCTTGCATCTTTCGGATGTGATTCAGGATGTGCTTGGAGGCATTTCACCACTTCAAAAGTGAACACGTGAGCTTTTCTTTCTCATCTTGTTCTGACTCGACTTTTACAGATCCTTCGTAGATCAGGTCCTTAAATAACTTAATATCATTAAATAAAGCTTCACCAAAAGGAAGGATGGTGTTAAGGTATAGCTTCGAGAATATCCAATATCTAGAGTTGTCAGTATGAAGGATGGTGTTGGGGGATAGCTGCGAGATTCTCCAATAGTTAGGGTTGTCAGTATACCGCTGAAAAAAGACCATCACCCCCTCGTAAATTGTCTCTTTATCCTCGATTTTCATGCCTACCGCAAAAAAACGTCGATGACATCCATCTATGCCGCCGATAATTGCAGTGTTGTTAGAACGCATCCATTTGATATAGTTATCACTATTTTCAGGGTAGCCTGTATCACCAAAATAAAGACTATGGTTATCTAGCATTTCATCTGTAAGGACTACTTTTTGATCTCTAATCTCTTGTGGAAAACACTCCTCTACCCCGCTGAAATCTTGAAAAAAGAGAGTGTGAATCCGATAAATACTATCGAGCAGTTTCCTCGATAACATCTTTTCACTATTCACAAGCGTATACCAGTGGCTGCATACGCGCTGTAGCTTGCTTAATAATTTATAGGCCTCAAAGGTCCTAGGTGCAGCTATCATTTCAAAAATCAAGTGCATTACATCATCAGCAATCTGAAAATTATAATAAGATTTATCATTAGTCTTCAGGCTTTGAACTAATCTTACGGGCAAGTCGGGAGGAGGTCTTCTTGATTGCAAGGCGTCCCATACCCAGCCTACGACTTTGATACTCAATCCTCCAAGAATCGCGGCTCCCCCCAAACCGATAATGACATAACTGCCCCACATATGGGGATTCAAATGCAAGCCATAAAGGCCCATCCCTACAAAAAACGCCCCAGCCACTATAGATACCGCAACAGGGATTACGGTTTCGCTTGAGCAATTTCTAAGTGCTGTATTAGTCCTACCTAAGCCACAGATCATAAAATTTTACTTCTGAAAGTATGTTAGCCTGTAATTATACTACTTATTGCAATTTTTGTGTTTTAAATAAAATTATTTAATTTATTTGCAATAAGCTAAGCCAATAGGGAAAATTTAGTCGGTTAGCCTATAGGGCATGGTTTCCTCCTCGTCGTAGGCACGCCAGGCGACATGCCCGTCCTGCCTTGCTATATCTATTTTTTTGGTTGAAAAAGATTGATCTGTAGATTCTCACTTCCTTCGACCTTCAACTCTCCGGGTTTGCCCCTTAGAACCTCGTACAACCAGTCTACAGCATTCCCTTTGTTATTTCTCGGACTCAACCCTCTCCTGATCTTCTCTGTATCGGTCTTAGCTTCATCTTCAGGAAGTAGCAGCTTGCAAGACCAGTGGTGGGGATTGGAGCGGGATAGTTGATAAAAAACGGCTACAAAACTGTAAATCGCAGTTTGCGCCGATCCTTGATTGGGGTTAACCTGCAAAAGGGCCGCAAAAAAATGTCTTGCTAAAAAATCCACACCCCCGATGATTGGAATATTCTTGCCTTCTATGTACTTGATCCAACGAAGCGCACATCTCGGATGTCCCGCTACCTCCATAAAATATACATAGTGTGTATCTATATTGCACATTTCATCTGTTAGAAAAGCTTGATCTCTAATGTCTTGCGGAGGAAGATTTAGCGTATCTGGGAGTTGATCGAGACAAACAGTGGAAGCCCTACGGTAATTTTCTAGATTTTCTCTTGTCGGACTGTAGTTATTAATAAGTTGATAGAAGAATGTACAGGTAGAACTCATTCTGATTAGAGCCTTACAGGCATTAATAGGCGAATTGAATTTAAGAATCTTGTCCAAGATCTCTTGCCACATATCTTTAGGAAAAATGAATTCAGGATATCTTTGTTGAGCGGCCTCTACCGTCTTAGAAATCCTCGTACGCAAGTGAGCCCTCACTGAGTTAACTGCGCCATAAATCAATCCTCCAAGAATCGCGGCTCCCCCCAAACCGATAATGACATAATTGCCCCACATACCGGGATTCGAATGCAACCCACAAATGGCCATCCCTACAAAAAACGCTCCAGCCATTATAGATACCGCCAAAGCGATTAGGGTTTCGTTTGAGCAATTTCTAAGTGCTGTATTAGTCCTACCTAAGCCACAGATCATAAAATTTTACTCATAGTTATATGTTAGACTACCATTATACTACTTATTGCAATTTTTGTGTTTTAAATAAAATTATTAAATTTTTTTGCAATAAGCTAAGCCAATAGGGAAAGATCTCTTCTCGATAAAAAAACTCTACATTCGGGGGCCAAAAAAGAGCCGGCTTTTCCTTCCTGATGCCACCTATAGCAGAATTACGCGACAAGGCCCCCTATAAACTTTTTTTGATCCTTGTTAGCGATTTGAAGCAGGTTGTTTTTTTGCTTTGCATCTAAAGTTCCATACCAACTTCCAAATGCCTTCTTTTCTTTGTCAGAAAACTGGAAATATCCCAAAATGAACTTGATTTGCACAATTTTTTTAGTCATTTCCTCGTCAATCAGGGGAGCTTTTCGGCTTGTGTGATTGGGTACGATTCCTTCGGGGTATTTGGCTCCATTCAATAAACTATAGACACCTTGGTCTTCTTCTTGATCTAAAGTCTTTGACAAGTGCAAATGGTAATCTTGAGAACAAATCAAAAACACTTTGTCTTGGTAGATATAAATGCGGCCAAGAGGGTCTCCTTTTTTTGTTGAATTTTGGAGCAATTCCAGAATTTTAGCCATGTGAGGGGAAACTCCGATATTCGGATCGAATCCATACATTTCGGGCTCCTTATAAAAACGAAATTTCTGTTTTAATTGTCCAGTCTCCGGCTCCAACGTACTAGAGCCTCCTTTAAACTGATTGTAGGGGTGCTTGCGTGCTCTTCTTCCCAATCCTTTCAACTCTTGTTGCTGCTGTTGTTGTTGTTGCTGCTGCTGCTGTTGTTGCTGCTGCTGTTGTTGGGCCGCTTGCTGGACTTGCTCGATGGATCCGCTTTCGGCTCCTTTGCTCAGCATCTCGGAGGAAAGATATTTTTTATGCTCCTGTAAATTTTTAGCAAAAGCCTCTTTTGCTTTCTTCAAATCCTCATCCATTCTATTCAAACTTCGATTGAACTCCTGGAGTCTATTATCAAACCATTTTTTAAAATCACCTACTTCTTGCGCGGTGATTTCGATTCCCTGTCCGCGCAACGCTCTATTAATTGAGCTAGCGATATCTTCATTGGATTGGCCTTGACTTTGAAAGAAGCCAAAGATTCGCTGCAAAGGTTCAGCAAAATTCCGCATCGCTGCTACCTTGTCTTCTTCTGCTTGAAATATTTGCTTCATCTTAACTTCAAGGGAAATGATTTGGATTTCGGAATAATCTGAAGCGAAATCGACGGTTTTAGGTTTAACTAGATAAGGCCTTGTCAACTTTTCTAGCGTTGCATCGAAGGCTGTATCTAAAAGCCGGATTTTAGGCTTAGTGAAGTCCCAAAATTCAACTTTGTCTTTTTCCTTGCGGTGTCGATAGACAAGATTCCGAACGCCGCAAGAGACAATTCCGGTAACTTTTAGGGTGGCCGCTTTTAAGTGCAACCCCTTTTGATTGGCTAAAGTGACTTTCTTAATATCATTGTAAAGATGGAGATAGGTAATTTCATCTGTCTTTTGCTCTTCTTGGATTCTCTCGGCAACGGCTCGAGAGACCGCAAATTGGATTTTATGCTGAACCCCTAACCCTCTTAACCGCCAAACGCCTTGCAGGAAGCCGGCGGTTGAGGTAGTAGGGCCGGTGATCATTAACCCATATCCCGGGGGGATTTTAAAATCGGTCCCCCGAGTATCCGGCGGTCCAAAATAAATCACGCAAGATTTACGCACTTCCGGATCGCTTAAAAGGAGATTCGTAAGCTCTTGCTTGGTTATATCGTTGGGTTCTTCTTCCCCTGCGTACCAGATCTGCTCTTTTCTAGATTCGGGATCTATGAAGATAAAAGTTCGTTTTGAACCTGCGCTTGTTTTACGCAAATCAGATACAACCTCGAGGGAGTTTCTTCCCCCTAAGGGATCTCCCTCATTGATCAAAGCCTTGCATTCAAAATCAGAAAGAGTCTCCTCCATTTTTTTCATCATATCGTCTGAAACTTGGACGAATCCGGGGGTGCAGCAGCCGATACGCAATAATGTTTCTCCCTCCACAACGCGGGGAGTGGAGGTTTGTTCTCCTGTCCCTTTAAAGCCCTTGCTGTTGAGCGGGAGCACATAAGAGTTTAAAGTGCCGGTCATTCCTCCTACGTTTTGACCAAAGACGGATTCCTGCACATTTAGAACATATTGTTCTTTAAAGCGCTTGATTTGTCCTGTCTCTATGATTTGCGTACGCAAAATCAAAAGGCGATCTTTATAATTTTCGAAGCGATTGAGATAAGTAATCAAATCTTCTTTCTTATCTGCCGCTTGCTTTCGGATTCTTTCAAAATCATCTGGACGACGCTCTTGCAACGTTTTTAAAGCCCTTTCTATAAAAGGGGTTTTTTCTAAAGAAACGGAATAAAAAAGATAGTGATTGATGTCGACATCATACTCATCTCCATAGACCATTCCCTCTTTTTCCTGTCCGGAACTCATGGGGCCTACGGTAAAGCCATCGCTGCCTTTTACACCGCTGTCGATTCCGGGATTTTGATTTAAAGCGACTGGAAGGGATTGAACCACATGTTTAAGGGCTGCGATCGCTCTTAAAACCTGAAGATCGGCAGTGCCCAGTTCGCCTTCATCCTTCGGCCATGGAGGAAGAGCTTTCGGCCTCTCTCCCGTGCCGCAAATGTATTCTGCAAATTGTTCGGCCTCTTTTTCGGCCATCTTCAAGATTTTGTTCTTGAGTTCTTCGCTTACGCTTGTCAAAAATTCGTTTTTAAAAGCTTCGCTTTGAATATATTCCTTCACCATTTTTCGAAGGATATATTTAACTCTGTCGGTGCGAAGTGCTGCTTGCTGTTTATTTCTGACAGCTTCCCTTAAAATCTTGATATCTTCATCAAGCGATGTAAAAAGGATGGTTAGAAACCCATCCACAACAGTACAGACACCATTATTTAAAGGGGTAGAATCTCCAATAGCCAGATTGTCTTCGCAGCTAACATCGAAAATATCGTCTACTTCATCGCCGATTTGCTGCGTCTTAAATCCGAAGTAGTTTTCGTCGCCGTTTAAAAGAGCGCGAATTTTACTCAACCAATAGGCCTGTTTTTGAAAATTGCTAAGCTCTCTGAGATGTTCTGCCCACTTGAGGCATTTATCCCGATATTCCTTATTTGTGGAGGCTTTGTTATAAATTTCTTCTAAGTTTTGGTTGATCTCTTCTTGGGTTTTCATATTCTTCACCTCTGCCGGCAAAGCATCGTGGATCTCTTTAGCAAGCAACGTTGGTTTTTCGGCCCTCTCCCTCTCAGTAATAGCTCCACCCAATTCGGCTAAATGATTGAGCTTCTCTCGAACATCCTGCTTTTTTTTGTTCCACTCTTCTTCGGTTAGATCCCCATTCTGGTTTTCGGGAAGTAATACTCCAATTAGATCTGCTACTTCTTTATCTGCCTTTTTGATTTCTTCCTCGGATTTTGCAAGCTCTTTCTGCACTTCGAGAATTTTTTGAGTTGCATCTTTCAAATCATCCGACTGAGAGAGCTCTTTGAGTTTTGCGCGAAGCTCATGATTTAAAAGAGCCAATTTATGTTCAATGGAGTTCTTTGAATGAACCGTAGTAATGACATATCCTTTTTCTTCCTTTACGCTGAGCAGCCTTTCGTATTTTTCCGCTAGCAGGGAGGGGCTGCTAGGATCGTTGATCGCAAAGGTGAACTCATATCCGGCCTCTTCCAACATCAGACGGGTGGCCCGATCCAAAGAATCCAAATTCTGCTTTAAAAGCTCTTCTTTGACAAGAGCGACAGGGAAGTGGCCTTGTTCCGCAAGCAATAATAAAACGGTAGGAAAAATGAACGAAGTTTTTCCAAGACCCATTCGGAGCTCATACCAATTATTGGGGTCTTTTGCCATGCTTTCGATAATCTGGATCTGTTGAGGGGTCAAAATAATGTTGTTCCTTAATTCTGTGACTAAATATTTGCGGGAATACTGTGGGTTTTTAAGCTTTCCGCCTTCTAAATAACGGCTGGAGTTTGTGGCTGTCTGAATGATTTTAATGAGCTCAAAGGAAGCCAAGTTCCATTCTTGCTGCCAGCCGGGGCTATCGTCTTTCGATTTTTTTAAAGCAGCCAACTGGTTAAAAAGCTTAGAAGCGGGACCGCTTAGCATCTGCCCTTCAATCTGCCAGATCAAGTAATTTAAGATGTGCTTTTCGATCTGCCTATATTCTTCCGAAGAAGGAAGCTGGTTTCTTTGATAGGCATTAATGATTGCGTCTAAAAGGGGATCTTCACCTGTAATGCGCTCCTTTTGAATAGCAGCACGCAAAGTTCTGGGTAAAGAAAGATCCCCTTTTTTTTCGCGAAATGCATCCAGCAGCATTCGCCGGTGGGCGGATGCTTGCGCCAACGCCTGCTTCGCATGCGTTTCGACCCTGTTTCGAAGATTCTCTAGCTCGTAAACCGAAACAACCTGTGTTTGACCCAGTTTCAGGAGCTCCTCGGCCGCAGTTTCGGTACCTCCTAGCAGCAAACTGTTTTCGTTGTTTTCTATCGAGTCTTCCGAGTTTTTCTCTGAAAAAAACTGCGCTACATTCTCCTTCGTAGATTTAATATTACTCTCTGTCATACTTACAGTGGACTGATCTATAACCTCGTAATAAGCGTCAAGAGCGGGCAAGGCTATTTCCTGTACTTCACTAAAGTTCTCCTCAGCTCTCCATTCATTTACTTCAATGGGTTTTTTGGTTCGTTCCTGAAGTTTTTGCGCTTTTTTGGTTGTCTCCATTTCATGCAGCTCTTCTAAAAGGTTAATGCGTGTTTGCTGCAGCACTAAATCCAGGATTGTCTTCAAAGGCACAACATCTCCATGCTCTTTCAATAGCTTTTCGAAGTTCTCTTTGAGATCTGGCCTTAATAGGACTAATGAAAGAATAGGTCCCACTTCCGGCCCGAAGATGTAAGGATTCTCTTTTGCCTCGGTAGCTAATCTTTCCAAACTTAAAGCTTCGCCCTTTTTTACGAGGTCCAAGAATTGGCCCTGTAAGTCTTCCTGTTCAAGGTTAACTTTTCTAATCATCACAAATTTTCCATCGGAATGGCTAAGCGCTTTTTTAAAAGTCTCCGTGAATTGGCTAAACTCACTTACAAGCTCCTCCCTTTTTTTGTACCCTCCAAAATAACCGATTCCCATCCGAAAATTATTCCAAAGGAAACCCAAAGAGGTAGAGGGAAGCTTTTTCTTGAAAGAGTCTATTTGTTCTGAAGAAAAACATAACTCTTTCCTGTCCTCCTCTTGCAATTCTTGGATCTCACTCTCCTGAGGTCCCTTCTTTCGATTCAGAGCAGCAAGCCCCAACAGCATTTTCCTGGCAAAGTCGGCGCTGAAAACTATGGAAGCTTCCGCGAAAGATTCGAAAAGCTGATCCGGAGCGACTTGGCCTTCTTTAAGATCTAAAAGAAGCTGGGGATTAAGACCGCGAATGGGACCGAATAGAGAGATCAGGTCTTTTGGCTCTTTTTGTTTTTCAATGATCCAATTCCAAAGTTCAAAAAAATGGCTCAAAATATATTCCGGGTCTGATTTGATTTCCTCTTCAATGATCGTTTTATTAGTCTCTTTTGATTTTGCGAAAACCAAGGGGAGAACAAAAGAGGCAGCTTGTTGAAAGGTGGGGATATCTACCCACAATGTTTCCTGATAGGCTTTAAGTTCGGCTTTGTTTTCTTTACGAAGGATTTCCAAGCCTTCCATTTGGACGCTTTCGAGCTCTTCACGCTCTTTCTGAGAGAGGGAGAGCTCTTTGACACTTGATTCTACAAACTCTCTCATCCCTTCTCGGTGAAAAGGGCTTTTTGGAAACTCTTTTTCGTATTCTTTCAATAAGTCGCCAAGGTAATTTGCTTCCGAAAAATATTTTTCCCAATCTTTTACTTGGAAAGCCTCTTTTTGAGACTGCTGCTTGATGATCTTTCGAATCATCAGAGCCGCTTTTAATTTCATTAGCTTGGCTCTCTTAGAACTTGGGGAAAAATTGCGGAAATTTTGAGCGATTTCCTCCAGGGCTTTCCATTCATTGGAATTTGCCAGACGGGAAGCTCCTGCCCGTTCCAAAAAGTATTGAGCCCGTTCATAGTCATGTTTTACAGCAAAAAGATAGGCGAGTTGGAGGAAGGCCCCGCTGGAGCCTTCAATTTTTCCAGCGCCTATGGTGACTTTCAAATAGGAGGCCGGAGGGTCGTTTTTGATAAAATCAAGCTTCTCTGTCCTACCTTTTTGATGAGCTAATCGAGTTTTAACTTGATGAGGCCAAAATACAAAATGAGTCTCTTTAGTTTTAGGGTCTTCAAGGATAAATCCCAGTTCTTCCCTGTTCTGGCCCAATCCCTTAAAGAGTTTATTCGCTTCCGTATTTCCCGAGCCGAGAACCCACAAAGCCCCTGGGAAAGGCCCTTTTTCCATTTTCCAGAGCTCGGTTTCTGAGTCTCTCTTGAGGATAATATCTTGATCGACCAAACGGATCTCTGTAACTGCAGATGAAGAAGGCTTTCGCAGAAAAAGAATTTTTGAATCGGGAATGGCTGCGAACACTTTTCGCAAAACTTGGTCTGTATCACGCAGGGCAATCAACCCATCGATTGTTTGAACGCCTTTCAAGCGATGCTTTCGATCGAAATTGACATAAACCCGGCCTTTGGCGTTGAGAGGATCCTTTCCGAGAATTGCAATTCCCTTCTGGGGATTGGCTGCATCGAGCCAAATTCCATTTCGGGCAAACTCTTTTTCGATCCCTTCGCCAAAGTATGGGGCTGCGGATTTTGGCTTCCCGCCTGCAAGTTCTCTCAACTCGGGTATTTCTTGCACAGCCTCTTTCATGAACCATGGTAATTTGACTATTTCTTTCCCTTTTTCGGGTTCTGGCGGAGTGAAAGAGGGGTGAACCAGTCTATACCATCTTTCCTGCCCTTTCATAAAAGAAGCATATGATTGTTTGGGCGGCAGCTCTTTGGCTAGATAGGCAAGGTAGGTTGAATCTTTCTTAACACCATGAACGGAATTGATCGCTCTTTTTCTTGTGCTTTGTAAGGCTTCCTGCAATTGCTTCGATAACTGGTTCCAATCCCTTTGCCAATTCTTAGGTTTCTCCTTTTTTAATCTTTCAAGTTGGGAAATTGTTCCGAGTATTTGTTCTAAGTATTCACACTCCTTATCCACTATCTTTATTATGTCTTCTTTTTTATTGCTTTTGGCTTCCCTTAACCCTTCGATTTCTTCTCGGATTGCGGCTTTCAAGTTCTCAATATTTTCTTTTTTTCGATTTAAAGGTTTTTCAGCAAAATAAATGCGCTTGATTTGGTGGGGAAGGGAGAACTTTCCTTTGTGGGTATCGAAATGGATATCCAATTTCTTCAAAATGCCATTCCATTCTTTTTTTAGCTTGGCCAATTCCGGGCTATTCGCATCCATCATCTTTTGATAAGAGTCCAATGCATCAAATTTCGCCGTCCCTGAAAGGAGAGATCCAATGATTCTCGACTCCTCTTTTAATATCATAAATTGAGCGATGAGAGTTTTAGTCGGTTCATCTTCAATGAGGTCTCGATTTTTTTTATCCACAAAAAAGAGAAACAAATCCTCCGGTTTATCAAATGACTTACGATTTGTCCTCTGTTTTAACTTTGGATTGAGTTGCTGAAATAGTTGATCAGCCTTTCTTTCCAAAATCTGCTGCTGAGCTGCAATCTTCTTCTGAATTTTTTCTTTCGTTTTTGCATCTATCGGAACCTCTGAGGGAAACAAAGCCTCCATTTTTTGTTCAAAATGAACTTGCCCGGTTTGCAGATTGTGAAAAACGCGGAATTTCCTCCCTTGTTCATCGTGGAAACTATATGTAAGCTCTTTGGGATTTTGCCCGGGCCTGACCCGTGCTTGAAAGTTTTTATCCCCAAAGAGCAATTGGAATTCGTTCGATTCTTTCACTTGAGAGGGAAGTCTGATCAAGATTCCCTTGGGGGTTTTCCCTTTAAATCGCAAAAGCCGCAGATTTTCCACATCCACCACGGTCTCTCCTTTTCTCCAAAGAGAGGGATTTTCCTCAATAGGCTTCCAGTCTCCCGCTTCTGGTTCATCACCTTCAATGGAAGTGATCCACTGATCCATTACCGATCCAAAGTTTGTAAAGGGTTCTTCTTTCTCTTGGATCATAGGAACCAGAATTTCTTTTACCCAGTCGCAAGAGAGGGAGCATAACATCGGGATTGTGCAATTATCCGCTGCAATGGAGAGTCGGCTAAAAGCGGTCAAAAGATTTACTTGAATATCTTCCGCTCCAACCAATTCTTTGATCTCTTTCTGCCCATTGGCCAGATAACTTAAAAAATAGGCTGAAAAATCAATTTGATTTTGAAGATTGGCACCCTCATTATTGATAATTTCAACCAATGTATTTAAATAAGTTTTTTTCGGGTTCTGTGGATCTATTGGCGTACTGAACGTCGGCAACACCCTTATAATTTGCTCCATTTTTGCTTGGTCGATTTTGGGATCTTTAAATACCGTGGAATAGTGGTCGTTGTCCTGGGAGGCATTTTTATGGGCAAATTCTGCATGCTGCGAAACAAGGGAGCATAAGTAGAGGAGGAACATGGCGCGGGAGTCGTTTTTCTCCTTAAGAGCGTTGTCAATGGCCCCTTTAAGAAGTTTTCCATGGATAATAAAATAATCGGGGTTTTGTCTGAGAATCCTTTGGATCAAATGGGGTCTTGTGCACACGGCAAAAAACCTTCTTTGTTCTTCGCCCTGATCGAACATATCGAAAGATTGAAGGCTTAAATCAAACACCTCTTCGATATTGAATGGGGAGTAAATTTCCCTACCCTCAATATCTCTATGTTCTATCCGCCCTTTTAGGAAATTTTCGAGAGTGTCGCCTTCACGATGCAGATAATCATCCAAAACCGTGCCTTCGCTTCGATGCTCGTTGACTTGCTCATCAAAAGTGATGCTTTTGGGATTGCCTATTTGTTCCGCATGAATCGACTCCTGCCGTGATTCTACGGAAAAATAATACTCTGTATGTCCCAGGGGATCGAGGGCTAGAGGGGGTCTAGAAGTAGACCCTGCTTCTTTGATGCCATAATTGCGAACTTCAAACAAAGACACTACATCTGTTTGAAGCTCTAAGCGTCCCATCGACTGGATTTTCTTTCTCGTTTCTAGAAGCAGCCTCTCTTCTTCGTTTTCTCTTTCCAATAAACTTTGTACAATTGCGTTTCCAAAAGCTAAAGCCCCCCGGGGTGATACCCCATAATACCCAATACTTGTATGAGGATACAGCATAGTGCGCATTACAAGTTGATGACGGGAGAGGTCGCAGACTTGTCCGGGAATATCGCGAAAATTTCGATCATTAGGTTTGAGGTTTTCTCTATCGTAGAATCGCAGCCACATTGCATCTAGTATCGACTCATTCGCTGCAGCTTCTAGATCCCCCCAAGCCTCAAGTACATCTGAGATAATTGAGCGTTCTTTGTAGAATCGATTAAAAACAGAGCTGAATCCATCATCTTCAGTCTGCACATTATTAAAAAATTTACGTATAGCTGCGATTTTTGACTCTAAGACGGGACTTAGAGAAGGGCGCGAGTGTTGCTCCAGGTCAAGTTTTCTTAGAAACATCTTTAGGTCATCCCGGATGTAAAACGCCCGGATATTATTCAAAGCCTTATCTTCCATTGTAACTTGGTCTTCACGCTGCTTCGCCACCCATTGCTGTCGAAGCTGAATCAATTTATATAAGGCAGCCTCCCCATTCATCATGTATACCCATTCATCGGGTTCCAGAGGCATTTGCCAAATCTTCACTTTCGATTCCCAAAAATAGTGAGTTAATTTAGCCAAGGAACGGCTGTACTCGTTGAATAAGTCTGTATTTCCTTGTTTTTCTACTTCGCGCGCCAAAAATGACCAAAAATCCGTCGCTCCTTCAGGAAGAATCGGCGGAGGAAGATCTTGCATAGCAAGGCGATACAACCGCATAGCTGCCAGATAATTTTTCTCTTCTACCAAAGCATTCATCCTATCTTCTACTCTCTTCAGTACCCTAAGTGTTTTGTCGATATCAACCTGAGCCGGTTGCAGGAATCCCTCTTTTAAAGCGCGGATATTTTCCCAATCCTCAATTGCCAAAATAGGCTCGGCTTTTGAAAGATCCTGAGTTTTTTGGTGGCTTAAACCTTTGACCTCCTCCTCTGCAATTCGTGCTGTGTAGCTTCCCTCGCTTACTTGATTCAAGAGCGACCCGCGTGCCGCTAAAGATTTAGCAGTTTGATCTTCAATTGCTTGTATTTCATTTCCTAACTGAATTAAATTTTGCTCAAATCTTTTAAAATGGCTTTCCAGAACCTTATCTAATTGAGCGTCTTCTATTTGCAAAGATTTTTCAATCTCCCTCCCTAGTTTTTCGCGGTCCCTTTCAAGGTTCTCCAACCAAAGGCGGCGCTCTTCGGGTTCCAAATAAGGCAAGGCAGAGAGCGTCTTTTCCAGGCGGTCTTGCAAAATCGTCAAAGTGAAAAGCATCTTGTCGGCATAGGGTGCTTCCGGAAATTGGAGGCGAATCGTTTCTTGGAGAATTTTCCAAGGATTTTCTGTAATCCGGGCCCTCCTTTGCTCTCTTCCTACCTTTTCTCCTTCTTCCAGGGGTTTAGCTCCTGTAGATAAAAGCGCTCTTCTCCTAAATTCTTCTGCATCGATTGGAGCCGCCGCTTTGTCAACATCTCCCAGAGCGGGTGAGCTCACAGCCCCTGATCCATAAATAGTGCCCAACCTCATTATCTCAATTAGAAGAAAGAGATGGTCTTTCTCCTCATCTTTGCGTGATTCTTTCAACAAAGCGGATAAAAGTTTCGACAACTTCTCGGTATCTACCTCACCTTCCCAAGCATAGTCGTAAGTAAAAGATTTGCCTTCTTCAGTATAGGTCATTTCTGATAGGCAGAAGTCGCCCTTTTCATTCTTGTAAAAGGACATAAGGACAGGCTGGTAAACGTCTCCTTTCCAATATCCGGCAGGTATTAGCATTAAGTTAACTGATTTCTTGTCGGTATTGACTTGATTAAAACGGGTAAAGATTTCTCGTGTCCATTTTCTTGCCAATTCATCGACACCCTGTTGTTTGCTTTGCAGTGCTTTTCCAATTTCCACACCCTCTGCTAGTTGCTTTTGAAGTGTAAACTCTTCTCCTATTTCCTTAAGGGGATCCACTTCGGAAGGGTAGTCGATCGCATCTAAAGCCCATTGAAGAACGGTAGTTAAAATTTCCTCGTCCCTGGGAAAGTTGAATTTTCGCAAATCGTTTAAATCATAGACTTTAGGCCGGGTGCACCAAGTTGCAACAACTAAAGGTAGAAGAGCTATATTCCAAAGCACCTTTACAAGAAGGAGACTGCTGGAAGAAAATTCTTTAATGAGGTCTCTTCGTATTTCCTCAAATGTTTTAGAACGGATAGGAAGTGCTTTTTGCGAAGCCCTGACAACCTTTAAAATCAAATCGTTGGGAGGAGCCTCAGCTGCTTCTTTTAAAGACTTTTGTTCCCCTTCATTGATCGTGTACTTAATTTCTGTCGCTTTTCCCAATTCAATTCGAATTGACTTGATATTTTGTGCCTGATCCTTCTCGTTAGCCAGGATTTGTCTTACAAACCTCTCAACCTTTTCGTCTATAAGAGGCGTAGACGATGTCACAGATATAGGAAGGTAGATTTGATTAGTCTTAGAAGAAACGATAAAGGAAACTGAATTTGTATTATTACCCACAACAACCTTATAATAAATTTTTTTTAAAGATTATAACATATAATACCATTTCGGAAAAATAAATTTAAATTTATGATCCTTGTTTTTCCAAAAAAAATAGGGATTCAAAAATGGGCAAAAAACAAGATGAACTTTCAAAACTCAGAGGAGTAGACTTTTTCAAACTGGCCATCAAGGAGC
>JAFIGI010000008.1 GCA_020831465.1 Chlamydiales bacterium
GCTCCTTGATGGCCAGTTTGAAAAAGTCTACTCCTCTGAGTTTTGAAAGTTCATCTTGTTTTTTGCCCATTTTTGAATCCCTATTTTTTTTGGAAAAACAAGGATCATAAATTTAAATTTATTTTTCCGAAATGGTATTAATTATATTTTATATTATTATTAATGCGAAGATTATGCATGTCTGTAATTTTATAATAATTATAATTAGGATGGAGATGATTAAATTTAATGTTATTAGAGATGAAAGTTATATCACAATTCAATCTTTTCGTGGAAAAGAGAAGCATGATACTTCTCGTATTTCATCTAAATGGTTAAAGTTTTCTATAAAAGGACGTACTGAATCTGCATATGACAAAACAAAAGATATAATAGAGACGATCAAATACGACCAAAGTTGAGATGTTTAAAAAAACAAAAATATGCAACAAATAAGGGGGGCGTTGTTGCCTAAATCAGCCTTCAGCTGATCCAGGCAAAAAAAGACGGATGCAGTCCACGCTTGCCTAAAGGTCCTCGAGTCTATAAATTTTTTGTTATTATACAGAAAATTTGAGGCTTGAGCTGACACAGGAGACAACAACGAAGTACCGCATCCGCAATTGGGGAGAGTATAACAAAGCATTAGTACAAAGGGGAAGCTTAACTATTTGGTTTTCCAAGAAGCCATCGAAGGTTGGCTAGCTGAAAAGGAAAACAAAAGGGGGCGGCCCAAAGTATATTCAAATGAAGCAATTCTTTGTGCATTGATGGTTAAGGCCGTATATAATTGTCCTTTCAGGGCTTTGAGGGGTCTTCTTCTCTCTTTGACTGCTCTGCTTGGGATAGCATTGCCGATCCCTTGCTATACGAGAATATGTCGACGAGCCAAAGAGCTTGGTCAAAAAATCAAGAAATTGAGTAACAAACGACCGACCGACCTCGTGTTCGATTCGACTGGATTAAAAGTGTATGGCGAGGGTGAGTGGAAGGTGAGAAAACATGGAGCTAGCAAAAGAAGAACATGGAAAAAGATCCATCTTGCCGTTTGTCCTGACAGCCATGACATTATATTGGAATGTCTGACAGGCAATGATGCATCTGATTGTAAAGCATTTTCGAAAATGAAAAATGCACTTCCACAATCAATAAAACGAGGGTACGGTGATGGTGCCTATGATAAAACCGGCTGCTATCGCATATTTCACGCATTGGGATTAGAACCTATAGTGCCACCTCAAAGAAATGCAGTGCTTCAAGATGAAGAGATTAAGCCTTGGATGAAACCTCGTAATGATGCTCTTCGGCAGATTGCCGGTTTAGGAGGAGACGAAAATGCACGCCAACTATGGAAAAAGCTGGTGGGCTATCATAAACGTTCTATAGCTGAAACGGCTATGTATCGGTTCAAGAGGCTGTTTGGAGGATCACTTTCATGCAGGAAAGACCGCTATCAAAAAGCTGAAGTTTTTGCTAAATGTTTGGTTATGAATCGAATGAATTCTTTAGGGATGCCAAAGGGTAAATGGATCATTGTATAGAAAAGTTTAAAGAGGAAGAAATTTTTTGCCTGGATCAGCCAAAGGCTGATTTAGGCAACAACGCCAATAAGGGGATGGAACGGAATATAAAATCCAATTTAGTGTTAAGAGTGCTAAAGTCTTAAACGAAATAGATAAAATAAATAGTATATTTGGAGCTATAGAATTTGCTATTCTTTCAAAATCTAAACGAAAGAACATAACGGTCGGAGAGTTTGATCTTCCTCAATCTAGGTCATGAACTTCAGGTGATATATCAGCCTTTTGTGTTGCCGTAGGAGATCTTCGTCTTTTCCTTGGTCAAGCTTTTAATCGCGTTCAAGACGCCCTTTTTTTTCGGCTCTTTTCGGGAGATGTGAATCGGCATGACAGGCACCTTGATGTCTTTGAGAACCGACTCAAGCTCTTCCTCCCACTCTTTCAGATTTTTAGAGGGGATATCGACGGGGTGCATCAAACAGACGGAATGCCCCGCCCGTAACTCCTGGCGGATCACCTTCAAAGTCGGATCGCCGATCGGCGAGAAATGTTCAATATCAAGTGGAATGAGCCTTAAGAAGCGGTAAAACATCGATCTCCGCTTCTTACCGTTTTCAATCGGCACTATATAGCGGATCAGGCGAGGAAGAGTGGCCATTACGATAAGCGTGTCAAGCCAGCTGCTCCTCGGTGCGACAAGCAGGGTCGGCCGAAAAGGCTTAAGCCGCTTCCTCCCTACCACCCGAATGTGCCAGAAAAAGCGTGCGCCGGTGGCTACAAAGAGCCTTAAAACCTGGTCGGCGAAGAGCAAAAGCAACGAGATCCCGAGGATGAGGGTAATGATCCCAATAAGAAAAAAACCGGTAGCAGCGCGTAAATTTAACAGAGTGCCAAAAAAGGCAATCATTCCGGAAGAGATCAACACACCTATGAAGCCCAGAAAGTTGCAGGCCGCGATATTCTGTCCCCTGTCGCCGTGAGGACTCGCTACCTGGACAAAGGTATCAAGAGGAACGGCGTAAATCCCGCCAAAGAGACCAATTAAGGCTAGAAATAAAACAACCATAAAGAAATGGGTGTCAAAGAAAAAGAGGCCTGCAAAGCAAAAGGCGACTCCGAGTGCTGCTAGGGGAACAAAACCGAGCTCGATCTCAGCAGCAGAGTAGCTCCCTACTAAAAATGCGCCGATTCCGATTCCGATCGACGTGATCAAAAAAAGATAGCCACCGGCAATTTCGGAAAGATTAAGCGATTGAATCGTAAAGGGAATGATGTTGAGCTGGGTATAGGAGCCGATAAAGAGAAAATAGGCGCTAAATAGCAAAACAAGGAAGAGGTAGCGCCTTCTTCGAGCTTTTTTTAAGGTGTGTAAGATTACGGAGAAAAGGCGAAGGGAGAATTTTTTTCTGGAAGCTTGGGGTTTTGTTTTTTCGATCCCTAAGCTAAATAGGGCTCCGACAACTGCGATTCCGAGGCAAAAGGTGACGGCTATAATAAAATTTCGATGCAAAATATCCGCAATAAAGGAGGCGAAGAAGGTGCCGAAAATGATGGCTAGATAGGTTGTTGCCGTGAGTATGCCATTACTGCGGGAAATTCTTTCGGTTGCGACGATTTCGGGAATGATTCCGTACTTGCATGGAGAAAAAATGGCGCTTGAGAGAGCCATAAAAAAAAGAATGATGTAACTTCCCACTACAGAATTTAAGGCGAAAACGGGAATAGCCGAACCCATTGAGAGAATCTCTAGCACTCGGGTAATATAGATGATCGTCCGTTTGCTATAACGGTCGGCGAGATAACCCACAACCGGGGCAAAGAGGATGAACGGAATGACGAAAATTCCTCCGGCTAGGGCTAAAATCATGTTGCTGTGCTCTTCTCCAACGATCGCAATCACAAAAAAAATCAGAAGGAGCCTGTAGACATTGTCATTAACCGCTGCGAAAAATTGAGTTAAATTGAGAGCAGCAAAAGAAGTAAAATATTTACGAATGGACATAAGCGGCGATTATACGCATTCGCAGCTTTTTTTTAGCAACTCAGTTGAAAAACTTTTCGAGAAGCTAAAAGAGAGGCTCTTTCATCACGGCTCTTCACCCTTTTCTAAACGGCTTGTGATCGTCCCGAGTCCTGCCATGGAGGGATGGATCCGAGGCTGTCTGGCGCAAGAGCTGGGAATCGCAGCCGGGATCGAGACCTCATTTTTGGACAAGGCTTTGCACACGTTATTCGAGATGGAGCCCTTCCCCGGGAAATTGGAGCTGCTCCTTTTAATTGAAGCAGAGTTGGAAGAGCTTAAAGAAGAGTGGGAGCCGCTCAAAAAATATTTGTGCGGAAAGGAAAAGCGAACCGTTGCTCTTTCCCAGCGGCTGGCGCAGCTCTTTATCCGCTACGGGATCTATGGCCACGCTGCCCCATCAAGATGGGAAAAAAAACCGAAGAGTTGGCAAGAAGAGCTGTGGAGAAGGGTCTTTAAAAAGCGCACCTACCCCTTAAAGATGCTCCCTGGGCTCAAACTGAAAGAGTGCAATGCTTCAATTCATCTTTTCGCGTTCAGCCATCTGCCGCCTCTCTATTTCCATTTTTTTCAGCAACTCCCTTCTGTCCATTTCTATCAACTCTCTCCATGCAGGGAGTTTTGGAGCGATCTTTCCGTAGAACATCCTCTTTTAACCCATTTTGGACGCCTCGGCAGGGAGATGGCTCGCCTGATCGAGGAGAGTGACCTAGTTGTCGAGGAGGTTTACGAGGTTCCGCAAAAGGAGAGTCAGCTTCACCGCTTCCAGCGCGAACTTCTCGATCTCGAACGATACGATAGAGTCGAAGACGACTCGATCGAGCTGCACCTCTCTTCCACCCGGCACCACGAAATTCAAAACCTTCGCCGCACATTGATCACACTTCTTAACGAGAGCGAGTGGGAGCCTCGTGACATTCTTGTGATGGCTCCTGATATCGCTCTTTACGAACCCTATATCCGCGCCCTTTTCCAAGATCTTCCCTATCAAATTGCCGACATGCCGATGCAGCAAAAAGATCCTGAAATAGAGGGCCTCTCTCTGCTGCTCGATCTTGAAAAGCGCCGTTTCAGCGCTCCGGCTCTTTTAGAGCTCTTCTGTCACCCCCTCTTTCGGAAAAAAAGGGGATGGAATGAAGAGGATCTGCTGCAGATTCGCGAGTGGATCGAGGAGACGGGGATACGATGGGGCCTCGATGAGAAAAACAGGGACGCGTTGTTAAAAAAACGGCATTGCGTGAATGGAGTCGCAGATGAGGGGGCCACATGGAAGGCAGGGATCGACCACCTTATCGAGGAGCTAGCGATCACACACAACCCGAAGAGGATCGACTTTACCCAAGCGGAGCTGCTGGGTGAGTGGAAGCAGGCGGTAGATTCAATCGCGTCGGATTTTATATCCTTGCGCGAAGGGCGGACGCTACGTGAATGGGCCGATTGGCTCAAGGCTTTGCATGCAAAGTATTTTTCTACCTCCGATCGAGTGGTCCATTATGTGGAAACACTCGCCTATGCGGGCCGCGATCTTGACGGCCGCCGCTACTCTTTTGAAACGTTGCGGCAGCTCCTCCAAGAAGTCATCGGTGAAAAAAGCCTAACCGTAAACGCCCAAAGGATTCAAGCGGTCCGTTTCTGTTCCATGCTACCGATGCGGGCCATCCCTGCCAAAGTGATTTGCCTGATCGGGTTGAATCACGACGCTTTTCCGCGCAAAGAGAGTCTCTTTTCTTTAGACCTTTTGAAAGAGGAAGGCGATTACGCTCCCTCGCGTCTCGATTTCGACCGCTATCTCTTTTTAGAGGCTCTATTGTCCGCGCGCGAAAAGATCATCATCAGCTACTTGGGATGCGATCCCTACGACCTTACTCCCTGGCCTCCCTCCTCCGTCGTCACCCATCTGCTTCCTTACATCTCGAAAAGAGTTGAGCATCCATTCCATGCGCCTCTCAAGGAGAAAAGAGCTGCTCCTCCTCTCTTTACCTTTCATCGCTCCAAAATCGAAATCCCGCCTTGCCGGATTGAGTTGACCGACTTGGTCCGCGCCTTTCGCTCTCCATTGCGTCATTACCTCTACCATCAAGAGATCTATGTGCGCGACGAGAAAATCCTGCAGGAAGAGGAGGCGTTCCGTCTCTCTCCCCTGCGGAAAGCGATTCTCAGAAAATCGGCAGAGGAGGCTTTCAGAAAGGCGAAGCGCGAAGGAGATTTCCCTATCGGGACCTACGGGCTCCTTGCCGAAAGGCAGTTGCGCGAAGAAATCGACGCACTTCCCAAAAATCTCGAGACCCTTCCCGTCGATTTAACAATCGGAAATGTCCAGATCGTGGGGATGTTAGAGGGAGTCATGCAGGACGGCTTATGTCTATTCGAAGAGAAAAAAATCAAAGGGGCCGCGCGCAACTGGCCGCTCTTTCTCGTTTTAACCAAGATCCGACCGGAGAGCTCGAGTTGTCTTTTTGCACGCGACGGAAAAAAAACAGAACGGTTTTTCGACGATCCGCAGCCCTATCTCAAAGCCGCCCTCGAATATTATTTTCTCGCTCAAAAAATCCCGGCTCCTCTCTTTCCCGAATGGATCGAGCCGATTTTGAAAGAAGATCCGGCTAAGCTTGAAAAAGCGAAGAGCTTTGACCCTGCCTTGCAATGGGCTCTGCGCGGACAGAGGCTTCTATCTCCTCAAGAGTTGATCTCCTCATGGAAAGAAGAAGCCGAAAAACTCTACAAGGAGATGACCGATGCGTGGTTTTGATGTCCTCGACCCTGCCCTTCCTCTCTTCCAAAACCATTTTTTAGAGGCCTCTGCAGGTACAGGAAAAACATTTGCGATTGAGAATCTCTTCGTACGCCTGCTTAACGAAGGGGTTGCGCTCGAAGAGATCCTTGTCGTTACTTTTACACGTGCCGCCACCGTTGAACTGAAGGAGCGGATCCGCTCCCGCCTCTCTGCCGAGCAGCTGGTCCAATTTGATGAAGCGAAGGTCTGGACTATCCATAGTTTTTGCTTCCATTGCCTGCAGGAACACGCCTTGCAAACAGGATTCGCCCTTGATAAGGTTGAGGAGAGCGGTCAGTCCGATATTCTCAAAGAGATCATAAAAGATGCGTTGCGCACAACAAATGCTTTGACACCGAAGCAATTAGAAAAAGTTCTCAATGACTCCCTTCTAAATCGTCTGGCCGCGCTTGTCGGCCAAAGGCTGCCGATCGAACAACCCGATTGGAATTTTCCAAAATTCCAGGCAGATCCCGACAAGCTCTTTGAGGATCTCATTGCCCTTGCCCCCCAATATAAAAATCTCTGCGACCGGCAGCAACGTGTAAAGCCGGAGACGGCGGAAGGTTTAAAGCGCTTTACACGCTGGATTGCTGGAGAGGCAGTAGATCCGGTGGACTTGCCCATCATCCATTATACCCCGGAGAACATGACAAAAAGGAATCTCTCTGCTTCTTTGCACAATCCCGGTCTACTTGTGAAAATGCAAGAGGAGTTGATTCCCAAGCTCGCCTCCTTTTCAAACTCTGAACATATCCTTGCCGTCTTGGCTGAAGAGGCGCGCCTCCATCTCGAGCGTGTCGTTGAAGAGGAGGACCTCCTCTTCTTCGAAGATCTTTTGCGGAAGCTGGCCAAACAGGTCGAAGAGCCGGCATTCGCCCAAACGGTGCGCAGTCAATACCGCGCCGTATTGATTGATGAGTTTCAGGATACCGATCCGCTTCAGTGGAAGATTTTTTCGACGCTCTTTTTGCACGAAAAGTTCGAAGGGCCGGTTTATCTGGTCGGCGACCCCAAGCAGTCGATTTACCGCTTTCGAAGCGCTGACCTCTACACCTATATGGAAGCTAAAAGAGCGATGGGGGAAAATGCGCATGCCTCGCTAGAGACAAATTACCGCTCCTGTCCACAACTCGTGGAGGAACTCAACGAGCTCTTTACCAAAACATTTATCTTTCTCCCGAAAACCGGTGAAGCGATACCCTGCCCTCCTGTCGAGGCAGCCTCCTCTCTCGAGCCGATTGCGGACGGAAAAGGAAGCCTCCATTTTCTGGTCGCCGACAATGAAGAGATCTTGTTTTCCACAATCGTCCATGAGATCGACCGGCTAAATCTTCCTCTGAGCAGTTTCGCCGTTCTTGTGAGCGACCGCCACCAAGCCGAGCGCTTTATGAAAGCCTGCCCTTTGCCTTGCGTTTCGAAAAGAAGCCGCTCGCTGCTCGATTCACCTGCTTTTCCGACTTTGCTTGAACTTATTCGCGCAGCGCAAAATCCGCGCGACCGGAGCGCTGCAGCCCGCGTGCTCGGAGGACCGCTCTTCGGTTATCCTCTAACCCCTCACCAGCTCTCTGACAACTCGCACACCCTCTCACCGCATCTTGGCCCCCAGCAGGGTGGGTCCGTGTCGCATCAAAACTGTCCCTACCCTGCTGTGAACCAATCTGCAACAACAGGGGAGCGATTTGTTCAGAGATCTAATGAGAAATGCGGGCTAAATCAAATCCCGGAAGAGTTCGAGCGCTTTTACCGCTATAGGCACCTTCTTGAAACAGAGGGACTTCTTGCCTTATTCAACAGCGTAGTCGAGGAATCGAATTTGAGCGACCCCCGCCTCTATCAGGAGATGCTCCAGCTCGTCGAGATGGGGGCCCACATTAAAGAAGATTACGTCGCATTTTACCACAAGCTTATGCAGCTCGATCCCGACTCAGACCAATTACGGGCTCGCGCGGTTTTCGAGGAAGAAGCGATCCAGGTGATGACAATCCACGTCAGCAAGGGGCTTGAGTTTTCCGTTGTCTTTCCAATAGGAATTGCCGCTCCCTACAAAAAACAAAAAGGGATAGTCCGCAGCGATAACCGCCTCGTCTTCTCTGATCCCCTAAGTGAAGCAGAGACGCGCTCTGAAAAAATGCGCCAGCTTTACGTCGCCTGCACCCGCGCGAAACAGAGGCTTTACATCCCTGTGGTGAACAATGATTCGCCTGTGACTACTTTTTTAGAAAATGTTGACATCACCCAAAAGTCGCACGAGATATGCAGAATCTATCCTTCCCCAGTTTATCAGAAAAAAGGGGCATCTAAACTCCCCGCACTCCGATTGGCTAAGAGCTATACGCCTTTTGCTTTTCACTCCTACACGTCGCTAACCCCCTATGAGGCGGGTGAGAAAATCACTCTCGCTGAGGGGTCGATGCCGGCCGGGCCGGAGACAGGAAGGCTGATTCATCAGCTTTTTGAGAATTTTTCCTTTGAAAAGGGAGAGATTCATCGGTTTGTTCGCAAGGAGCTTCGCGGGACTTTTTTAGAGCCGTGGAGCGATGAGGCCGCCTCGATGATGGAGTGGGCATTAAATGTTCCTCTACCTGCGCCTGAGGGTTCTTTTCCTCTTTCGGCAGTCGATCCAAAAAAGATGATCAAAGAGATGGAGTTTCTTTTCCCCACGGATGAGCCGCCCGGTTTTTTTAAAGGCTTTATCGACCTCTTTTTTGAATACGAGGGAGGGTATTACTTTATCGATTGGAAAACGAATGTGATCGGCACCTCGATTGAGGAGACGATCCGCAGGCATCGATATGACCTGCAAGCGGAGATTTATCAGCGCGCTCTCAAACGCTATCTTAAAATTTTTCATAATGAATCAGAATTAAAAGGAATTTTTTACATTTTTTTTAGATTTCAGGAAGTTTATTTTTTCTTTAATAAGAATTAATCAAACATTTATAATAATAATTCAAACAAATAAACCAATTGAGGTCAAGTCATGGCTACAGCAGTAAACCTAGGGGAGATCGTTCATTATAATACCATTTCGGAAAAATAAATTTTAATTTTTAGCCCAATCCCTTGTGCATAACTGGCGTACTGCTCCCGATCTTGCGGTAAACGAATTCCACGCTTCGCAACAAGAATCAAGAATTTGTTCATATGATTCAAAGCA
>JAFIGI010000009.1 GCA_020831465.1 Chlamydiales bacterium
CAGTCCTGATCTCAATCCAATCGAAAAGTTTTGGGCATGGTTCAAAAAGAAAGTCAGATCTGTGATCAATCACTTTAAAACTCTAGGAGAGGCGATAGATTATGTTTTCAATATGTAAAATTTTCAATCTATTTGACTATACGTCTCTATTTGGAAGACTTAATCGATGCCTGCTTCTGGAAAGCGGTCGAAGAGAAGCTGGAGGATGTTCAAGCTATTTTCCAAGCTTTAGAGCAGTTTTTAGTCAAAGAGACCCAGACCACACCTTTAAAAACCTTGAGAAAAGAGCATGGAAAAGTGCCGGCTCCTCAGGCAGTCGAGCAGCTTAAACAGGATGTTTTCGGCCCTTTAGAAAAATTTTGCAGAGAAAATCCATCATCGGCTCGCTTGTTCGATTTAAGAAAGATGAAAGAAGAATTCGACGCCTTTGTCGACTATAAAAAGCTTCCTAAAGAGATTTCGATCTATGGGATGGAAGAGGGAATCAGCATTGTGGAAGCAACCGCTGATATGACATCCGAAGGCAAAACGATTCAGGATATTGCGGATATGGAATTGGAAAATGAGAATCTTTCCGATAAAACAAGCGACCTTCCCACCGTGCGGTATGATCCGGCCGACCCGTTGCCCTGGAACGGTGATTATCTTCAACTTCTTGCAAATTCCTCCCCAAGGCATACGTTGCTTGGGATTCCGGTTTACTATAGCCCGAATTTTGCTAGAGTTTCGGAGTTTGAAGATGAGAATGCACGCGTTCAAAAGCCCGCTTACCAAATCCTTGTACATGAGAATCTCAATGGAGAGATGCGGGTGGTTCTTTTGGATTTACATGATGCCCGGGCTATCCTTAGAAATATGTCTAAAGGGGTGGTTTCATCTAATGCCAATCACTACTATCTCATGTCTGGGGGTGGGGTGATTGCATGCGATAGCAAACGGCGGCGGATAAAGCTCGACGAAACAAACACGCAGACGACTGCTATCCATCTCATCCGCAAGCTCTATTCGGCTCATACGACATTGACCAAAAAAGAGAAACAGTATTTAGCGGAAAGGGATCACAAAGCTTTTTTCAATGAATTAAATAGGCTTCATGCCATTTGGCCGCATCTTACATCCTTTGCCGCTCAGTCTAAACTCGGTTAGAAAATCAAGCGATCCCAGTTGCCGTACTTCTCTTTTATCCGTCCTCGGAAAATGCTGAGGATGATCACGACCGCCCCAACAATAACCGAATGCCAGATCAACAGATCGGTCGCACCCGGAAGCACGAAGCTGGCAACAGCGAACCAAAGCGCGATAATCATATTCATAAATCTTACAGCACGCGTAACTTCAGCCCAAGCAATGATTGAGAAGACAACGATCAATGCTCCGCAAACATCCGTGTTATCGGCTAAAATCCCGGAGTAACCTAGGACATTGTTCGCAAATAATAGCCATGCCCCGATGAGGGCGGTGATTAAAAGATTCCACTGGATCCTGACACCCCAAAACATCGATTTTATGATTTTCCATGGCGATTCGCTAAAAGATGGAGAGCGTGTATCGACACTATCCACAGAGTATTCCGACCCTTTAAAGAAGATGCGTCGGAAAGGTTTCTTTTCTCGACGGACTTGACGTAAATATTGGCAGACCGCTACGACTTCGTCGACCGTCAAGGCGAGCATGATCAACATACAGGTCGCGATAATTAAACAGAGACCGCACCATGCGCCGACGGCAATCGGCTGAAGCATGACGAGAGTGATACTGACAAATCCTAAAGGAACGACAAGGATGCCGAAGACAACCACAATCCAGGGCATCGTGTGCCAGCGCCGCGCTCCTCCTTTCGCTCCCATAATCGCCTCAAGCGAATAAGCCATCGCTCCAAGACCTGCATCTGGAACAGGGAACTCATGCGAAATCATTGAGGTGATCACTCTTTCCGTTCCCATACCAAAAAAGGGATCCCATACATAATCAATATAATGAAGCTGAAAAGCTGCCATGTAACGAGCGATGAACCATCCCACGATAGCGAAGAAAATAATCGGAATTCGCTGTGGCCATGATGAGGGGTTGTATGTCCATCCCGGTGGGATTTGGGGCCCTATTTCAAATTGATAGGGCCTTAGAGGAACCAGTACGGTAAAGGCTATTGCCAGTATGCCGATCAGCGTGTCGTTCACATAGATCACAGGCTCCTCTGCCCAAAAGGCAAGTGGAGCGAACTGGAGCCAAATTCCAACTAAGCATCCTCCCCAGATCCACCCGCTCCATTTCTGCTTCATCGAGATGAATCCGAAAATGACCAGCAAGAGTCCTGAAATCCAGTCGCTGTAGCGCAGCGGCTCATGGATATAGCCGAATGATTCGGGGCTCATTAGGAGCCAGAGCCCGAGAACAATCATCCCGAAGCGCGTCCAAATCATTTTGTTATGGAATTCTCTTTGGATCTTATTACGCTCTTCTACTGTTATCTCAGCCATTTTTCTTCGTCTCCTTAGCATGCTTCTTCACGGAGTGAGGAATAGGTATTTTATGCCGCTTATACCAGGCGATCGGATCAGCCTTCATATTTTCAACAAGCTTGGGCAGAGTTTTGCGCAATATACGCTTAGGCGACCATCCCAACACCTCTTTCGCCCGATCCATTGAAAACTGGTAATTGTCATCTGCAAGATCGACCATCCATGGTTTAATAAAGGGTTTAGTCATAAAAGGCGTGTTGTTCTGTACCCAAGCTCCAAATTTGGCGATCGGCTTAGGAATCCACCACATCGGCCATTTCTTAGAACCGTGAATTAACCGCCCGAATTCAGTTTGCAGTTCTCTATAGGTAATCGAGTCTTCTTCGCAGCAAAGCAAAACTAATTCTTTGGGAATCTCTTTTCTCTTGTGCATCAGCAAGATGAGTAGATCACTTAAATCGTCAAAGTGTGTATAAGGAACCCCATTCGAAGATTTGCCCGGGAAAACCAAACTTGCTAGCTGTTTTTCGTAGATACGCGACATATGTTGCGAGAGAGGAACGCAGTTGCACTCATCATCATAACAGCCGGCGATCCTGACGATTACGTAAGGGATATCACCGTGCTCTTCACGTATCACCTTCTCCGTGCGGACTTTAGAAGCTGGATAGTGCCATTTTCCCCGAATAGGCGAGTCTTCGTTTTGCACAACTCCCCTCTCAGTCGGTTCATGCACTAACATCGTGCTGGTAAAGATAAACTGCTCTACTTCAAATTTTTTGGCTTCTCGCAGCATTCTTCGTGTTCCTTCTACAGTAATCGCGTCGTAAAGCTCAAGATGTTTACCCTCAAAACTGTAGTAAGCTGCAAGGTGAATAATGGATGCAATCCTGTTTCCATATGCATGGCGGATCCGTTTAAAGGCGCACTCAACACTATAGTCCGATGAAAGATCGACATAGACAAACTCCATTGAGGGAGCAGTAGAAGTCATCGCTAAAAAATCTAATCCAACTGGTTGAAACTCATCGCCTAAGCGCTCAATAACCCGTGTACCGACACGTCCGCTACTGCCGGTAACGACGACAACTTGCTTATCCGTCGCCATCTCACTCTCCTAATTTAATAATCACTTTTACTTAGTTTATTTCAATATCGATAAAAAAATATATAAAAATTTTTAACAAACAAATATGATTGTTTATTAGGAGAACAAATTAAAGTGCGACCGTTTGCCTTTATCATTGGGATCATTTTTTTAATCATCGGGATTGCGGGATTTGTTCCGCATCTTGTGGTCGAGGATCGTCTTGCAGATGTATTCCGCGTCAACATTTGGCTCAATACGCTGCATGTTGTTTCAGGAATTCTTGCATTTGCCGCAGGATTTTCAAGGCGTATAATCTTGCGACTTTACTACCAAATATTCGGGATTTTATACGCCTTGTTGGCCGTGCTGGGATTTATCTACGTGGAAGAGGATATTTTAGGATTTTTGGCCAACAACAACCCCGATACATGGTTTCACGTGATCATCGCGATCGCCTGTTTGATACTTGGCTACGGTTCAAAAGATTAGGTGCATTATTATGAGCGAACTTAAAGATACACAGAAAGATGAGGCGAGTTTCGCCGAAGATACTTTGGCCATCAACACAATACGCACCTTGGCAATGGATGCTGTCCAAGCTGCGAACTCAGGGCATCCGGGAACGCCCATGGCTCTTGCTCCAGTAGCCTATTGCCTATGGCAGCGCTTTTTGCGCTTCGATCCCAAAGACTGTATTTGGCCTAACAGAGACCGTTTTATCCTTTCGAACGGACACGCTTCGATGCTCCTCTATTCCCTTCTCCACCTGACCGGTGTAGAGGCGGTCAACGAAAAATATGAAAGTGTCGGCCAACCTTCGGTGACTCTCGACGATATCAAAAAATTCCGTCAGCTCGAAAGCAAATGCCCGGGCCATCCCGAATACCGATGGACATCGGGGATCGAAACAACAACAGGACCTCTTGGCCAGGGTGTTTCCAACAGCGTCGGAATGGCAATCGCCAGCCGCTGGATGAGTACCTATTTCAACCGTCCGGGATTTGATATGATCGACTACAATGTTTATGCGATCTGCGGAGACGGCGACATGATGGAAGGGGTAAGCTCTGAAGCCGCCTCAATCGCCGGCCATCTCAAACTTTCGAACCTATGCTGGATTTACGACAACAACCATATCACCATTGAAGGGAGTACCGATCTGGCTTTTACCGAGGATATTGCGACCCGCTTTCTCGGATATGGTTGGAATGTGCTGCGGGTGGGAGATGCGAACGACCTGCGCATGCTGACAAGAGCCTTTCAAACCTTTCATAAAACCCTCGACCGCCCAACTTTCATCATTGTCGACAGCCACATCGCCTACGGCTCGCCGCATAAACAGGGAACAGCTGCCGCCCACGGAGAGCCGCTTGGAGAAGAGGAGATCCGCCTCACAAAAAAATATTACGGTTGGCCTGAGGAGGCAAAATTTTTAGTCCCCCCCACTGTCTATGAAACATTCAACAAAGGAATCGGTAAACGAGGACACGATCTACGCGAGGCGTGGATGGAGCTCTTCGACCGTTACCAACAGCAGTATCCCGAGCTTGCCGACCAGCTTTATAAGATGCAGCATCGCCAACTCCCCGACGGATTCGATCGCGATTTCAAACCATTCCCAGCAGATCCGGCAGGATTGGCCACAAGAGACTCGAACGGACAAGTCTTGAACATTTTAGCTAAAAATTACCCTTGGCTTATTGGAGGTGCGGCAGATTTAGCCCCTTCGACAAAGACACATTTAAAATTCGAAGGAGCCGGAGATTTTGAAGCAAATAATTATGCCGGTCGTAACTTGCATTTTGGAATCAGGGAACACGCGATGGGTTCGATCCTCAACGGCCTTTCCCTTTCAAAAATCCGTCCGTTCGGCGCAGGTTTTTTTATCTTCAGTGACTACTGCAGACCGACGATCCGTTTGAGCGCACTTATGGAAATCCCCGTGATCTACATCTTTACACATGACTCGATCGGAGTCGGCGAAGATGGACCAACCCACCAGCCAGTCGAGCAACTCGCCTCTATCCGCGCAATTCCTGGCTTGACGACGATCCGTCCTTGCGATGCAAACGAAGTACTTGAAGCATGGAAGTACATCGCCCACCAGCGACACGAACCCGTTGTTCTTGTGCTTTCAAGACAAAAGGTGCCGACTCTGGACCGCTCAAAGTATGGTGCGGCTGAGGGGCTTCATAAAGGTGCATACGTTCTTGCCGACTGCCAAGGCAAACCTGATCTACTCCTGCTTGCGACGGGAAGCGAAGTTTCCCTATGTCTGAACGCTTACGAACAGCTCAAGCAAGATGGAATCAAATGTCGCGTTGTGAGCATGCCCTCATGGGAAATTTTTGAAAAACAAGATGAAAATTACAAAAATTCTGTGATTCCGCCCGATGTGACTGCACGCATTTCTGTCGAACAGGCTTCAACTTTTGGGTGGGAGCGTTACGTCGGACTGAAAGGGCGTTCAATCGGGATGGATACTTTTGGAGCCTCCGCCCCATTGAAAGAATTATTGAAAAAATTCGGATTTACTCCTGAACATATTGTGTCTCAGGCAAAAGAACTATTGCAAGTAGTTCACAAATAAATCATAATTCCATGCGTCAGATAAAAAAATAAACCCTGACGCATGATTATGAAAAAATATTTAATTTTACCTTTTTTGTTATTTAGTTCGCTTTTTGCATATCCACGCTGTTCTCCACAACTCGAAACCGCACTGCAGGCGATCTACCGTTTCCCTGAAGGGAAAAAGTTGATTGAAGAAGTTGAGGCCGACGGTCCTGTTTCAATCCATTGGGCCCCCTTCCCCGCTAACAGTCAAGCGAGGTGGGAGTCCGATACTCGAGCCATTGTCATCAACTCCAAGATGCGCCCCTCCTACGGAGACACCGTCCGATCGATTTTTTTTGAACTGCATAACGCGAAAGTGGACAAAGAATTCGAGCGCATTGATTGGCTGGCTTTGCAACGCCGCCTCTCCAAAAACGACTATGTGGAAGCAATTGAGAGACTCGAACATCAAAACGCTCTAAGAGTAGGCACTTTGATTGAACAAGGGATCCGGCAGGGGTATTTCCCCCCATCTTCAAGATGGTATATTCCACCTGACTTTGAAACCCATTATAGGATACAAAGGGAGGCAGGCCACTCAGGCAGAATAGCCGCTCTCTATGATTCGCTAATAAGAAGCCATTATTATGGGTACAATCGGTAAGGAAAAACTCGAAGAACTGCAGAGGCGCATGAAGCGCCTCTGTATTAAAGAGGAAGATCTTATTGAAAAATTTGTTCTCGGAAGTGGGCCGGGAGGACAAAAAGTGAACAAAACGGCCTCCTGCGTCTATCTGAAGCATATCCCCTCGGGTCTCGAAGTGAAATGCGGAAAAGAGCGCTCGCGGGAACTCAACCGCTTTCTTGCTCGCCGTCAATTATGCGAGCGGCTCGAAAAGGAGCAGCTCGGACTCAAATCTCTGAAAGATAAACAAATAGAAAAAATCCGGAAGCAAAAAAAAAGACGCAAACGGCGCGGTGAATCCCAAGACACTATTATTTGACGATACCCCAAATTTAGATTATAATTAAATATAGCGGGGGATTAGATTTCTATGCGCCACATTAAATCGCTGGTTGTTTTCACATTTGTAATTTTAATGATTGCAGCCGGTGTCATCTATTATTTATGCTCAATGGAACTTCCGCAGGGAATTGCGCTCGAAACAGAAGGCCAGCCGACGATTGGATATCCTAAGGCCCGGGTACATGTGGTCGTATTTGAAGAGCCGAAGTGCACGAATTGCCGGATCTACAACAACGAGGTCTTTCCTCAGATCAAAAAGGAGTTTATCGACACGAATAAAATCCTCTATACCGCCATACCTGTTTCTTTTTTACCGGGATCGATGCCCGCAGCTCTGGCACTGCTTTGCGTCTACTATGCTAACCCCGACTATCCCAACAATGAGATGTTTTTTAAATATTTCGATTATCTCTACGACCACCAGCCGGATGAGCATAGTGACTGGGCCACGCCGGAGACGCTGGGAGAATTCGCCGAAAAAACCTCTCCTGCAATCGATATTGGCAAACTAAAGAATTGTATCGAGATGGAGAAATACCGCATCCGGATCGAAAAGAACACAGAATATGGTGCTGAAGTGATGGGGGGTGTCATTTCGACCCCAACCGTATATGTTAATGGGATCGAAGTCAAAGAGCTCACCTTTGACGGGGTCTCCAAGCTTATTCGGGAAGTTCTCGCCCACGAAGGAGTGGATTTGTAAAATGGCGCGCAACCTCGAATTGTATTTGGCCTGGCTGCTCGCCTCCCTAGGAACCTTGCTTAGTTTGTATTTCAGTGAAATTCGCCATCTCGAACCCTGTCATTTGTGCTGGTATCAGAGAATATGCTTATTTCCCTTGGTGATTATTCTAGGGATCGCCGCTTACAACAGTTTTTTCGACATCACCCGCTATGTTCTTCCGCAGGTAATCATCGGCTTTCTTTTCGCGCTCTATCAAATTGTGCTTCAGGAAATTCCGGGCTGGAACCCAATTGATATTTGCGGAGGAGGTCCGAGCTGCGCGGAGAAACTCTACATCGGTCTTGGCCCGATCACGATTCCTATGCTCTCCGCTGCCGGCTTTTTCGCAATCGGCTTTTTACTTCTTCTCAGCTGGAAGTGTAAAGAGATGCAAAATGAATAGAAAACTCCCGATGATCCCCAAGGCCAGCCCTTCAAACAGAGCAAACAACTCAAAAAGAATAATTTGAGAAAACTTACGCTCATTCATAAGTAAATAAAAATAATAACTGCATTTATGATAAAATAAAAAAATATAGATATTTTGGAGAGTTTTCATGAAAGCAATCGTACTAAAGCCGGGCACAACAGATGTTAAACTTACCGACCGGCCGGATCCTGAAATCAAATATCCCGATGAGGTTAAGCTGCGCGTGTTGGAAGTGGGCGTATGCGGAACCGATCGAGATGAAACTCATGGAGGAAGGGCGGAAGCGCCGGCGGGAAGCCACGATCTAATCATCGGGCATGAAATGCTCGGTCAGGTCGTAGAAGTCGGCCCAAGCGTAAAGAATGTGAGGGTTGGAGACTTTGCCGTTTTTACAGTGCGGCGCGGATGTAGGGAATGTCCCTCTTGCCTGATGGATTTCCCTGATATGTGCTACAGCGGCAACTACACCGAGCGTGGAATCAAAGGACATGACGGCTATCAGGCCGAATTCGCCGTCGACCGCGAAAAATATGTGGTTCGAGTCCCTGATTGCATCAAGCGTTTTGCCGTTTTGTGCGAGCCAACCTCTGTGGTCGAGAAGGCGATCGACGAGATGACCCGGATTCAAAAGGCGCGTCTTCCCGATTGGGCAAATGGGCTGAACTTGAAAGGGAAGCGCGCACTTGTCGCCGGACTGGGGCCGATCGGCCTTCTGGCAGCGATTATCCTCATCCTCAGGGATTGTGAGGTGCTGGGCTATGACATCGTCGATCCAAAAAGCTACCGCCCCCAACTCTTGAACAAGCTGGGCGGAACCTATATCAACGGCAAAGATATGCCTCCGGCAGCGATCCCCGATCACTTTGGCCGAGTGGACCTGATTGTAGAGGCCGCGGGGGTCGCAAAACTCGATTTCACCCTCCTCGAAGCGCTTGGAACAAATGGAGCATATGTGCTTACAGGAGTTCCGGAAGAGAAACACCCTTTCGAGATCCCCGGCGGGGAACTCATGAAGCAAATCGTTCTTAAGAATCAGGTTGTCCTGGGAAGTGTTAATGCAGCCAAGAGACATTGGGAGATGGCGATTGCAGACCTAGAAGAGGCATATAAGCGTTGGGGAGATAGCATTGAGCAGCTGATTACCAAAAAGGTCGAATTCAGTAAATTCAAAGATGCTCTTGACAAACACGAGACAAATGACATTAAAAATGTCGTGAGCTGGGGCGAATTTTAGGACAAAAACCGGAAATTGTGTTATACTGCTTTTCTTTTTTGAGTAAGAGAGGTAGTTTATATGCGAATTTTAGCCCTTTTTGCTTTTTTTACATTTTTAATAACTTACCCCCTTTTTGCTATGCAGCCTTCTCAAAGCCGACAAACCGTCCTGATCATGCTGGGCGCTCCCGGTGCGGGGAAAGGGACTCAAGCCGTCCGGCTGAGCGAGAAGATGGGAATCCCGCAAATCTCTACCGGAGACCTTTTCAGGGAGAACTTACGCAACCAAACCCCGATCGGCCAAAAAGCGAAAGAGTATATGGATAAGGGGCAGCTCGTTCCCGATGAGGTCGTATTGGACATGCTGTTTGACCGATTAAAGGCGCCCGATTGCGAAAAAGGTTATATCCTCGACGGATTTCCGCGCACGATCCCGCAAGCAGAATCGCTCGATATCAGGCTGGAAAAAGCCGGCTCACGCGTAATCGCAATCAGCCTCGAAGTGCCTGATGAGGTCATCGTCGAACGGCTGACAGGAAGGATTGTTTGCGAGAGATGCGGAGCTCCTTATCACAAAACACAAAGCCCCCCTAAAGAAGAAGGGGTGTGTGACCGCTGCAGCGGCAAATTGATCCAGAGAAAAGACGACTCAAAAGAGGTTGTCCTCGATCGACTCAAGGTTTTCCACGAGCAGACGGAGCCAGTGAAAGCCCATTATGAGAAAAAAGGAGGATTGATCTTGATCGATGGAAACGTTTCAAAGGAAGAGACCGTCTCTCAGTTGGATGTAAGCTTGAAGAGGGCTCTCCCCTAAATTTTATATAAATAAATGTGCGAACGCCAAAGGTCATCCATCACCAAGACCCTATCCGGGATCCATCCCGGGATGGCGAAGGTATTCGTCACAATAAGCGTCCCCTGCTTCAGCTCCTCCTGAAATTTCTTCTTTAGCCGCCTCATTGCCCCGGAATAAAGATAGCACACCACAAGATCGGCATCACTTAGAGAAATTTTGAAAAAATTCTCTCTTCTAATCGTAAGATTGCGGTAACACAGAATTTTCTTCATCGCAACCGAAAATGCCCAAGGAAGTGGAGAACCCTCGAAAGCGTGGATCTGTGCAGAAGGAAACCTTTTAGCTAAAGGAAAGATCAGATTCCCCCACCCCGATCCCAATTCAAAAACATTCTTGGATGTGTTTGGAAGCAGGGTAAAGAGCGCATTGCGCGCTCTTCGGGAGGTCGGCATAGGTGAAATTCCGTAGTATAAAGAAAATCCCACAATCGTTATACTTACGAGACAAGAAATAATCGTTAGAATTAAAATGACCATTCTACTCGCAGTTCTGATTAATACACTTGCCGTTTGGATAACAGGTTATATTCTTCCCGGCATCCACATGGTGAATTTCGGCACGAGCATCGTCGTCGCGATTCTCCTTGGAATCGTCAACGCCGTCCTGCGCCCTATCATCTTTATTCTAACTCTTCCGATCAATATTCTCACGCTGGGCCTCTTTTCTTTCGTCATAATGGGACTCCTTGTCTATCTTGTTAGCGCGATTGTACCCGGATTTACAGTGGATAATTTCGGTTGGGCCATCCTATTCGCTTTAATTGTCGCCCTCATAAATTGGTTCCTCTGGTCATTAGCCTCCCCATCCCGGAGAATATGAACTTAATTGAAGCGCTGCAAAATAAATATCCCGACAGCTCCAAGCGCACTCTCCTAAGCTGGATTAAATGGGGGCGCGTTTTCGTCGACGGGTTGATCGCCAGACAAGCCAACAAACCTATATCTCCCGGTCAAGAAGTCAGCGTAGCAAAGAAGGAAAAGCAAATCGACAATATTCCTATCCTTTATGAAGACCGCTATCTTATCGTCATTGATAAACCTGCCGGCTTGCTCAGCGTTCCTGCAGATAATGACTCTCCTAGCGCCCTTGCGCTTCTCCGAGGTTATTACTCATTGCATCCAGTCCATCGGATCGACCAGGATACGTCAGGAACGCTCCTCTTCGCTAGAGGGATCCAATCACGGGAGAGGTTCGACAGGATGTTTGAAGAACACGCCTTAGATCGCGAATATCTTGCTATTGTTGAAGGAGACATCCCTCAAGACAAAGGAGTCTGGGAAAGCTATTTGCGTGAAAAGGAAAACTATGATGTCGAGGTTACAACTCCTGATCAAGGAAAGCGGGCCATCACTCACTACGAAGTCCTCCGCCGTTCCAAAAAGTTTACCTACCTGCGCCTCCTGCTTGAGACGGGTAAGAAACACCAGATCAGAGTCCAATGCAGGGAAGCGGGACACCCAATTGTGGGAGACAAGCGGTACGGCTCTCTGATCAAATCTTGCCTTTGCCTACACGCCTACAAGATTTCCTTTATCCATCCCTTCACAGGCAAAAAGATCATCGTGACAGCTCCCGTGCCCTTCAAAAAATTCGGATCTTTTTATAGCAGAATCAGTTGAAAAATTTCTTGACTTAATCTTAATTCAAAATTTAAAGTCTCTCCATGAAACCACTCAAAACAGGAGAGATATCATATGGAGACAGACAATACTCTTTACCATATCCTGCATGCTCAAGAACTTGTGCTTGCCCCGATTAAGGAAAAAGTCCTCGAAACTGCAATCACAACCGATTCTGCAGACAAGGAAAGACATCAGGACTAAATTAAGGCCATGTGCGCTGATTATAAGGCGCACATGGCATCAAATAAAAATATCATTTCAGGAATAGACTGTGACAACAATTCCAGCCCTCTCAAATAAAATTTCGGCTGTTCCCGGCCAAACAGACCCTTATCATCTTGTCTTCCAATATCAGGAATATCTTCTAAAAAGCTGGGCGCTTTATATCCAGAAAGTTGGAGAGTCTTTTCACCTTGATCTTGACGAACTCATCGAGAAATGCGCAACGATCGATCCAAGCAAGCGATTCTCTCCCGGCCTCTACGTCTATTATGATCAGTTAAAAGAGGGATACCGCCAAAAAAATCTCCACGAAATTTTTGATGCTCTCCAAGCATTCAAAACGCTTACACACTCTGATCTTTATCTAGAAAAAATGCGCTTCACTTCTATCTTGTCCGACAATTGGGAGCGTCTATGTCTTCCCCAAATGCGGTCTGCCCACCAAAATGAGCGGGGAGAGTCTGTTCAAATGCTGCCGCTTATTCATTGGAAAGAGGAGAGCTTTCCCCCCGACTCTCTTAGTGTTGCTCTTGACTGGATTCGCGAAATCGATCCTTCGATCTTCCGGGAGATGGAAGCTTATGTTAAAGACGTCAAACTGTTCGCAGGCAAAATTCTTGAAAGCAGCACTTCAGCACGTTTTTTTGGCGCCCTTTTCCTAAGAATTCCCTATCCGGATGAGAATCCCTCTTTTTTCTATTTTAGAAATCTCGTCCATGAACTTTCCCATCTTCATTTATATGCTCTGGCAAAAGAGGATCCAATCGTTTTGAATGAAGAGAGCGAGCTATTCACCTCCCCCTTAAGAGTAGATAAGCGCCCGATGATTGGTGTATTTCATGCCGTTTTCGTCCTTGCTCGTATCGTCAGAATATTTCGCAAATACTTAATGCACTTTTCTTCTCAAGACCCAACTGCAGAAGAGATGCTTAAAACGAACCAAGAAGCCTTTTTAAAAGGACACGAAACTATTGCACGCCATGGCTGTCTGACAAAGAGGGGAAAAGATGTCTTTGATACTTTGGAAGAATGTGCATACAGTTGATGAAAGCAATACTGCTATAACAAAGCTTTCGCAACTAAAAAAAAGTATTTTCTATTTTTCTTTCACTAGCTTCACTTCAATTTGCAATTATGTCTTTCTTTTTTATGTCGGACTCAACCTTATGCAGGAAAAAAAGGGAGGCGGGGTGCTTTGTGGGATTGTTTTCGGTTTAGATCCCTTCCTAGAAATTGCCGTCGGGCCTGTAATCGCTAGATACATCGACTCGATTGAAAAAATCAGAGACCGAATGCGGACAGCTTTTTACATCCACCTAACATTAATGGTCTGTTCTTTAACATTTGCCTTCCTCAATCCCCAACACCCCTTCGCCTTTATCTTCCTATTATTCCTGATCAGGTTGATGACTCTTTTCGACACCCAATTAAAGGCGATTTTCCCCCTCTATCTCGATAATCAAAACATCCTTTCTCTTACGCGCAGTCTATCTTTCAACATTCTCTTTCAGAGATGCATTATTTTGATGAGTCCCTCACTCGCTTTTCTAGCCATCGGATTCTCATGGTTTGCGCTCTGTATCGTTAACTCACTTTCCTATCTTCTCTCTCTTTTTGGCATCTATTTAACCTTAAAAATGATTCCCCCGACGGAGGGCGCATCCAGAATCGACGAGGGGACATCGGCTGAGAAAAAAAAATGGGTGAATTGGAATTGCCTCTTTTTGCTTTTGACGGGAATCGCATTTGGTTCCCTCAGCCTAATTTTAACAAAGTCGATGCTCATCTCGTCCGATGAACCATTGGCAGTACAGATTTTCAGAGGCCCCGCTCCCATTTATCTAGGTTTTTTAATCGCTTGGATTTTGACTCTCACGTTTTCCCCCAAATTAGTTTTCTTAACAAAAAGCGCATCGCGTTTTTGCCTAGTAATCCTCATTATGGGCCTATTGCTCATATGCACTCCATTCGTCACCTTTTACTGGCGTGTCGGAATTTTCTTATCTCTTGGGATATTGAACGGAATCAACATCGTAGTGCTAAACACTTTTTTTCAGAGAAGGATAGGAGTCAAGGGTTTCACCAAGGCGATCGCGAAAAGCCAGGCTTGCGCAAAGAGCGGCATTCTTTTAGCCCTTTTTTGGGGTGGGTTCTGCATCGATGCCGACTTTGCCCCTCAGAGCATCCTAGTTGGAAGCGGAATTTTGGGAATCACTGTTTCTATCTTCCTTCTCCTGTTTTCCGCGAGGACCGAACGCTCAACATCGACTATACACTGAAGAGGGGAAAAACCCAAAGTTCAGTTCCGAAAGTTGAGTCCTCTAATTCAAGCCTATCACTGTAAATTCGTCTTTGGTGAAAAGAAGAATCGATCTCGAATTGAAAAACTTCTGTTGCAGCTAACCCTCTTTCAATGCTATTTATACCCAAACAACCTAAGGAATGGTTTTTTTTGACCGCCCTCTTTAGACATCCGAAATTTTGATCGCGCAGCGAAGAATGATGAAAGCCTCTACTTTACCTGAAGAAAAAATCAAACCACGTAGAATCCCTTTTTTTCTTAAGTTTTTCTACACGATATTTATGACTCTCTTAATCCCCGCCTACTGGATAAATTATGGGCCGTCAAATTTTCTATGGATCTCAGATGTGACCCTGATACTGGCATTTCTTGCTGTTCTCTTTGAAAATCATCTTTTTGGAAGTATGGCAGCTATAGGGGGGTTATTTCTCGAATCGTTTTGGACGCTTTCCTTCGGACTGCTTTTATTTTTTGATTACCATTTTGCAGGGGTCGCTGACTACATGTTCGATCAAGAGATTGCGCTTTGGCTGCGCGCCCTCTCTCTTTTCCATGTTCCTCTTCCCTTTCTCTTTATTTGGCTCGTCAAAAGGCTTGGTTACGTAAAAAAAGCGGTTATTCTGCAGACCCTTCTCACCTGGGGAATTTTGATATTCTCCTATTTCTTTACTAAACCTTCCAAGAATATCAATTGGGTCTTCAACTTTAATGGAATCACTTTTACAAGTTACCCTTTTGTTGTGGCTCTAATCATCACGTTTGTTTACCTTGCGACACATTTTTTACTGGTCGCGATTACTCAAAATTCCGGCTCTTAAAATTCTTAAGGTGAGTCATTTAAGGATCAAGCAGATATCAGCAAAAAGCTGCCACTTCTCCTTAATTGCCTGGGTAGAGGCAATAAGCTCTCCCTTTACTTTTTGGAAGGGGAGAGCCTCGAGTTCGAGTTTTTTGCTGCCGAGATGGACAAAAACACCAATCCAGTCGTCATGACGGGTGGGATATTCCCAAGAAATCCATTCTTCTTCGGGTGAGAAGTATACATGAATGTCTGAAGGAACGAGCCCGGCTTTGGGAAGGTTTTGCTTGCGCAAGCCAATTAAACTTTTATAAAGAGCAAAGAGTTCCTTATCCCCTTTCCAGGTCAATTTCGAATTTTCAAAGGACTCTTTTCCCGGAAAGGGCATCTCCCGGCGATGAAATTCGCGCTTCCTTCCTTCATAGATGGAGCGCATGAGGTTTTCGTTTTCATAGTCGACAAAGTACTCAAATGGCGCCCTCTCTCCATACTCCTCCCCCATAAAGAGCATCGGAATAGATGGCGAGAGAAGAGTGAGGCAGGCGGCGATTTTAAGGCGATTCTTATTTACAAGTGTTGAGAGGCGGTCGCCCATGGGTCGGTTTCCTGTCTGGTCGTGGTTTTGGAGAAAGACAATAAACTTCTCAAATGGGATATCAGCAGAAGGGCACCCATGCCTGCGTTTAAGAAAAGGAGAATACTTGCCGTCAAAGACGAAATTTTTGGTGAGCACGGCTGAGAGATCGGCAAGACCTGTAAAATCTCTGTAGTAGGTGGTCGCCTCCCCCGTCAAAGCGACATGGGAAGAGTGGTGGAAATCGTCGTTCCAAATAGCGCAGATGTCCCACCCGCCTACGGATCCGGACCGAACGACGCGGGCATTATTCTGACCGCTCTCTGCAATAACATGTACCTGACGGCCGAGGGACTCAGATATTTGGTGAAGAGCAGCGCAGAGCTCCGGAAGCATCGGCATGGGGCTAAAATCGTAAATACCATGAATAGCGTCGAGACGCAACATATCAACATGATACTCTACGATCCAGTGAAGGGCATTCTTGATGACATATTCGCGAACACAATCGTTAAAGGCGCCGTCGTAATTGAAAGCTTTCCCCCAAGGGGTGTGGTATGTTTCGCTAAAGTAGGGGCCAAACTCTTCGAGATAGTTTCCCTCGGGCCCCAGATGGTTGTAGACAACGTCGAGGCAGACGGCGATTCCGTTTTGGTGGCAGGCATCGACGAAGCGTTTAAATCCTTCTACCCCCCCATAGCCTTTGAAAGGAACATATAGAGAAGCACCGTCGTACCCCCAGTTGAAGCGGCCCGGAAATTGCGCGAGGGGCATGATTTCAATGCAATTGATTCCCAGTTCTTTAAAATAATCAAGCTTATCGATTAGAGCTTCGAAAGTCCCTTCTGGAGTAGAGACGCCGATATGCAATTCGTAGAGGATAGCATCACGTAAAGCAATCCCCTTCCATCCCATATCGTTCCATTTATAAGCCGAAGGATCGACTACTTCGGTGGGACCATGCAAGCCTTGCGGAAGGAAGCGGGAGACAGGGTCCGGGCGTGCCAGCCCATTGCCCATCACATAGAAATAATGGTCTCCTGGCTCAATCTGATCGCTTTCAAACGTATAAAAACCCCGGCTTGCGCGCACCATTGGATATGTCTCTTTTCCAACCACTCTCAAGAAGAGGGAGGTGTGGTGAGGAGCCCACACTTTGAAGGTCGTTTTTCCTTTTTCATCTGGGTTAGCTCCGAGATCGAGCTGCCATGTCGACACTTCTGTTTTCACCATAAATATACCCGAAAGGTAGGTGTTGAAAAATTTCCGCAACCAGAAGACTTCTATAGGAACCCCTCGATTTTAGGAAGGCACTGCTTCCCGTAAAAATCTCTATCCACTCAATCTTCTGCCATTCTTGGGGAATAACAACTTCCGTATCTCCCCAGCCAAGTCCAAGCGAAGAAAAAAAACGTCCCGCAAGGACGATCAATCTCTCATTTTCATGTATGCGCGAGAAGGCGATTACATGTTCCTTTTTTTGCCCGCGTACTTTCAAGGGAAGATACTTTCCTTCTAGGAATAAGGGGCGATGGTCTTTACGGAAATGCAGCGCTTTCCAATGGAGGTATCCTTTAAGCCTGCTGTAATCCTGTGTGGCCATCAGCTTGATCGGGTCGGCTCTCTTAATCAAGGCGAGTTCTTTCTTGCGCAACTCGAAATCGACGGGGCGGCGGTTGTCGGGATCCACGAGGCGATAATTGAGAAGCTCGTTGCCTTGATAGATATCGACGACTCCGCAGGATGCGATCTTCAGCACACTCGCCGATAAGCTGTTCAATGAACCAAGCCGGTGAACTTGTTTCTGAAAAGGGAGAAAATACTTTAAAAAGGTGTTGTGTTTGTCAGGCTTAAGTATAGAGAAGAAAAAGCTTCTGACAGCCTCTTCGTATTCCTCGTTTGGAAACATCCAGCTCGTCTCTTGTTTTGCTTCACGAATAGACTTCAAAACGACTTCCCAAAGACGCTCTGCAAGCTCATCATATTCTCCTTTTTTAAGGGGATGGGTGGGCCAGACGCCAACAAGAAGCTGATAGATAAAATATTCGGTATTTAGCGTAGGCCCAATCCCTTTATATTTGCCCGTGGCCATAGACCACTTTTTCACTTCAAGGCGCCACTGTTGAGGAATCTCGCTCAAGACATTGAGTCGATAGCGGACATCTTCGCTCCTCTTGGTGTCGTGTGTAGAAGAGGCGACAAAACCAAGAGGCCATTTTTTCAGCTTCTCCTGATTAAAACGATGGAAGTCGTCTATAGAATACCCGAAATGGGGAGGATCGCCTCCGACTTCATTGAGAGAAATAAAGCGATTATATACATAAAATGTAGTGTCCTCGAGTCCTTTTGCCATCATCGGTGCGGTGAGCTGCTGAAACTGAAGGACGAATTCGCGATACCCTTTTTGGTTTTTCAGTTTAATGCGAAGGAGTTTTTCGACGAAATCAAAGATTGAGGGATCGAGGTCGTTTGCCCGCTTCTTCGCCTTTTCTATGGCGGTCGTTAGATAACGGCTGTCGCGTTTGCTTACCTTCCCCTCAGGCGCGATATATGTGCGATAAACGGGGAAGCAGGCGATCACTTCGGCCAAAGCTTTGGTCAAATCGTGGCGGGTAAAATCACGGTAGTAGCGGCTCTGCTCTGAGAGGCGATCGAGTTTCAAGCCGAGAGCCTCCACTTCGCTCACCATTTCATAAAGGGCCAAGAGTTTTTTCGATTGGTAGATCGTTTCGTCAAAATCAGGCGCACCGCCTAAAAATTCTTCATAAATCGCATCGAAAGCCTTTTCGTTTCCCTGGTCGATAAAAACTCCGTTCAAGACGTTCAAGTAGTCGTAGCCGACTGTTCCCTCGACCTTCCAGCTTTCTGGCAGATCTTCTTTTCGATCGAGGATCTTCTCTACAACAGTATAAATAGGATAGCGGGCACGCAGCCGCTGGAAGTAAGTAACCGGATCATATAGACCGTCGGGATGGTCGATCCTCAAACCCTGGACATGCCCCTCTTGAATGAGTTCAAAAAGCCACTTGTGGTGCGATTCGAGAACTTCTTCCTCTTCAATCCTGATAGCAACTAATTCGTGAATATTGAAAAATCGGCGGTAATTAATCTCATGACTCGCGACGCGCCAATAAGAGAGGCGGTAAAATTGCGCTTCGAGCAGCCGGTCCAACGGTCCAAATGATTCGGGTACCCGTTTTTTTCCATTCAAGTGGACAAGGGCTTTTTGAATCTCTTTTTTTGTCGCGCTCTCGTAGTTTTCCAAAATCATCCCATAAGTGTGCGGGGCAATCGGAAGAGGATAATCGGCATACTGCACCCAAAACTTCCCCTTATCATAATGGAGCCGAATCTCCTGATTCTCAAGGGCTGTTCCATAGTGGGCGCCTAAAATCGGGAGCAAAACACGGTTATGGAGCTCTTTTTTTTCGGGATTCCAATCGATGTCAAAAAAGATCGCAAAACGGGAGTTGGGGCCCTTTTCTAAGACGTCCTGCCACCATGCATTCTTCCCTCCTTTAAATCCCATGTGGTTTGGAACAACGTCGATGATCTGCTTGAGCCCAAGCTCTTTGAGGGTCTGACAGAACTCGGCGAACTCTTCCGGAGAACCGATCTGTGGATTCAGCCGATTGGGATCGGTCACATCGTAGCCGTGGGGACTATAGGCGTCATAAAATGGAGAGCAGTAGATACCCTCCACCCCTAAATCTTTCAAATAAGGAAGATATCGGATCGCCTTGCTTAAGGGGAATTCGGCATTGAGCTGAAAACGGTAGACAGAGGCAGGGACATCAGAAAGGTTAAAATCGTTCATGTAGTGTGATAGTCTCATAGATCGGAAGCCAATAAAGAAGCGTCGCGATTGGCGCATCAAGGCGCCCCTCCTTCGCCGTTGCGACTCTTTCAGCACTTCGTTCTATCAAAAAGAGTCCGAGAAGAAAATCAATTTCTTTCCTGCTCTGAGGAAGAAAGCAAACTTCCCCGAGGGAGCGGAAATAAGCCCTTAAAAATGAAGAGCCGTTCCAGAGCGACCAAAGATGAGCCCATTTATTAGCGAGCTTGACCTGCTCTTCGCGCAAAAGAGAGCGCGCCTTCAGCCGGTCGACCGCCTCGAATCCTGCTTCAGCCAAGGAAAGAAGAATGGAGGCGCAATCCAAAAGGGGTGAGCGTTTATAACGCCGTTCCGTGTAGGTCAAGTTAGGATTCCCCTCGAAGTTAGCGATCAGAAACTCCTTTCCGGTATATTGGAGGTTCTCGAGCATGTAATTCCCATGGTAGCGGGTCCTTTCGGCTTGGAGCTTGTGGTGCGGGAGGAACTTCATCATATTCAAAAGGCGCTCCTTAAATCCGAGAAGTTGGTTGATTTCCTCCCCAAGTGTTTCATGGTTGATTGTTTGGAGCTTGTTAAAAGCTTCTAGAATTTTACGGCGAATAGTCTGGTAGATCGACCGTTGATAGAAAAGTGTAAAAGGAATCGAGGCAAAATCGGGGTCTATCTGATAGGAGCACAGCGCGCGATGAAAAGCGGCCGTTGTCTCCCCTAAAAGGCGAGCAGACTCTAAATGTTCCTCTAAAAGGGCATGTACATTTTCTTCTAGCTTGCCCTCGGCAAGGCTCAAAAGAGTCTTGCTCGGAAAGAGTCGTTCGTCAGAGACTAGATCGGGAGGTTTTGCCTCCATTCGGACTAAAAAGCGGTCGGCCGCTTCGATTGCAAGCTCTTTTGCGTTAAACTCGCGTCTATACGAGACGATTTCCTCAGCCAATGCGACAGTGGTGCGAGCATGGGTCGAGTATTCGATGTAACCCAGGAGAGGCAAAAAGGCACGAAAGTCGGTTTTCTGCGTTAAAAAGAGACGCATCTCAACATCGAGATCCATCCCCTCTTCAATCAACGAGAAAATTTTCAACACCCCTTTCTCCAATGGGAAGATCACTGCATGATGGTTGCGTTGGATCTCTTCGATATCCTTTTCGCCAAGAGAGAGCAGAGGGACGCTCTCCCGCACCTTTGTCAATGTCACGCCCCTCAACTCTCCCTCTTCAGAACGATAACGGCGTCTGTTCAAGATCGCATCGAGAAAAACCTCTCCAAGCCCAGGCTCCATTCCGCAATCGTAAAGGACCGTCACCCTCTTCAATCCCTTCAAATTGACGATGACATTCTCAGGAGCGTGTTCCATTTTTTCTCTTGCCTGCTCCCCTTCAAGATAGCGGATAAAAATGGGGAGTTGATGGACGATTCCCGTTGTAAGGGTGATTTCCAAAAGAACAAGCTCCAAATCTTGCTTTGAAAGATGGAAATGGTCGACAATTTTTGTCTTTGTCTTATCGAGCAAAGGAAGATAGGACTGGAACCAGCCACGTTTGGTTAAATACTTGCTTAGAATTCTTTCAAGGGGGTAGCGCATCGAAGAGTGAAAAAGACGCGCGCTCTCTTTCTGAAGAGTATAGTCGAAGATTTGCTCTTCCCTTTCGCGTCCTGCGGCTTCGATCACGCTCTCCTCGCGCTGCTTTTCCAATGAAAACCAGTAGTAGCCATAAGGACCCAGCGTTAAAAAATAGGGAAGCTCTCCAATTTGCGGAAAACGTTGTCCGGAGAACATTTCGACAAGCGAGTATCCATTGTATTTTTTCAAATCCAACTCTACATACTGGGAAAAGCGGGAGAGGTTAGCGAGGATCATCAAAAGTTCGTCTTTATATTCCCGGAAAAAGATGAGCGTTTTTCTATTCTGCGGAACAAGAAATTCGGTGGTTCCATAACTTAAAGCTTTATAGCGTTTCCTCAGAGCAATCAGCTGCTTTGTCCACCATAAGAGGGAATAAGGATTGTTGAGCTGCGCTTCGACATTTAAAGTTTCATAGTGGTATTCGGGATCGATTATAGGGGGCAGGTAGAGCTGTTGAGGGTTAGCTCGCGAAAACCCTGCATTGCGGTCGTTGCTCCATTGCATTGGCGTACGTACGGCATCTCGATCTCCCAAGTAGATATTATCCCCCATGCCGATTTCATCGCCATAATAGAGGACAGGAGTTCCTGTAAGCGAAAAGAGAAGAGCATTCATCAGTTCGATCTTTCGGCGGTCGTTTTTCAATAGAGGAGCTAACCGGCGGCGGATTCCGAGATTGACGCGGGCTTGAGGATCATGGGCGTAGACACGGAACATATAGTCCCTCTCCTCATCCGTGACCATCTCAAGTGTTAGCTCATCATGGTTCCTCAGAAATAACGCCCATTGGCAAATCGAGGGGATCTGAGGTGTTTGCCCCATAATCTCGATAATTGGAAGCGAATCTTCCAAATGAATCGACATGAAGAGACGAGGCATTACAGGGAAATGGAATGCCATGTGGCATTCATCTCCATCCCCGAAGTATTTAGCTGCATCTTCCGGCCACTGGTTCGCCTCAGCTAAAAGCATCCTCTCTTCAAAATGGGTGTCGATATAGGCGCGCAATTTTTTTAAAAAGAGATGGGTTTCGGGAAGATTTTCGCAGATCGTCCCCTCCCTTTCATATAAGTAAGGAACAGCATCGAGACGCACTCCATCGACACCCAATTTCATCCAGAAACTAAGCTTCTGAAAAATCGCTTTGTGTACTTCAGGGTTGTCGAAATTCAAATCGGGTTGGTGCGAATAGAAACGGTGCCAAAAATAACTCTGCGCAACAGGATCCCACGTCCAATTGGAATTTTCGAAATCCTGAAAAATGATCCGCGCGTCTTTATATTTATCCGGCGAATCGTTCCAAACATAAAAATTGCGGTGATTTGATCCCTTTTCAGCGTATCTCGCTCTCTGGAACCAAGGATGTTGATCTGAAGTATGGTTGACAACAAGCTCAGTAATCACTCTAAGCCCACGCCGATGCGCTTCGCGCAAAAACCGCTTGAAATCGCGCAGCCTCCCATACTGCGGGTGGACATTGGTGTAATCTGCGATATCATATCCGTCATCTTTTAAAGGTGATGGATAAAAGGGAAGAAGCCAAATTGCCGTCACCCCCAAGTCTTGCAAATAATCAAGCTTTTGAGTGAGACCTCGAAAATCGCCATATCCATCTCCAGAACTATCGTAAAAGCATTTCACGTGCAGTTCATAGATGATCGCTTCTTTGTACCAGTGCTCCTCGTCTCCCATATAGTTATATGATACGTCTTTGAAATTTATTTAACAATTTCATCAAAAAACGATTAAAATTTGATTTAAAAAGTGTAAATCCGAATACTCTTTCCAAAGGAGACAGCCCATGCTTCAAGAGGAATTAACCTCCTCAGACATCAATTACTTGCAAAAACATCGACAGAGTCTGCTTAAGCTCGCGAATAAAGTCTTCGGACGTGAACTTGCGACTCAAGAAGACCTCGCAAAAAAGCTACCTCTACTAAAGTGGAAAGGGGTAAGGGAAGCTCCGGGCGCTTTTTCCCTCTACCTTCTCTGTTCATCCGAATGGAGTCGCAGAACCGTTCTTTTTGCCGAAGAGATGCTCATGAACTGGCTAGTGCCAAATAAGCAACTTAAGCTCCTTTCATCCAGAAATCTAGATTTTCAACTCCCCTACTGGAAGACTCCATTATTCTTTGTCGAGCTTCTCGTCCATATCCCAGATGAAAAAACGCTCAGAGCGATCCAGAAACGGCTTCCCGGACTCGCCGATGGAATCAAACTCGGCTCCCTCTCGTCAGGCAATGCGAAGCATGTTCTTGAAATGAAACGCCTCTCCCTAGCCGGCCACACCTCTTATATATATGATTCTGTTGCAGAACTGATCCGCCGCTACCCCAAGCGTTTCTCCCATGACATCTTCCGCGAAATCCAACACTTTCTAGCCCATTGCCGCAAAGAATTCAGGGAAATTCGCGATCACCGCCATCTCTGCAGAATTATCTGCGCCCATTATCTCTTCCAAAAAGCCATAGAAAAAGACGTAAAGCTTTTCCCTCATAGCCGCCATCTCTATTTAAAACTCATGCAAACCCATTTACATTACCCCTTCGGCTTAAAAAAAGTGCTCGGAATCGCGATCTGCCTAAATTCGCTTCAAGATTATGAATCCTTCGAACTACGCCACATCCTTAAAGCGATTCAACGGCTTATTCCTCATGTACGGGCTCTTCAAGAGTCCTATTACGCACATAGAAACGAAGAGAACAACCTGCTTACAATTTATCTAGAGATCGAGAAAACAAAAGGAGAAGATTTTACGCTCGACGAGATTAAAAAGTTGAAGGATGAACTGACACACGAACTAAAGAATAGCATCGAGTATCTCTCCCCTTCTCTTTTCATCCCGCGAAACGAGGAGGAGCTCATCCGCAACATCATCAACTTAAGCCAAGAGCTCAAATTCGTTCGCGATCTTCCACAAGCGATCATCTCTTTCCAAGAGCAGCATAACGACCTGTTGCGTTTCAACATCATTCTCTTGCGAATCCTGAATAAAAGCAGCCGCAACCTCGCCAAGCTCAGCCGCCTGCTTCCACCCAATATCCACTTTATCCCTGAGCGCGTTGCGAATGTCGGCTACCTGCGTAAAAAATACATCAAAGAAGCAAATGTCTTTTCACTCGAAATTGAGAACCAGTTATTTTTACGCAAAAACCATTCCGTCGACCTAGTAAAAGCGCGCCAATATGTGGTAAAAGCCGTTGAAAAAATGGTAGGGCCCTTCCGTGATTACAATGGGGGGTTCCTTTTCAAGCAAAACGAACAGCTTGAAGCGATTAAAGAGGAGTTGGGTCCCAAGGCGAAGCAAAATGCCTTCCTGCTCGAAAATCTCTTCTACTCGCTAACACCTTCGATCATGCAAACCTATATCGCACCCGAAAAAGGGAAAGTGCTCTGTTCCCTCTTCCTCGAAGCCCTTCAGATTGAACTTCCTAATCAAGAAGAGTGTTTGAAGAAAATCGAGGTCCTGCACGATGCGCTCGCATTGGTGATCAAATCGACCCATTTCGAAATCAAGGAGAGGCTAAGCGAAGTTCTCAAGCAGCTTGAAATCGACCCCCTTCAACTTGCTGCAGCCTATGCAGAGGTCGACGGGTTTCATTACCATTGTTACCTTTATCTTAATCCGACCAAAGAGCAATCCGATCACTTCATCCGCATGATTGATAATGCCGTTTCTTCTTGGCTGGAGAATAGGCTTAACCAGCAAGTCCTTCACCTTCACCTACCCCGTGCGGCTCAATCCCTCGATCCTCGAATCGGAGCCGACCGAACTTCAGGAATTGTCATCAAGATGCTCTACGAAGGACTTATGCGCTTCACTGAAACAGGTCAAATTGAACCCGCAATTGCCAGCTCCTACACCTTTTCTGAAGATAAGAAAACCTTCCGTTTCCACCTTAGGAAGAGCTTTTGGTCAAACGGTGCCCCACTGACTGCATACGACTTTGAATATGCGTGGAAAAAAATCCTTGAGCCCGATTTTCGCTTTCCCTACTCATTTCTATTCTTTCCAATTAAAAATGCCGAAGCGGTCAAAAAGGGAGAGATCCCCATGAATCAGGTGGGGGTACGAGCTCTAGACGAGCAAACCCTCTTCGTTGAGCTCGAATTCCCCTTCCCTGCTTTCCCCTCACTTGCCGCAAGCTGGGTCTACTCCCCTCTTTGCCGCGAGATCGACCAAAAACATCCGGGATGGGCCTACCACAGCGGCGAGACCTATGTATGCAACGGCCCATTCAAGCTCGATTTGTGGAAGCTCAATGATGACCTTCAGGTCGTGAAAAATCCAAACTACTGGGACGCTTCATCAGTCAAACTTGACCGAATCCAACTCAGCATCATCAATAGCGAAAAAACGGCTTTAGATTTATACGTTGCCGGGGAACTCGATTGGGTAGGAGATCCTCTGACAAAGATCTCTCCCCACGAAATCCCTCCCTTGAAAAAAAAGGGCATTTTGGAAAGTTCCGAAAATAATTACGGCCTTTTCTGGATTCAGTTGAACTACGAGCTCCTTCCTTTTCAAAGCGCTCCTATCCGCAAGGCCTTTGCCTACTCATTAAACAGGAAGGAATTGATCGACAAGGTTCTGAGCAGCAATGACACTCCTGCCTACGGTTTCGCCCACACACCGCCAAATAACGAGCGCCCACCGATACCCGAAAACGATCCCGAGTTAGCCAGGTTCTATTTTCAAAAAGGGCTTGAGGAACTAGGGCTCACCCTACAAGATTTACCCACCATAGTCATCACACACAGCGAAATAGAAGAACAAGAAGCAATCAGCCGCGAAGTTGGACGACAGTGGGAAGAGACTCTTGGAGTGAAGGTGGCCTACGAGCGGATTCTCTGGAACACCTATTTCGAAGTGCTTCACCGGGGCGACTTTATGGTGGGCGGCCTTGTCTGGTATCCGCGCTATGACCACCCCTCTTATTTTTATGACCTCATCGTATATAGAGAACACACTTTGCGCACTACAACCTGGAAAAATCCTCGCTTCTCGCGACTGATCCATAAAGCCAAACACACCGATAATCTTTCAGCCGGCATGGCTCTTCTTCAGGAGGCAGAAAAGATCCTTATAGACGAGATGCCAATCATCCCCCTCTTTTATCAAAAGTTCCGGTATGTGAAAAACCCACGGCTGCAAGGATGCATCCTTTCCAATACAAACCAAATCGATTTCAGAGCCGCCTATCTCGAAAATACCTACAAGGAAACCCATGAGACTAATTAACTTATTTTTTATTCTATTACTGATCAGTTCCTTAATTGGATGCCAAAAACAACAAAAAAGGGATGAAATGCGCATCTCCCCCACCCAAATATTACGTATCAATAATCAAGGAGACCTCTCCTCTCTGCATCCCCATACGGGGATTGATCTGATGTGCCGTAATTTCCAAAAAGCCCTATTCGAAGGTTTGACACGCCTCAACCCGGAGGGAGTACCCGAGCTTGCAGGAGCTGAAAAACTGGAAATCTCCCCCGATAAGACAAGATATACCTTCACGATCCGTCGTATGGTATGGACAAATGGGGAAATTGTCACATCGTCCCACTTTGAGCAAGCATGGAAAGCAGCGATTGCTCCGGACTCCAATGCCTTGCGTGCAGATCTCTTCTACTGCATCAAAAACGCCGAAAAGGCTAAAAAGAGAGAGGTCCCTCTTGAGAAGGTGGGGATTCAGGCTGTGGATGCGAGTACTCTCGTTGTCGACCTCGAACATCCCACTCCCTATTTTCTCGACCTGGTCGCGAGTGCACTTTATTCCCCCCTTTACGACAATTGCGAGAACCCGACCCTTTTCAACGGGCCCTTTCGGCTTGCTAAGTGGGAGCACGACAAAGAGCTCGTTTTGGAAAAAAACCCTGATTATTGGGACGCGGACTCCGTTTATTTGGAAGCCATTCATACTTCGCTGGTTAACGACCCCAATACTGTGATCTTGATGTACGAAAAAGGAGAGATCGACTGGGTAGGCCACCCCTTTACGAACCTCCCTTTAGACTCGATCGAAAAAATCTCCAACTCGCCTACATTCCACAGCAAAGCGATCGACGGGGTTTATTGGATTTCTCTCAATACAGAGAAGTTTCCGCTCAATTCTACGAAAATTCGCCGTGCTCTTTCGGTCGCCCTCAACCGCGAGGCGCTTGCGCGTCATGTCGCTCTGGGCGAAGCGCCGACAAAGAGTCTGGTCCCTCTCTCGCTTTCTTCCTTAACCGCAAGAGAACTATATCCCGATTCCGACCTTCGAAAAGCGCGCAAGCTTTTCGATGAAGGGCTTCGCGAATTGAACTTGACCCGTGATGAATTTCCGAACCTCCTCTATAGCTACAGTGATATCCCCGGCCAGAAGAAACTCGCTGAAGCCATTCAGCAGCAATGGGAACGCACTTTGGGGATTCAAGTCGAACTAATCCCTTCGGAGTGGAATGTCTTTTTCGCCAACTTAGGAGAGAGACAGTTTCAAATCGGTGGCTGCATCTGGTTTTGTGCCTTCAATGATCCCATTTATACCCTTGAGTTTTTCAAAGAGAAAGCCCACAGGTACAACGCTCCCCAGTGGGAGAACGACCATTACCGCCAATTGCTTGATCTTGCCGATGCTGAGCCCGATCCTAAAGTTCGCCTCGAACACCTAAAACAAGCAGAACTCTTGATTTTAGATGAGATGCCGATTATACCCCTTTATATGGTCCATGCCAAGTATTTGAAATCGCCCAGAGTGCAGGGGCTGACAGTGAATGATCTGGGACAGGCTGATTTTAAGTGGGCTTATGTGGAAGAAAGCGTTCCTTCTTTGTCTGAGCATTAACACTCTTTTATTTGGGAGGGAGCTTCTCCCTCCCTTCCCCGACAGGTTGAGCGTCGAACCGCGCATTCCCGAGAGCTTCGTGATGGGTCCCGATCCCGATTTATACAGCGGGGTGGTCTGGGGAGAGAAAGAGGCGATCAAGAGGCTCTGCATGACGCATAAAATCGACGACGTTTTTTTCTTCGTCCGACTAAGCGGCGACATCATCCAGCAAGATCAGACGACGTTTCAAAACGAAGAGAGCCTTTACGATCGATTTAGATTGATGGGCTGCACGAAGATCGATATCTACAAAAAGTATTGGGAGAAGCATCCCGTTCTTGTTGCCTCCTGCATCGACTCCGACGGTCGAGCCGGCTACCGCGCTTGGATCGGATTAAACTCTTGCGTAGGCGGCTGGGTCTTGTCGGTCACCTTCCACTATCCCGAATCTCAAACGGCGCCGACTCCCGAACAACTCGCGATCTGGACAAACTTTCTTGAATCGGCTAGCCTCTAAATATGATTTACAAAGATCGAGGAAATGCCGGCAGACAGCTAGCGGAAGCGCTTAAGGAATATGCCAACGATCCAGAGGCGATCGTCATTGCACTTCCGAGAGGCGGAGTCGTTGTAGGTGCAGAAGTTGCCAAAGCACTACACCTTCCCCTCGACATCGTCTCCCCGCGCAAAATCGGCGCTCCTTTCAATGAAGAATATGCGATCGGAGCGGTCACTGAAACAGGAGAAAGCATTATTTCTCAAGAGCTTGTGCGCGAACTCGGTATTTCTCAAGACGACTTGAAAAAGAGCGTCGAAGAAGAGGCCCAGAAAGCAAAATGGCGGCTCGATCACTACCGGAAAAATCGCCCGCCGCGCAACCTTAAGGGTAAAAGGGTGATCATTATCGATGACGGGCTTGCGACCGGCTCGACGATGCGGGCGGCTCTCAAGACAGTAAGGGCTGAAGAGGCTAAAGAGATTGTGATTGCGGTTCCAGTCGCTCCACCCGATACGCTTGCCAAATTGGAAAGGGAGGCAGACAAGACCCTCTGCCTTTCGACGCCCCCCTCCTTTTTTTCTGTCGGGCAATTCTATGACTCCTTCGATCAAACGACCGACGAAGAGGTTATCAGTCTGTTAGACTAAGATGCTCTTTAATATCTCCCTTGAGAGCTTCCCATTCATTTTCAAGCGGGTCTTCTGTTGGTTCACCTGTTGAGTTAGGATATTTTTCTAAAATATTGTGTAATCTCTGGGCCTGATCTGTGGTGAGAATTCCATTTCTATAAAGGGGTTGCAATCCTCCGAGACGTTTTTTTCTGTAATGGCTGAAAATTTTCTTTAAACTGTCTCTCTTTAAACTATCGATATGGGTTAGAGTATCCTCTCTAGAGAATTTACAACGAAACGGTCCTCGCAACATCTCCTCTCTATCAATCAAAAACGACGAGAAACCCAAGCCGCCCAGGATTAATGCTACTGGAATAGCGATGCCCGTTATCAAACGGATGTCCCCATAGACTGTAGTTGCGAAGCAAGTTAAAAGACCTGCAACAAACAAAGCGCAAATAATCGCGAATGCAACTACAGCAATGCGAGCGGCTTTTTCCTCCACTTGATCTCTTGAGCTTAAATCACGCCATCGCACTGTTTTTGCGCTCTCTTTTTGACGATCGATTATATTCCATGTCGCATCACTTAAAGTCGCTGTTGTTTCACTTATACCTATTTTTACCCTCCAAACTTTACTTTTTACAAGTTCTATTATACTTAAAAATAGATTTTTATGAAAATGTAAAAGAAAATTTATTGTTAGATGCCTTTCAGGCAGGTCAAAATGTAAATTTTTCAGCTGATTCTGCTATAAGCGTTGAAGGGATTTTACAACCCCGCCACAACAACTTCGGATAAAAAGACCAAGGAAGCCGACGCCAAATAGGGCGCCTCCAAATCCAAAAAAATAGTTTGTTGCAGTCCCGCTCAGGGGGATATAACCATTTTGAATACAAGCTCCGATAATAAGTAAGACAATACCCGTTATCATGAGAGCCGAAAGGCCGTAGTCGATCCTTCTCTCACAGAGATCTTCAGCCGGAGTCGGAGAGGGGCACCTAAAACATAAACAATTAGTCACACCCTAAATTTTAACGGCTTAAAGATTGTCTGTAAACCAAATTGAGGCCATGCGGCCAACTTCTTCCAATGTTCCGGGCTCTTCAAATAGATGGGTCGCGCCGGGGATAATTTCAAATTTTTTATTACATTCAATGAGATCGAAAGCACTCTGATTGAGTTCGATCACCCCGAAGTCATTTCCACCCACGATTAAAAGTGTGGGGCTGCGCACTTTATGAAGGGCATGTCCTGCAAGGTCGGGACGTCCACCGCGTGAAACGACCGCACCTATCTTTGGACCCAGCTCTGCCGCGGCGATGAGGGCGGCGGCTGCGCCGGTGCTGGCGCCTAAATAGCCGATGGTGAAGGAGCGTGTTTCGGGGTTTTCTTGGATCCACTCGGTGGTAGCGATTAAGCGCTCCGCAAGCAAAGGGATGTTGAAACGCAGCTCCCGGGTGATTCGGTCTACCTCCTCCTCTTTTGGTGTGAGCAGATCAAAAAGGAGGGTTCCGATCTGATTGTCTTCGAGGAAGGTCGCGACCAATTTGTTGCGGGGGCTATCTCTAGAGCTCCCGCTTCCGTGGGCAAAGAGGACAATCCCTTTCGCTTCCGGCGGTATGTGTAAATACCCATCCAAAGAGATCGATCCGATCGGAATTTTGATTTCTTGAGAAATCAGCGTCTTTTTCTCTACCATGTTAGCTCTCTCTTTCATAAGATTCTATTTTATGAAGCGTGAACAAAAACGTCTATTTTTTGGTCTGGAAGTGGATGCCCCATGGCCGGAAGCATTGCCTCATGGTCGCCTGATAGACGAAGGCGATCGTCATCTGACTCTCGCGTTTCTTGGAGAGGTTAATGCGGAACACCTAAAAAGCGCGCTTGAAGCCTTTCCAAAGCCATCTTTTAAAGTAGGTTTTGCGGGCCAATTTGATCAATGTCTTTTTTTACCTCCTAGCCGTCCACGGGTTGTCGCATGGCATCTCGATTTTATGGAAGAGGAGACGCCGATCAAAGCCTTTTATGAAAAGTTGATCGAATGGCTTAGAAATGAGGGGTATGCACCCAACACGCATCATCGCTTCAATCCGCATGTCACGCTCGCCAGGGCGCCTTTCAACGAGAGTGTGTGGAAAAGGCAATTCACTCCCCTCCCCTTTTACCTCAAAAACATTCACTTATATGAAAGCAAGGGAGAGTTGCACTATCAGCCTATTTGGAGCTTTACGCTTGTTGCTCCTTTGGAGGAAATTTCACACGAAGCCGATATTGCCTATTGGGTGCGCGCAGAGAGTTACGATCAGCTGTTTAGCCATGCAAGGATCGCGCTTGCCTTCTCTTTCCCTGCGATACTGCCTTTTTTGAGCAAACATGATGGGATTCGTGATCTTGATGATGTGATTATCGGATTGAATGAGCTTGTCGCGAGGGTCGATCAGGAGATAAGCTGCCCTTTCAAAGCGGTTAGTTTCCATAGCCGGCTGGAAGAGAGAGAGGAAATTTTAGATTGGGAGATGATTGTTGATGTTTGATGAATTAGAACTGATCGCTCCCTGCACTTACAAAGTTCCTCAAAGAGGAGGGATGCGCGTACCGGGGCTCATCATCGCCTCAGAAGAGCTTCTTAAAGAGCTTGAAATGGAGCGCCCTCTTGAACAGGTACGCAATGTGGCCTACTTGTCGGGAGTTGTCGGCTACAGCATTGCGATGCCGGATATCCATTGGGGATATGGATTCCCTATTGGAGGAGTCGCCGCGATGGATTGGGAAGAAGGGGTGATCAGCCCCGGCGGTGTTGGGTATGATATCAATTGCGGAGTGCGCCTCGCGCTGGCGCCTTATCGCTATCGCGAACTTAAAGAGAAAGCGCTGGATACCCTTCTTGATGAGATCTATAGGCAGGTCCCCTCAGGAGTGGGACACGGACACTCCGGAAGAGGTATAAGCGATGCGGATTACAAGAACCTTCTCAAAATGGGCGCTGCGTGGTCGGTAGAAGAGGGCTTTGGACTTCCTGAAGATTTAACGCATTGCGAGAGTCAAGGCTGCATCAAGGAGGCCGATCCTGATGCTGTCTCCAAAATGGCGAAAGAGAGGGGGCGCAAACAGATTGGGTCGATTGGATCGGGTAATCACTTTGTCGAAATCGGCGAAGTGAAAACCCTTCTTCTCCCTGATGTCGCCGCAGAATGGGGTGTCGAAGAGGGGCAGCTCTACATCTTGATCCATTCCGGTTCGCGTGGCTTTGGACACCAGGTCTGCCAAGATGCATTAAACGAATTTATCAAAAAGGGTTTTGCGGAGAGGCTTCCCGACAAACAGCTCGTCGCCGCTCCAATTAAAAGTAGCGAAGGAAAGCGCTATTTTGCTGCGATGTCGGCCGCAGCAAACTTTGCTTTTAATAACCGGCAACAAATTCTCGACCAAATTCGCATGGCATTCAAAAAGGTGCTCAATACTCAGCCTGAGCAGATCCGCCTTCTCTACGATGTCTGCCATAATATCGCGAAAAGGGAACGGCATGCGGATCAAAACCTCTGCGTCCATCGAAAAGGCGCAACGCGCAGTTTCGGACCAGGTCACCCCGAGCTGGCAAAGATTTTTCAAAGGTCTGGACAGCCCGTTCTAGTCCCCGGGGATATGGGGCGAGCCAGCTTCCTTCTTGTCGGCCAGGGAAACCCGATTACGTGGAGCAGCTGCTGCCATGGGGCAGGCCGCTCAAGAAGCCGGATCGAATCAAAAAAAGCGTGGAAAGGGAGAGAGCCTATCGAATACATGAGAGCGCAAGGGGTCGAAGTAAGAGCGAATGCATTTAGAACGATTGTTGAAGAGATGCCCGACTCCTATAAGGATGTGAACCTAGTCGTAGAGGCCGTAGAAGAGGCGGGACTCGCTCGCCGTGTGGCAAGATTGCGTCCCCGCCTCGTCGTTAAGGGTTAACGGCCATGCCTGTGTGGACGTTGCGGGCTGATATCTTGAGCATAGCAATCGGGACATTGGCAAGAATAGTGATGCTCTTTGACGACCTTATGGCACTCCACATAGACCGGCTGCCTTTCAATATAAACAGGGTATCTTTGGATATAAACATATTGGGGAGGGGGAGGGCAGACGTAGACAGGAGGAGGAGGGGGCAAAAGAAAATCGACAAGATTGAGTGAAAAACTAAAACGCGGCCCTCCAGCATGGGCAGCAGTAGGGACTAATAAAACAGCCGCAACGGTCAAAATAGCAAATATCTTAAGCTTCATAAAATAACCTCATGGGGTTAAAAGAGGCAAATTATAAATCTGCTAAAAAAATAAAGCCACTAAAATATTAGGATTTTATAAAGCAATATATTTAATAATTCGGGAGAGTAGATTCGTTTCCCGGAAATTGGTGGACCCTTGGGCCTGCAGGATTTTCCTTATCGAGCGGATACCCCATCATGGTGTTGAGATGTTGAGTCTGCAGTTGGGGTTGAGGATATTCATAGTGAATGGAGGGGTCGTAGCCTTGAAAGGGTGCCGGTCCGTAAAAGCGGCGATAGCGCTGAACGTAATCGCGACGAGCTGTCGGGGTAGGTGGTGCTCTCGGAGTTTTCTGAGCTCTAAGGGTGTTCGAAATGATATTTTCTTCAGATCTCCGAAGGTAGTAGGGTGTATGTCTCGGGGGATTGTTCGAGGATGATTTAGGAAGCGTAAAAGACTCGAATCCGTTTACTCCACTAGGCAATTCCTCTAATTCAGAGGCTTGTTTTTCCTGATCCTCATATCGCGGAGGAAGCTTCACGCGGCCCGGAGAAAGCTTCATCTTTGATAAATCGGCATCAGGAGCGGGCTTTTGAGGACCCCTTCTCAACTTTTCCTCCCCTTTCGGCCTTAGGTAGGGAGGAATCGGAATCGTTGGATCGGCAAAGTCTTGAACCTGTTCAACTTGTTTTGGATCGCTGGATAGGATTGGTTCCTCTTTTCCTGAAACTTTAATTAGTGACTCAATTAATTCTTTGCATCCGATAACACCATTCGTAGTTACAATAGGGGGTGGAGTCGCATCTTTCATGATTTTTAGGGCCATCTCTGTTGGCGGCGTGATCATCTCGGCCAACTCTTCGGTCACCCATGGTGGATTTGGATACCTCTCATGCGACCACCACCACCAGAGCCACCAGCTATCCTGAACAGGAAGGGACCACCAGGTCGACCAACTCCACCAAGGAGGGATCGCCCCCCAAGAAACCCATAAATCACGATGATAAAAGAAATGAAAGCGGAAAAGAGTAGAGTAATTTGGCCAATGGGGAAAGAGCCTGACTAAAATGATCAAGGGATTTATCGATTCAGAAGGCTTATAAACGAGATCTTGATCCTTTTGGGCGATTGAAATGGCTGCGAAGGCCACCCCCCTACTTTCAAGGGCCCAATCCCAAAAACCCGGCACTAGAAAATATCCTTTTTCGCGCCAATGGTACTGTGCAGGAACATATTGTAACTTCCCAATCAAACTCCATCGGCCGGAGAGCCATCGATAGGCTTGAGAATCGCTCTGCCATTCCCAATATCCCGGAACCCAAAAATAGTGATCCTCCGGAGAAGGCGGTTTAGGCACGCTCTCATTGAGCGGATTGGGCGGCGGCTCGGGGATATAGACCATTTCGGAATCAGTTGTCTGACTCCAAAACCCTTTCAACCAAACCCAACCAAATTGGTAGTTTACCCAGCGACCCGAAATCCACTTGCATCCCGGAGGAGGCCTCCGCCAAACGCCGCTAATCCAGATATAATCACCAACATCACGCGACCAATGCCAGTAGCCCGGAATCCAAGTCAAACCATTGTTGATGTTTTGAGGTGAATCTTCAGTAATTGGAGGAGGAGGTTTGTCAGGGACGGCTTGCAAAATTAAGTTCCCAAACTCCTGAGTTACAAATGCCTCGTGGACAGGCGACTCTTTAAGAACTTGAATGTTATTGCCTTCGAGGCGTATAAAACTGAATACAAAAAGAAAAAACACGCCAGCCCAGCGCATCACACCCTCTCATAATATTATCTATATTATTGAGGAGAAAAAAATATTTATCAAATTTCTTTTTTATCATTAAAATACAAATAGGAGATTTAAAAATGAAAAAACTCTTAATTGCTCTAGTTTTATTAGCAAGTTCACCCGCTTATGCAATCCTTTCACCTCTAAATCAAAGCATTGCGGAGTTGAGAAATATTGTAATGAACGATCAATTGAGCAAAAAACTCCCATCATCCGAACAAATCTTGGGAGTCAAAGCAGTTGAGAATGGCTATCTAATACATACTCAAGATTATTCTATGTTCGTTGAAATCGTTTATAAGCCCCAACAAATGGTCGGACCTGTCCGATTTGACCTGATTTTTCATGAACCTGTAAGGAATTATACCATTTCGGAAAAATAAATTTAAATTTATGATCCTTGTTTTTCCAAAAAAAATAGGGATTCAAAAATGGGCAAAAAACAAGATGAACTTTCAAAACTCAGAGGAGTAGACTTTTTCAAACTGGCCATCAAGGAGC